>MTML01000067.1 GCA_002011215.1 Archaeoglobus sp. JdFR-24
GGGTGGCTCTTTGGGTGGCTCCTCCCTGGGTGGCTCTTTGGGTGGCTCCTCCCTGGGTGGCTCTTTGGGTGGCTCCTCCCTTTTCGCACCACAAATGCAAAACATTTCAGAATCCTCATTTTCAGCACCACATTTGCTGCATTTCCAAACCATTTTACCCCTCCAAACTAATTTATATTAAAACTAATAATCTTTTGTTTTCTTTTTGTCAGGTGTTATAGTCACACCTTTGCCCAACTCACTAACAGTCTGAGTTATTGTTTTTGAGTCACCTTTAGTATGTGCCTGAACAATTGTGTTCAATTCTTTTCTAAGAGTGGGGTCGGTGACCGTATTTACTATCGATCTAATTTTATCTACAATTGTAACTTTATCCCCAGCAGTTGAGTATTCAGATCCAAACTTTGCAGCAAGTGCGTTTCTATTTACTTCCTCATTAATATTGTTGACAACCAAACTTTCATCACGCGTATAAGTGACTACGAAATCAATATCCTCTGATTTTATTTCTCCATTGGTTCTATACCTGACGGTTATTTTTGCAATCCTCCTGTCACCTTCGTCCCACTCAGGAACTATCGCCGCACCATAGATAAAACTTTCGGTATTTGGGCCCAGTATACCAAGCGGAATCTTGAATATTGGGGGGTCCACTTGGGTTAATGCTGTTATTTTTTCATTTCCCGTGTAGAAATCAAATTTGACATCTTGTACTGGCTTTATTTCAACTTCAACATCTGAAACACCCTTTACAACATCCTCTGCAAAGATTCTGAATAGCTCAATCACTTCGTTTGCGTCCGCAGCATGAACAAAATGTCCATTTGTAGTCAGTGCTATATTTTTCAGAAGTATTTCATTATAATCCCGCCCAACACCAATTCCCACAATAGGACTATTAGACTTTTTTGCAAGGTCTACAATCTTCACCTCATTTGTAATACCCACCGTTGGTTGACCATCAGTTAGAAGTATAATCTGATTTCTGTAACCTTTTTTTCCACTTGCTGAGATAGCTTTTTTTAGCGCATCATAGAAATTTGTTGCACCCTTTATATCGATCCTATCAATTGTCCTGTAAACTTTTTCTTTATCGAAATTACCACTATATCTAACCTTGACGTCACTACCAAAGTCAATTATTGTAACATAATCTGAATCTTTCAAGTAACTCACTGCCTTTTTAGCCGCTTCTTTAGCAGTTTGTAACTTAAGGTCATACTGCATTGAACCACTTCTATCGATCACTAGAACTAAGTTAATGTTACCGGTTGGCACACCAATCGCACCACTTGTTTTAAGTTTGAGCATCCAATGCACCCTCGTGGGGATCTGTGTATAACAATACTTATGACTCTGATCAAAATGGATCTGTATCATTATACCACCTTTTTTTAGTCATTTTTTCTTTTAAAAAATTTTTGGTCGTGTCTCATCACAGGTGTAAAATTCACCTCCCATCTAATATCCCTATCCACCTTCATAACTTCAACGATGAACGATTCATAGCTTGCCCTCTCATACCTCATCTTCATAAACAGATTTCCAAGGTTCTCAGCTCTGTCACCCACATCATAAGCTTTTTGTATGCAAAGAGATCTATCTGCCTTTCTTCAAACTTTAACCTTTGTCAACGTCTCCTAAGCCCATAAGTCCATCAGATTCTTCTTCCATCTTCATCCTTTCTTCTCTGCCAGCCCTAACTACAACGTTCTCTCCTTCAAGGATCGTTAATTCTATCTTTCCGTACCATGAGTGGAGCTTTGTAGAATCTTCTGCAAAGTACATGCTGGCTTTGAATTCTCTCCCCATTTTCTCTCCTAACTTCTGCGTATACCTCCAGATTGTTTGGTGTGATGGCGAAGAAGTGAAGTGGTTGATTTCATCTCTGGCATCCCTGAAAGTCACCCTCAAGAAGCCATGAACCACATGTTCTTCCATTCCGGTGGCTCCTAGACTTCTTCACCGAGCACTTCCGGCTTTATATTGAAAAACTATCTTCACAAACATCCTCGTCACCTCAACAACCTGAAATTCGTTTGAATGGCAAACTCCTCTTCTTCTGGTGGCTTAGCTGGCTTGTAGTACTTCCAGACAAAAACAGGGACATGTCCCCTTTAACACAAACACTACCTCAGCCGATTGTAATACAGAATGAACAGCTTGCAGAGCAGATTCCAATTCCTAACAGGATTAAAACAAGTAATCGAACAAAAGAATTATTCTGATCCTCTGCTTCAGCGAAGAAAACAAAGCCTCAACTAAACTTATCTCACCGAAAGGTTTGATGCTGGTATTCCAGATTAAGGCTCTCTAAAGCATCAATCAACCAAGGAGCTTTATCGATGATGAATTTTGGCTTATTCTAGCAGTAATTCAGCACTTCCTTAACAAAGGACTTTGTAGTCAAATAGTTTCTCGTCGTGTAAACTCTCATCAGAATAAACTCGTTTCTCTTCCATCTAATGCTGCGCAAACATATACTGCTTCTTGTTCGCTTTAACTTCTTTATCCATCTATGAACTGAGGATTTGGAGACGGGATGAATCTCAGATAGGATTCTTGCAGTTCTTCTAACCAGAGATGTCTGGATGTAGGTTGTTGCGGAAAACTTTATTTTCAAACGGAATTTTGTTCCTCTCAAAGACTTTAACTCTTTCACAATTTCCTTTACCGACTGCATATTTTGGTGTTATTTTTGGATTTATTTGTTTTGGTAATCTGGACATACCCACAAGATACTTAGCAACTATATCAACGTTTGATTATACCTGCTAAACCTTTAAAAAAATTTACGACAGTCCCTAATGCAAGTGTTATGGATAACATCAAAACAAGATATGCAAGCATCCCAATTTTTGATACAACATCAAGAAACTCATTTTCATAAAATCTTTCTTGCCCCAATAAAATTTGATCAATGTCTCCTCTCGCAAAATTGTTTAAGAGCTCATTGAACATAAAGTGGATTCTTGCTCCAACGTAATATGTGTTTGAGTAATAACCAATTTGCATGTGATACACAAAGTATGGATAAAATATACACATAACTAAGAACATTAGCATTTTCCCGAATGAGTCTTCATCCCCATATTTCTTCCATTTTATATATGATAGACCAGCTAGAATTATTATTGTAAAATACACCAAATCAAATATAGTATTCAAACTACCACCTCTTTGTGATAGTGTCGAGATTACTTTTTTCTTTAACCCTGCGCATAATGGATTTTATTTGCGAAGATATATTACTAAGCTGATTTACACTTTTTCCACTTCCAAGAGTTATCAACAAAACCCCTGCTAATGACAGGGTTGCAAATCCTAAAATCAGAAAAACGTACTTTATATAAGCCAATAAAAGAAAGGCGATTATTAATGTAACGCTAATTCGATATAATTCATTGTATATCGTCAATTCTTTCATTAAGGTATATATCGCACTTAGAGTAGCTACAATCAGCAAGATAGAGATTACGCCCATAGTGTTAATTGAATAATAACCCATTTAAATCTTACTATCGTGAATGCTTTATAAGTGTGGCTACTGATAAAATTTGATAAGGTCACGACTGAGTAAATTTAATGTTCTTAGCAGGTATGGATTTTTACCTTCTAATTGAGCAACTAACAGAGCAAAAATTTTATCTCGTTTCAGTAAAAACACGGATTCTGACTCCTCTATTTGAGGAGTTTAGTACTTATATTTCTAAATTCTAAAACTCGAGACGCAGAATTCGATTTAGTATTGTTCGGTCATCACTGTTTGATATATCGTAGATGAGGTGGACCGAAATAAAATCCTTTAAAGGGCTTATAGAATCTTGAAAAACGGGTGTCATCTCAAATTTCGAAATTTACTCTTAAGTTGGCGGAACTCAGAATATAACGAGAGACAAAATCGCTAAACTCGTTAAGATGCTTGAAGGTTTTAACATAACTAAGATCCTCGAACTATCTCACCCAGATGTGATTTATACAAATGGCATAGACTATCTTTCCGTTCCAACGGTTCTGAACTCATCTGAGGTGACTTGGATCATTTATTTGCACAAGGAATGGATTAAAAACTATGATATTGACTGGAATACGACTTTTCCTGGAAGTTAAATAATTTTGAATCCCAAGTTGGCTGTAGCCAAGTTAACAAATGCCGTTTGCGATCTCGATGTTAAAGACATCCTAGCCTACGCGAAGTTGCGGAGAAATATTACAGATTGCCGATAGTTTATTTGGAGTGCAGCGGAAAATTCGGAGATCCTGAAGTCGTGAGGGCTGTATCTGATGTTTTAAGTGAGACTACGCTTTTTTATGGGGGGGAATAGATTCGAGAGAGAAAGCTATGATCATGGCTGAATTCGCAGATGTCATCGTTGTTGGGAATGTGTTATATGAAAAGGGTGTTGATGCGTTGTTGGATACGATACCATGATATTCTTTCTTTTTTAGGGTCTCCCTTTATCCAATCCCCCTATTTTAAAGAATCTGAAATCTAACAACCCAAAATCTAAAATAAACAGCTCCAGAAAAGTGCCCTATAAATTACAATCTTCTCCTTCTCAAATGCTCTATGATAACGTCAGCTTTAAGCCCATTCTCCGCGCAGAACTGCATGAAAAGAGATCCAGCATAAAGACACATAACAACCCTTGGAATCGCCAGATCTCTGTAATAGATGTGCAGGTCCTTCAATCCGAATAAAGCTTTAGTGGCTTTAAAGAGAATCTCGATCTCAGCCCTCATCTCGGCAAAATCTTCGTAATCGTTTAAGCTTTGAAGGGTCATTTCAATTATCTCGTTCAAATCTTTAACCAAATCATCAAAGACACCTGAATACCTCGAATCCAGCCAGTCAAAATTTACAGGCGTCGCCTTAAATATCCTTTCAAGCTTCTTGAGATTGTTTTTCGGCCTGACGATCGGTATAATCCTGTACGACATCGACATCTCTAAACTGTAGCAGCTAAAGCCTGCATCGGCTATCACAGCCTTTATTTTACCGTTTAGAGTTCCCAAATTCTTTATCACCATCTCTTCCCAGATTTTAACCTTTGACGTCTTCTTTGAGAAGATCTTAACGTTAACCATGCTAAGATTGGACAGATTAATGAGAACTGCTACAATATAGCCAACTGTTGTTCCCTTTAGAGGATCGAAGACGAATTCAGCATCGAAAGTTCCCTGAACTATCTTCTTCCCACTTCTTCGCTTGTTTAAATCGACAGGATAAAGGTATCGAGAACGTATATTTCTCCGTCCTTAACCTTAAGATTTCTGAATACCATTCTGTTGAGGTGATACGAGAGTTTCTTCCTCTTCCTGTGGTATTCTGCGTAATCATTTATCGTTTTTAAAACCTTTAAATCGAGTATTTCTCTTAACTTCTCGTCAAAGCTCAGATAGAGGTAGAAGAATGCAGGAATCATTCCCATGAAGTTTCTTATCGTTTCTACTTTGAAATAGTCAATGAAAGCATCGTCTTCGATTTCTTTTGAAAAGTTTTCTTACAGTTCTGCTTATTGTGTAAGCAAAGCTGTAAACGAGAATTCTTAATTCTTCTTCGTAGATTTCGCCTCTGTTGATTTTCTCCCTTATCTCGTCTGTAATCACGAAAAAGGATTTAGTGATTCTGTTTTTAAATTTTTCTATTTATCAGCTTTCTTTTTTGATTTTGATTGATTTTAGATGCTATTTTTTAGAGGCACTCTTCTGGAGTTAAGAGATAAAAATATGGGGGTGTGATGTAGGTTATTTGATTTTATTCGGAAAGTTGATAAAGGGAAACCCTATTTCTTTTTTAGAGGCTCTTGCTCTGTTGAAAAAGACTATGATAAGTGATGACAAGGGGGTAGTGTGGTAACGAAGAAGGAGGTAGTAGCGAAGACATGCTACGAAATATGCAAGAAGGTGTTGCCGAGATACAGCAATAAAAGGGGACCGAAGAAGTACGAGTTCTGGCAGTTGATAGCGATGTTTTTGTACGGGATTATCTACAATTTGACTTATAAGAGACGTAGAAGATGAATTTTTAGTGAGTAAGGTGTTGAGGAAAGCATTGAACTTGAAGGAAGTTCCGCACTATTCGACGATATGTAAAGCGGTAAAGAGGTTAAAGGGAAGAAGATTTGAGAAGGTTGTTAGAGGAGAGTGGCAAATTACTGGACGTAAAGTTAGAAGTCTTGGCAATAGATTCCACGGGTTTAAGAGAAGACGACGCAAGCTTTTACTACGCGAAGAAGAGTGGAAAGAAGAGGAAGAGCTGGACTAAGATGACGATAGTAGTTGACGTGGAGACACAGGTTATCCTGTCTGGAGACGTAAGGTATGGTCCTGGAAATGACGGAGTAATCTTAAGAGAAATGTTTGAAAGAGGAGATATTCTATCCTGTGATATTCTACTGGCAGATTCTGGTTACGATTGTAGGGGTAACGAAGAGATTGCTGTGTTTAGACCGATTAAAAGAGGTGGCTGTTACAAGTCTTCAGAGAGAATAAACATCTTCCTCAGATGGCTATTCTGCCATATTGTCGGTTTGTACGGCAAAAGATGGATTGTCGAAACAGTTATCTCAGTCATCAAACGTAGGTTTGGTGATCGCATAAAATCCCGTTCCCCTTACTCAAAACTCGTCGAAGCTCATCTCATACCAGTAGCCTACAACATATGGCGTTTCTTTATCTTACCTCACCATACCTTCCCTACTCACCTTACTTATACCACCTAACTCATTTACTTTCAACAGAGCAATTGGAGGTGATTATTTTGACACGTCCTCTACGTTATCAACCAGCTTTAATTTATTCCGCTAGTGTAAAATAATATATAAAGTTTTTATTTTTAAAACTTCTTACGTTTAAAAATACTGATGAGCTTTTTACCAAAATCAGATAATTTATCCATAATAACATTAGGATGATCTCGAGCAAAAACAATTTTTTCTAGCCCAAATATCCATGCAACATAGTTTTTATTTTTATAATTATAATTTATCTCAGTCACTGGTATATAATCAATTTGAAGACAATATAGGAGTCTAATAGTCTTCCAGTTTATATTTAATGACTTAAATATACTCTCTTCTTCTTTCAATATACTCGAAATTTTGTCTAAAATTGGAGCCAGTTGTTCAATCATTCTATATTCCTCTAGTCTATCTTCTATAGTAATCTCAAGGGGTTTATCAGCTTTTAAATCACTAAAAAACTTATGTGAAGGAATTACTCCAGAATAATATTCGATGCTTTTTTGAAAGATATCCTCTGGGATATCGTAATAATATTGTTTTCTCTCAAATTTTTTGAATTCAATGATCCCTACATCAAAATATTTGAGTTTACCAAAGCCTTTACATACATCACATTGTTTCATTCCAGTTCCAAGACAAAATAAACATTTTCGGTATCCAGCACCTCCGCACAGTGGACAGTAAACCTCTCCAGCACCACTACATTTTGGACATACCATTTCTAATGATCCAACCTTTTTAACTCCTTTCCCTACACATTCTATGCAAAGTTTCCATCCAGTGCCTTTGCAGTAATCCCACATTGCTTTGGTGGGCAAGCAATATGGACAGGTAATTTCTCCATCACCTTTACATTTATAACAAACATCAATTCTTTCACTATTTGGAATCGGAATTTCTTCATATTTTTCAACAAAAGATTTATTCTTTAATATTTCGGATTCTATTGTTGAATCTAATTCCCAAACGTCTAACTTCTCACCAGTAGTTTTTACCCTCTTACTACTTTCCAGTGGCTCAAAAGCTTCTTTAACTTTTCGTGTTTCATACTGTATTTTTAGGGTTACAAGGAAAACATCTTTATTTAGTACATTTATAATTTCAATATTTTCAGCAAAATTTATTGGAATTGTAGCTTTTTCTTTACTCCAACGGTTAAATATCTGTTTTATTTCTTTTTCTGATAATTTATGAACAAACTGATTTTTGTCTATCATATAAGGTTCGATTACTAGTTACAAAAATAAAACTTTCGATGATGAGGGTTTGGTAGAATCTGTGTCTTCTTCTGCTCAATTAACTATTCAAATCCTAATTAAAACTAGAATTCTTCTGTAGCTATTTACGTGTCGTTTCTGTTAGTGGACATGTTTACATAAATCTATCTAGTCAAAAGATTTAAATGTGAGGAAATTGAGGTTAATAGGGTGATACAAATGGTACTAATAAAATGTCCAAGATGTGAGGGGAGAGGTAGACTTTCGTGGGATGATGGGAATCCTGTTGGTCATAGCATTCTTGGTATAATTCTCGATGCCATCACTGGCGGAACTGAAATATGTCCACTATGCAAAGGAAGAGGCTACATAGATGATGGCACAATTAAAGTACGTGGAGAACATAAAATATATTGGTATCATGATGAATAAGCAACTGGAACTTTGTTTAAAAAATATTCACTTTATCTATTGCTTAAAAATTCTTTTTAACACTTATTTTATATAATTGTCCTGTTAGCTTCTTAATGTCTTTTCTCGAAATTATTTTCCAGTCAACTAAACAGCAATGTAAACTTGACGAGAAAGCGATAAAATGATAATCAAAGAAAAAGAGAAGGGGACACTAACCAAGGAGATAGCAGAGATCGAAGGAATAACGAGCAAAGAGTAAATCAGACCTACAAGCAATACTGGACATTGGAGTAATCAGAAACTCCTATCACCTCTGACTCTATTTGCTTCAGATATCATCATAGATTACCAAAATGCTAACAGTGTTTGAAGTTAGAAACCATCCCAGCTTTCGCCGTTTTGCCAGACAAGGGTAACTTATGCAAAATAGTTCTAGACGAGCCTACCTCATTGTCCTTTCCCATATTTTTAATACTTCTTTTTCTAATTCACTACATAATTGAACTAAATTTCTCTGACATTCTGGATTTCCTTTTGCGTACTCCCACAAGCATTCTATCGCCTTGATAGTATTCCCACCTTTTTTGTAATTCTCATAAGCTTTTTTCCAAAAATATACTTTATTTTCTCGCTCTGCAAGAGCTTGGTATTGGTCAGCAGCAGATTCATAATCTCCAGCTTTCTCATAGCATTGGGCTGCAAGATTTCTCAAACCGGCTATTGAGTAAATTTCAGCAGCTTCATGAAATCTTCCAGCTTTTTCATAACATTTGGCCTCATTCTCAAGTTGCCTAGCATATTTGTACCACTTAGCAGCCTCAAGATAATCTCCTTCCTCTTCGTACTTTTTAGCATTTCTTACAGCAATTTTCTCCATAAGGTAATTTATCATATCAAAAAAAGGATACAAAAGAGAGAAAATATCAAGACCGAATGGTTCAGACGTCCACCTCAAAATTAATAACACAATTACCACAAATGCTGTGGTAAAATATACAATATAATCAGATTCATGCCAGATATAATATACAGCATAAACAGAGATTAAGAAAAGTATAACACCTACCGTAAAATATTTTTTTTGTTGTTTTAGTTTCTGAAATACCCAATACCCTTAAAATTACTAATATAGGTATTACAGAATAAATAAGACGTAATAAGATTGCAAATCCATAATAATAAGCTACAAATATGGAAACTGCAATCACTATTAAAATAAATCCGAGTAGTGGAAAATAAAACACAACATCTCGCCTATTCATGAAGTATATCTCAAAATTAAAAATAAAAATTTTTTGATCCAAGACTTTGCTGTATTTTCCCAAATTTTTTATCCCTAAAACATGATCTTAGTAGCAATCTATATAAGGAAAAAATAATAAGAAAGATTCCCTATACCATAGTGGAGTAGTCACTAATAGCTAATAGAAAATCTCAGAAAAACACTCAAACCCAGTGAAATTAGTAGAGTTTGAAACTCTTGTGACTGAAATCGCGATCGAAAGGGATATATACTTGGCAACTAGATAAATAAAACATGAAAATTTTGGATCGGTTGATACACATTTGTTTAGAATATTTAAAATATTTAAACAAGTTTTATATTCAATATGGGCATTTAGTGAGAAAATATTATCTCTACGGTTTAGTTATTGGTGTAGGTTTGGGATCTACTTTGTGTTTTTTACTTACAACCCATCCGATATTTTTAGAAACCAAATTTTACCCCAATTCTGATGAGTACGTTATGTATATATGGATCATAGTTTACATAATAGCCCTCTTAGCTCCTATGTTTATTGTGGTAAAAGAATACAACAGAAGGCATGATGTTAGGTTAGAAGATGAAGAATTAAAAGAACAAGTGAGAATGGACGTTGCTGGTTTTGTAACTATTCTTTACTTGCCAGAAATGATTGGCTTATTTTATATAAGTATGATGTTAAGTCCAGAACCTAGGAGCGTTAGCTTAGCTTTCATTTTATTTTTGATTATAATATCTCTTTTTGCAAGTTTTTTAATCCCAAAAGTCGAAAAATGTGAAGACGAGAATTCATACTTCTTTATGTTCTGTGGCGTGTTTATCGGTGGACTTTGGGGACCGATAATATATGCCTTTATAGGGCCTATATTACTTCTAATCCCGGTCATATATATAGTAATAAAATTGCTTCAGAAGGAAAAGGATTATTATCTTTCATCTATAGTTAATTCCTTGAGATTTAAAATAAAAATAAAATAAATTAAGTTTTTTCTTGTGTTAATTAATGACATATGGTTTATAAAATAGTATATTGTTTTCCGCACTTTTTACATTCAAGAACAATAAATACATAATTCTACTTTTTTATTATGAATTCATTCCCTCCGCATTCTTCGCAATAAATCTCCATTAGAGAACACCTCCTCTCACAGTTTGGATGGGTATAGCTTATGCAGAAGGATATAAGTATTTTAGGCTCTTTTCCAACACACATCTCTGCAACACTTTTCTCCAAATCCCAAAGCTATGATGATTCATTAAAAGGACATTCAATGTTATGAAGTTGTAAACAGCCTCATTGTGTAGCGATACAATCTGAATGATTTTGCGAATTTGAACACATCCTCTATATAGATCTGATTGACTTGAAATTCTGCCAGTTCTCAAGAAAAATCATCAGCTTGCTCTTCAAATGGGCTTTCTAAACCAGTTGACGTCAACACTCAGTGCAATCAACGATGAATTTCGCATTCCTTGCCCTTCTCCTTGTGATAGAATTCAGATCTGCAGAATCATCGCTATAAAGCTGCTTAGATCAAGCTTGGAGATCTGGTATAATGTTTGCGGTAATTCAAAAAAGGAGATCAGAAATGATAAACTGAAACAGAAAGATACTACAAATTGCCGGTAGTTTACCTAAATATGGAAAATTTAGCAATAGAGAAGTTGGAAATTGTAAGAACTCTTTATAAAGAAGATTAATGATTCTTGTTCCATTTTTCAATCGTGTAGCCAGTAATTACAATTATTAGTAATACTAAACCAAGAAGGAACAATCTTAATCCTACTTGGGTCGTTGACAAGCCTACAAAAAGTCCAAAACAAGTAGCACTAAAATAACAAAACTTAATTTCTCGTCTTTCTTAAGGAAATAAATATATACCCGAAAGATAGCTGGTAGTCCAAAAAGCACCCAAATTGCTCGAAATAGTAATGGTATTGAGGGGGGGGACGGCTAACATTAACACAGCACCTAAAGCGAGACTAGACTCCAAAATTAAAAACTCTGATGGATGGTGGGTACTCTCTACGAATTTAAGAAGTTCAAAGCTATTTTAACTATTTTAACAGAGTAAATCGTTAAAACTAGTAGTACTAGCAGAATTAAACCGTCTAAAAGTCTTACTAAACTTGGGGTAGCTAAACCAATGATACTGCCATAAGTGGCGCCTAGCAAAAACCAGAACAAATACGATCTTAATACGTGGTCATATCTAATGATGTTAACGAAATAATTCAGAAAACCTATTATAACTGTCTCATGGTGTTTTACATACTCTGGAAAGATACAATTTAACTTTAAAAATTTTACTAATAACTGGTACTGTAACATTTTTTGGTTGTCTACGGTGGTATATGCATTCTTCCCACCCGGAGAGGCTTATACCTACTCCTACATAAGCTTTGGAGTTTTAAGTCGGTTTATTTCCTTTGTAGAGGTGGTTTTGTAATGTCTCTTAAAATTAGGGAGATTAATTCCTTGTTTATTTTATTGTTGATTTAAGGACATATAAAAAGTTGTAAGTTCTGTAAACACCCTGTATAAGTGCCAAATAGGAAAAATTTATATACAATAATAATTAATTAACAAGAAATTTCTAGGAGGTGGGTAAATTGGAGGAAGAAGAATTAAAAGAAATTATTAAAAAAATTATATTAGAAGAAGAACTCAGAAAACTTGAAGGATTAAAAAAGCTAAATGACCTAGGGACCATGTACCCCTATAGATGTATACGAATTTGAAAGAGAGTACCCAGATCTCGTTCACACTCCTGAATTTGAATTTGCATGGAAAATGGTGCGTATGAGAAGAATTTAAAAATCTGAATTTCTTTATATTTTTATTATATTTTTTTATCTACATTTTGTCTTTCCCTATTTTTCTATGATATACTGGTTTAGTTTCCCCCTATTTGCTTTAATTCTGATGTTTTGTCAGTCTTTTCGACTGTTTCTTCAGCTAACTGCTGTGATGAAAGTAACGCCACAAGTCTTGCTAAACCAGATTTGGTTAGGAAAACATGAATAAGAAGAAAAGAAGGGAACACGTGAGTTTGGAAGAAGCATTCCTGTCTTTATGGCAAGGAGATCGGAAAAGACTTGATGATAAATGGGATAATCTCTCTCATGGATGATGCAAGCCGTTTTATCACTTGGTATGGTGTTTTCGATTCAGTTACTACTGAGAACATGATTAGAGATCTAAAAATGGGATTCAAGGAATATGGAACTCCGGACGAAATACTAAACAGATCACGGAACTAAATTCGTTACAGCTAAAGGAAGAGAGAAGGCTAAGCACAAGTTCAAGGAGTTTTTAGCGGAGAATGGGGTAAAGCATATTCTGAGTCTGAATTTTGATGAACGTGAGACACCTTACCAAGCTTTTCTGGGTAGTTGCCTACTGGAAGGGTTTTTGATTACACCAAGAGGTGGTTGATTGAAGAAGTGAAATTATTTCGGGATACCACAGAATGGGTTTAACAGAAAAAAAATAAAAAAGATTAGAGTGAAAACGTGGAAATAGGGTGTGATTACTATGAAGCCAGAATTTATTTGGAAATCTAAGTTCCTTAGTGATATACTACAAGGCATATATCCCGAATTTACTCTTGTCTCAATCTCAGATGACAAGAAAAAAGTTCTAGCTGCGGTGATCTGGAAAGAAGTAGAGAAAAGACTCGTGAAAACGGGATTTATTTTTAAAACTAAGAAAATCGTTGAAATTGAAATCAGAAAGTGCTATTTGTGTGTTTTCGACGCTGAAAGTGGTAACATTCTACAAAATCATGAGATTACAATACCGATGGAAATTCCAGATGAATTGATGGATGTAGCTATTACTGATGATGGTGAATTGGTTGTAGCCGGTTGTCATTACTATAGCACCCGCAACATCTTCTGTTACAAAGAAGGGGGTGGTATAATGGCTTTCGAGGTCCCCTCCGAACTAAGTGATAGACATGGAGATTTTAAATATGATAGTGTTATTATTTCAAGAGGTGGTGCAAACGTATTAGTATATGTAAATTATTATTTATGCATTTTTAACATAAAAAAAGGGTTTGTTCATTATTTCCTCATTGGAGGAGATTGCGATAAATTCGTGCCTGCCAAAAAATGTGAGTATATAGCCTACAAAGCAGATCATCACGCCATTTACTTTAGGAACTACTACGGTCACGAAATTTGGAGTATTGGACATCCATACCTTGAATGGGTCAAAGATTTAGCACTATCAAAAAACGGTGGATATCTTCTAGTGTGGACCGATTCAGAAATCTGCTTGTTTGATAGAGATGGTAAGGAACTATGGAAAAAATCATTACGAGAATCCAACATTCCTGTATCAAGTAAAGTCGTAGTCACAGACAACGGTGAAACTTTGGTAGCTTCTGGAAAAGAGCTGTATTTCCTTAATAAGAAAGGAGACGTTATCTGGAGTACAGAATTCGACGAGTTTATAGAAGGTGCCGATATCTCGCGTGATGGCGGTTTCATAGCTCTAATCGACAACTACAAAAATGTCTACGTAATGCATACGAAACCAAGAGATCTACGAACTATTAATTGGTAAGCTACTACTGTTTGGAAGGGTTAGGAGTGTAGTTAATGGCCGGGTATGGCCAATTTTTAAGCCCCTATCTGGACGTGTCCACTTCACCATAAACACTCTTTGAGTTCCTCCTTTGAAAGGAAAACTCTATCACCGTAAGTGAAGTCGTAGAATTTCATCGGATCTTCCTGTAGGATTACCCGCTTTATCTTTGCTTCACCAACAAAACCTGTATCCTCGTGTGGTTGATAGAAAACGAACTTCATCCCTGGCTTTAGCTGCTTCCACACCGTTGCTGGCTTTACAAACACATCCTTACCCTCGAAAAAGCGATTAATGAACTGCTTAGGGATTGAGTAGGTTACACCTTTATCTCACTCATAAAAATCACCTGTTTTTTTCTAATATTTCGCTTACTAATCCCTCAAATAAGCTTAAGATCTTTTCTATGTCATTTTCTGTTAGATTTTACGGAAAAATCAACAGGTTTAGCAAGAGTTTGAGTTTCGCAAGGAAGTGGATTGATGAGTTTTTGTTAGTTAAGTTTGTTATGCCCAATACCTATAATTTGATGATACCACATTGTTATTAACCACCCAAAATTTTTAAAGATGGATGTTTATTTTTTTGCTATGTATAAGCGCATGTATAAACTCTATGAGACAATTATAATAGGTATTTTTTAGGAGTCCTAGGTTCAACATTCGCCGGGCTTGGTCCACACAATGTTGCTGGGTACTTTATACTTTTTGTGTACCCTCTTTATGCAGCTTCTGCTGGATGCAGATTCGGTTCGGCAAAATTCGGAACATTAGTTGGTTGTATACCATTCTTAGTCCACCTTGTTATTGTTATCACTTATTTGACTTTTAGAATCTTTGCAGAGTTTAGTTTCTATTTACTGCCAAGATTAGTTCTAAATACTATATTAGCCTTGATTATTTTTGGAGGATTTAGTGCTTCAGTAGGATATTTTTCTGGTAAAATTTTGCCCGTTGAAAGTGTTTGTTGAGTTAATCAATTCTTTCAAAAAAGAAAAATATAAAAAGTTACAATTAAAGTTGATAAAAATATTTAATTCCCAAAAAATTCATAATCTTACATACTATCGTAATATACTTAAATTAGACTACTTATTTAGGTCATTGGAAAGATTAAGTAAAAGAGCAATATTAAGCACAAGAACTTGGGGAAATGATGTCCCAATTAGGGCTTTTTTGAAGCTACCTGGAGGATATAAAA
>MTML01000043.1 GCA_002011215.1 Archaeoglobus sp. JdFR-24
TCAGCATGATCATTGCACTCTGGAAAGCTGATTTCAGGCCTAAATTCAAGAAGGAGCTTGTGGATTATGCTTTTTACTTTGCTGTTCTCTGGTTATTGTTTAGCAGACTTGATATAGATCTATCCTATTACATTATCCCGGGAGCGATATTCTTAATCATTCTGCTGTATACGATCATAAGAACAACCAGTTATTTAAGAAAGATAAATATGGTTGTTTTTCCTGTAAGTTTATACAATATAGCTTTTACTTTCGGAATTTTTACAATAGCAATGGGTTTGGTGCTGTTGAGTCATGTGCAACTCGGCATTCATGCTGGATTTGTTGTAACTGGTTACATTGTATTCACTGCAGGGCTGGTCGATTTGCTTATGAGGCTTAGAGGGATTTTGAAGATGATGGAAGATTGACAGCAGATATCAAATCTCAAGCACAGTAGATCTAGAAGATAAATTGTGTATGTATCTGATTTCCAGATGCTTTGAGGCCTTTGATAAAACTATACCTTTGATAAAACTATATTACCTATGCCCAAAAAACTAATGGTTCTGACCAGCAGAAAATCAGAATCTCAATCAATTTTGGTCGATGATACTGATTCAACCATCAAATCTAAATCCAACCTAAAGTTATTAATATTGAGGGTTCATCTTTCAAAACATGTTCCCAACTAACCCTAAACAGATGAAGAAGATGATGAAACAAATGGGCATAGATATGGAAGAGATCGAGGTGGAGGAGGTTATCATAAGAACCAGAGGTGAAGATCTGATCTTCAAAAATCCAAGTGTAACTAAAATTTCAGCGAAAGGGGTCGAAAGTTTTCAGATAGCAGGGAGTTATGAAGTTTCTGTAAGGAAACCTGCTATAAATGAGGAAGATATTAAACTGATAGTCGAGCAGGCCAATGTAAGTGAGGAAGAGGCAAAAAAGGCCCTTGAAGAAGCAAATGGTGATCTTGCAGAGGCTTTAATGAAATTGCAGAACCTTGAGTAGAGCTTCAATAATGGACTTTTAGTAAATATAGACTAACTGTTAGTAGATAATAAAGGACTAAGGATGACTGAAAATTTTCCTCATAGATCGGAAAAAAAAGATATTTCGCAAAGAAATCAATCAAATCTATCACTTCCCGTAGTAATTGTTAGTGGGAAAAATAGCTATATCATTAACAGTTTTGAAGGTGATTTTCATACACATAGAGGTGTGATTAAGCTTTCTGAGCTGAAAAATCTGAGGTATGGTGATGAAATAAAAACCCATCTGGGAACAAAATTCAGAGTTCTTCCGTTCAGCCTTTCGGATTTTTTTAAACATTTCAAGAAAGGACCAACACCAATAATGCCCAAAGATATAGGGGCCATCATTGCTTACACAGGATTTCGTTCGGGAAGCTACGTTCTGGATTCTGGTACTGGAAGCGGAGTTCTAGCAGCCTATCTCGCCTATTTCAACAGGGATGGAAAGGTTATAACAGTGGAGAAGCGTCCTGAATTTGCCCGAATAGCAAGAAAAAATTTTGAGCTTGCTGGGCTGACCAATATCTACCAGATAATAGGAGATATTTTCGAAGTTGCAAAAGCTTTGAAAGTTAAATTCGATTTAATTACCTTAGACATGAAAGATGACTACAAATTCGTTCCATATGCAAAAGATCTCCTGAAAACCAGTGGATACTTAGCGATCTACAATCCGTACATCGAGGCTACAAGAGACGCCTACAATGCAATGATGGAGTCTAATTTCGAGGAGATTGAGAGCTTTGAACTCATTAAACTCAACCTTGAACACAAAAGAGTTGGCACCAGACCTGTTACGAGAGTATGGCACACCGGATTTATAGTTATAGGGCGGAAGATAGATTAAGTTTGATTAGATTAAAATAGAAAGTTTATAAGAACCGAAAGTTCACTCACATCTATGGCCTGCCTTGGGCTATTTTTCAGATTTCTGAACCTACATCTCTCTGAATCTTAATCACCCTTTCCAAATCCTAACTATTTAGTCCTTTATGGAATTAATAATTTCCTTTAACCAGTTTGGAAGTGAGAAGGATGCTATATGAATCTCCGGGTTGTAGTGGAACGTTTCAATCATCCTCTCGTTCCATCTTCTAAGAATTTTCTCATTTTTCACCCTAAACTGTTCCTTAGAGGCTATTGTATAGCTCCAGAGGCCCAGAGGATATGTGGGAATAAAGTTTATGTAAACCTTCGTAAAATCAAAACCTTTTCTGGCATTACGAAGTATTTCAGTAAAATATTCCTGTTGAACGAAGGGTGATTGGCTCTGAGTTACAAAGAAGTGTTTTGTTATTTTCGAGGCAGATATATAAAAATCTCCTGCAACAAGACTCTGACTTACGGGATTTGGATCTGTTCCATCAACAATTACCACATCGAATTTTTCCTTTGAGTTTCTAACGAACTCGATACCATCTTCGAAAAGCACGGTCACCCTCGCATCATTCAACGCACCCCTATCAATCCCTATGAATTTCTTGCATGCCTCAACCACATCCCTATCTATTTCGACCATGACAACTTCATCAGGGTTATGTTTAAGGGCTTCTCTCACCGCTCCCCCATCTCCGCCACCAATTATGAGTATCTTTTTCGGGTTTTCAACCATGAAAAGAGGAACATGAACGAGCATCTCATGATACATCTGCTCATCCCTCTCTGTAAGCTGGATTTTTCCATCAAGGACGAGCATCCTACCAAAATCCTCGGTGTTGAATATCTGAATTTTCTGAATCCCATCACTTTCAAATATCGTTTCTTTAATTTTGATCATGAGGGCTGATCCATTATAGCTCTCCATAAACCACTGACTCTGAGATGACGCTTCCATAGAAGTCAATTCCACAACCAGCATTTAATATTTTTCAGTTGTAGTCTGGAACTTTTGGTTTCAGGTTTTTTATCCGTCAAACTCTTGAATTTACTTGAACCCGGTTGAAATAAAATCCCCTATCAAATTCACATTAAATTAAGAAATAAATAAACAAATACTAATAAAAACCTATAACGGATTCAGATAAAACTTTTAAACAGTCTGTGTGCGGAAGTGTTTTTAATTATGCACTCACAGATATAGATTGAGAGTAAATAGAAAATAGAGAAAATTTGTAAAAAAGTAGAGGTGATTCGATGGATGCAGAACTGTTAAAAGATCTTATTAGAGAAGATTATGAGGTTATAGATGCTGAAGAGACCATTTCAAAAATCATTCCATTTCTGGACAAATATGAGCCAGATGGTGCTTATGCGATTCTTGTAAAGGAGGGAAAGAAGATTATAGGAGTCATAAGAGAACGGGATCTCGTAAGGGGCAGTGTAATGGTAAACCCCCATGAGACCAAGATAAAGAGTTTTGCCGTAAAAACCGGCATTCTGGACATAAATAATCTCACACCCGAGAGAGTTGCGAGGAGATTTGTTGAGGATTCCACACCATTCGTCATTGTAAAAGTCGATGGAAAATATGGATTGATTTATGTGAATGACTTCCTTGAACTTGTTAAAAAGGAGTTTAAAAAGATTAAAGTCAGAGAAGTGATGAACCCGGACGTTATAGTGATAAAAACATATGATTCAGCTGCAAAAGCCCTTGCGACAATGAGAAACCATGGTATTGATAGGGTTGTTGTAATTGATGACAACAACAGGGTTAAAGGAATGATTACAATAAAAGATATTGTTGACAGGATAATATCCCCAAGAAAAAGGGCTAGAATGGGTGATGGGAGTGGCGAGAAGGAGAAGACCTTATCAATTATGGCTGACAGTATAATGAGTTACCCTGTTGTAACTGCTGACACGGGAACCAGCGTATCTGAAGTAATCGACTTAATGATGAAGAACAAAATCTCAAGTGTTGTAATCACAAGAGATCAGATGCCTGAAGGGATCGTTATAAAGAAAGATATTCTCGAATATTTTGTTAGAAAGGCCACTCCTGTCGGATATGATGTCCAGATTGTTACCAGAGATGTCGAACTTGACGATTTTGAGAAGAAAGCAATTTCTGATGACCTCGAGAAATTCATGAAAAAATTCAAGGACTTTTTCGGAGACTCTCTGATCTCAGTTTACATAAAGAGACATAGGGAGAACTTCAGAGGGTTGCCACTCATCTTTGTCAGATTGAAACTCACCACAGATAAGGGAACTTTCTTTGTTAGTGGTGAAAGCTGGGGAGTAGAATTTGCTGTACATGCAACCCTTAAAAAACTTGAAAGAGAGGTTTTGAAAGAGAAAGAACTTATACTGGATCGCAGGATGCAGCAAAAAGTCTATGAAGAATTCTTTGAATTTTAACTTATTATTTTTATCAATGACATTAACTTTTAGAATTTGAACTAAACATTTAGTCATGATATTGCTGTCTGTAATTGATAAAAAATGAAAAGTTTAAAAGAGGAATGGTAATTTTTTGATCATGAACCTGATTTTGCTCGGTGCACCCGGTGCCGGTAAGGGGACTCAGGCGGAGATGATTGTTGCCAAATACAACATACCCCAGATTTCAACGGGAGACATGCTTAGAGAGGCTGTTGCTAAAGGAACAGAGCTCGGACAGAAAGCAAAGGAATATATGGACAAAGGCGAGCTTGTACCTGATGAGGTAGTTATAGGAATAGTCAAAGAGAGGCTTGCACAGCCAGATTGTGATAAAGGATTTATTCTCGACGGTTTTCCAAGGACGATCAATCAGGCAGAGGCGCTTGATGGAATTTTGAAAGAGTTAAACAAAAAAATCGATGCTGTTATCAATGTCTATGTTCCTGAAGAGGAGATCGTAAAAAGGATTGTCAACAGAAGGACATGCAGGAACTGCAAAGCTGTATATCACCTGATATACAACCCACCCAAAGAAGAGGGCAAATGTGACAAGTGTGGCGGAGAACTCTACCAGAGGGATGACGATAAAGAAGAGACCGTTAAGGAACGATTGAAAGTTTACAAAAGTCAGACACAACCTCTCATTGACTACTACAGTAAAAAAGGTGTAGTTTACGACATTGATGGAACAAAAACTATCGAAGAAGTCTTTAAACAGATTGAAGCCATACTCGATAAGCTGAATGAGTGAATTGGGGGGCAATTGGGGGCAAAAATTAAATAAAAATCTCCTGCATAACCATCCCATATTTTTCTTTTTTCATTAACCAAACCCGTATTTTCTCCATGACTTCATTCTGCTGCCTTAAAAAGTGACTTCCGTTAACAACCTTCAAGAAATACTTTGGTTCTTTAGCATGATCAAAAAGAGTTTCCGCATCTTCGAAGGGCACAATTTGATCTGAAGTTCCATGTACTATCAACTTAGGACATTTTACGTATTCAATCCATTTCACAGGTTCAAATGTTTCTATTTCCCTTCTGAATTTTGTTTTAAATGATTCGAAATCTCTTATTCCTCTGATAACTCCTCTTAGTTGATTATGGGAGTAAACTTGCTTTAACATATCATCAGTAATCGATTGGCTGCAGCAGGGTGTTGCAACTGTAATCAGATTGTTAATATTTTTCTCCTGAGATGCAATATATGTTGCAATAACACCACCAATGCTGAAACCAACTAGGTTTACTGTGGTAAATTCATTTACAATGGCTGTTAGATCTTCCACCCATGTTGAGAGGCTGAATTCGCCCTTACTCAGTCCAGTTCCGGAAAAATCGAATATCAAAGAATTCAATCCCTTTTTTGCAAAATACTTTGCAATCTGATCGTAACCTTTTTCAACCACAGATCCAGCTTCATAAGGAAGACCATGGCAGAATATAACCACATTCTCAATATGGACTCTCAGGTGCTTACCCATAAAGCTCGTGTCAAGTTGCATGGGTTCTTAATTGAATTGAAAGTATATTAAGTTTCGGTTAAATAGGCCTTAACTCTGAGTTTAACTAATCAAGATCAGATTCGCAAAAAATGACTCACCATAATAATTAAAAGCAAAAATATAATAAATAAATTTCAGATTCTTTTAACGCTTAGATTCCTACGAGCTTCTCTAACTCCTCAAGATCCTTTTCAGCTCGCTTGATTTCCTCTCTCTTTTTATTTACAAGCTCAGAAACTATATCTTTGATGTCTAAGGTGAGTTTGTAGCTCTTAAGAGGTCTTCCTTTACCTTTTTTCTTTAATTCTCTCTCTTTAATCCAGTTCCACTCTTTCAATTCTTTCATGGCAAGGCTTACTTCTGGCTGTCTTAGATTTGCAGCCCTTTCAATATCTCTTGATATAGCTTCCCCTGTTTTTGAGAGAAATACAACGACTTTAGCAATATTTCTGTTTAATCCTGCTTCGGATAGCAATTTGACGATTTTTTCTTCCTTTTCAGATAACTCTTCAACCATCAATCACACCTCTTTTGATGTTAAAATTTACTTATACTAACAACTATATAAATATTTTTCCATTAAGCTATTTATTTAAATATATCACATTGTAAAACTCCAGGACTGTTCCTCGAATCTAAGAAATTCGGTTAATTATAACCTTTCTTAATGAATCACAAGAAAATAATAAGAGTATGTTAAAAATACTAAGATTAAAAAGTTATTGATTCCTTAATATATAATAATTTATTGCTAAATCTAAATATAAATATTTGACCCTTTTCAGAGTATTAAACAAATACACAAACTTAAGCCTTTTTTATCCATAACATTAGATAACGATTCAGATTTGAAATTATAGCTCCATCACTTCATATGCCAATCCCGAATAACTCCAAGACCACATTACGACTCTAATGCCTCAAACGCAAAAAATTTAATAACCCTTGGACAATCAGCAGTTAGAGTATCTTGAGAGATATGGGGGAAACACTACATAGATTCGAGATAATGGATAAACCAAATAGTAAACGCCGAAGTAGCCTAGCTGGTTGGGGCGCCTGACTCATAATCAGGAGGTCGGGGGTTCAAATCCCCCCTTCGGCAGTCCGTTTTTGTGTTTGAATGGTTAATTAATGTTTTTAGTTGGGGAACGATAGTGTATAGCTCCTCAAATTGTTTTTCGAGTTTACTAAGGCGAGTTTCCAAAGTATCTTCAACTTCAAAGTTTAAACTTTCTGCATCTACAACAACTAAAAAAGCCAGCTTTCCCTTATGTTCTGTGAGAAATATATCAGCTTTCTTTCCAATAATCTCTAAATATTCTTTAGGTAGACGAATAGTTGGGTAGATTCGTGTTTTGCTGGATTTTAAGGCTGTTATTTTCGATTCAAACACCTTCTCCATAGTTTAAACTTTAAGTTTAAAATATTTAAGAGTTTTTAAATAGGGGTACAAAAATTAAAAAGTGTTAAGATGTGCATCCTGCTTGAGTTACCAATTCATAGTGGTCTATTTTTTTAGGTAACTCAAGTACAATTATTTCAAATGGAGAAGTTTGTCCAGAATCAAGAGTTTCAATTTGAGAATATGTAAACGATGTACCAATTACTTCATTCTTTGAGTTGTAAAGAGTAGCAATAATCTGAGCATATGATGCTGTACAATCCCCAGTGTTTTTCACTTCACCAACTATGCGGTAGTAACCTACTGAATCATAATATCCTTTGTGGCTTGTTACCTTGATACCCCTGTAAGGTTCTTGAGTTGTTAATCTATATTGAGCTTGTAATTTGTAGTTATCCATTTTCACAGGTTCTAAAAATATTATTTCAAATGGTGATTTTTCCCCATCTTTTAATATATCTAATTCTGTGTAAGTAAAACTGGTATCAACAACTTCTCCATTTTTATATAGTGTTGCTATAATTTCAATGTAATTAGCGTTCAATTCACCTTCATATTTTACTTCTCCTACTATATGTAGATATCCTACAGAATCTACATAAGAGTTGGAAGATAGAAGCTCCAACTTTTCTTTAGTTTCAGGTGTTGGTGTAGGGGTTGGTGTTGGTCTAACTGCCATATGCCACCAGATATTATCAAAATTATCGTATAATGGTTTTAATGTACCTAACTCAGCCAAATTTTTCCATTTAACATTCTTAGCTTTCTCCATCGTTGTTTTTGCTTGAAATACTTTAGCTATTTCTTCATTACCCTGAGGATCAATTAATGTTGTTTTTCCGATGAGAGTTACAGTATCTATTTTATCAGAATACTTAACAAGAGTATCCATTATATCAAAGCTCGCATAACAGAATGAATCTCTCAGATGTTCATCATCCCATGCAGTCTCCATTACAAACCATACATTCACGTGTTTTGTTTCTGAATAATATTCAATAGTTTCAATATCTACCCAACTTGTTTTAATCTCGTTTTTTAACTTATCTTCGAACGTTAATTTTTTTGTTGGTGTTGGAGTGGGACTTGGTGTTGGCGTTGGAGTTGATAGTGGGGTGGGAGTTAGTATAGGGGTGTTTGTTAGTTTTGGTGTTGATGGTTGTGCTGTCTCTGATGGTGTTGCTATAGAATCCTGTGAAAGAGTAAATGGTTGTATAATAGATATTATTAGGAATGATATGACTAATAAACCACCATAATATTTAATCACTTGTTCCTGTGTCTTTTTTTCTCCCCATTTGATAACCCATTCTGGTTTGATTAAACCTATTATTAATCCTAAAAGGGCCAACCATGCTATCAAAGTAAATAATACTTCTGCAAACACAACCAAAATGCTAAATAAAAATAAAAAACCACCATAATACTTAATTACTTCACCACGTGTCCTTTTCCCCCACCAAAGTACCAAATTGGGTTTAATTAAACCTATTACTAATCCCAACAAAGATAGGAGCATCAATAGTCCAAAAAATTCTCCTAAACTCATGATTCTACCACCCTCAATAAATAAAGAAATAAACCTTATAAAAATTTTTTTCCATTTTTTAATTCTACCCTAAATAAAATCAAATTTTGCTCAGTCTTTTCGTTTCTTCTCGTACTCCTCTTTAGTTATTATACCTACATTATGCAATTCCTTAATTTCTTCAGTTTTTTTGAGATCAATAAATCAAAAACTACAACAATCCCCATCCTCTCGACTATTTCTTTCTCTCCATTCGTTAACTTTTCACCCTTTTTAATTTTGGTAATTGATCTGGGAACAAGATATATGAATGAATCACCGATAACATTGTCTATCGGTTTTTCCCCCATCAAATAACCAGATTTACTCGATTCTATAAAAAAAACTTGGGTAGAGGTATCCAGCTTCCCCTGAGGTGCTTCATAAATACCGTCTCGTAGCAGATCTGCGGACTCTATTAGTAAGTTTGTTTGGCTAAAAAGAAAAATTATCGTATGGATGAGTTTAACCGATTCTGATTATGGCATACTCCCATTCTTTCTTAATCTCTCCTGTTAAATAAGGGAAAATCTCCCTCGCCATATTGGCGGGAATAACAAAATAAACTTCCAATTTCGTCACCTCCTAACTATAAACATAACATCCCTTCTCCTCCCTTTCTTGAGCCTTACAATCTTTAAGTTATGCCGTTCTAAAAATTCCGGTGATTTAATCACTTTTTTAAACCAGTTAGCAGAATATATCTCGAATTTTGCAAATTCCTTAGCAACTTCATCAAGTTTGAGTTTAGGCTTATTTTGAAGTTTTTGATCAATCTTTTCCGCTATCTTTTCATACACTGATTCACGGAAAAACTCTCTTATCTTTTTTTTATTTCTTCTTTATTTCTTTTTTCGACAACTGCCCCAATTTCTGGAATATATCCGTTCTCGCTTAGTTTGACTCCGGATATAACTATACAGAGTTTTTTCTTTTCCCTATCTCCTCTGAATATCCGCCCTAATTCCTGTTTGATATGATTTACTACCTCGTCATCGGAAATAATCCTTTCCACCGGATAATCGAATATTTTTTGATTTAATAGCCTTTCATAGAGTATTGGGTCATTTAGATCGATATAAGGTGGTTTTAGGTAAAAATCGAGATTTTTATAGAGAATTCCTCCGACAACTCCTATAAGAGCCTCTTTAGAACAGTTAGAACCTAAAGTCCCCTTTTCGTAGTGTTTCAGCAGTTTAACTTTTTCTTCTCCTTTTAAATGACTAAATACAGATTTCTGCAGCTTATTTGCTGTAAAGAAAACCATTTCCTCCTCTTCTTCTAAAAATTTTAGGAATTTTAGGACCAATTCGTAAATATCAGAAGTTACCTCCTCAAATTGCTTACTTCGCAAACATGTAGTGAGTGGATATATTGCCCCTTTTAGTTGAAGCACTTTCCAGTTCGGGTTAGGCTCAGCATCTTCATGAATGGTATCGTATTCTCCAAGCTGATCAAATACTTCTTTTTCCTTCAATGTGGGTGTTGCAGTTTGATATACTACTCTTTTTCCTAATAAATCCCACTCCTCCCAACATATTCTGATAGTGGCTCGGATTGGGAGAAACTGCAAATTCTTATCAATCGCATTATATAAAATGCTCAGCACGTGTAATGGAGTGTTAATTTCAATATCTTTATAAAACTCATAATCTTTGAAAATTTCGTTCTCTAACTGCTCTAATTCTTTTTCAATAATCTCTTTTTTCTCTTTTACCAATTTCTGAACCAAATCAAATTTTATGGTCAACAATGCATCAAATATCTCATTTAATTCGGGTGAGAAATAGTATTTTGCTAAAGAGATAGCTTCTAACTTGAATCTTTTGGAATGGTATATGATATCAACAATATTTACGTCATCTATAATGATCACAATAGGATTGGTTTTTTGGAGTAGTAAGTTTAGATTTTCTTTTACGGTGAAAATTATTTTAGGCTCCGTTAAAAGCTCAAATTGTTTTAAATATTCGCAATCAATCTCTAATTTCGATTTACATAACCTACAAAGCCTTTTGGAGATAACATAATTATAAAATGCTGAGTTGTTTTCAAGCACTGGACACATACCGGGTTGGGTTCTGCCCCTGAAAATGATGGAGTCGGGAAGTTTCTCTGCCCTTTCCTCACAAAGATGATAAAACGGCATGATTCTTAAGACTGTATATCCCTGAGATACTAACATCAAACTCAATTCGTCGGCGTGTGTGGTTTTATAACCGCCTATGTGGCGGAAGTCAGCAATCTGATAGATTGGGAATGCCTACAGCAATTAAGAAGATGCTGATGGGTCATGTTGTCAGCAATGAAGAGTTTGTGTTCTCAAGTAGTGATGTCGATCTCGGACATTACGACTTCCAGGATGAGGAGGATTTGAAGAGGATCTATGATCGTTACTGGAGAGATTTCAAAATTACTCCCCGAATTCATCCAATAGAATAGCTAAAACCTGACCACCCAGCCATGATTTTGGCACGATCACCCTTGCTGAGTTCCCGAGAAGATGGAGGTTGAAATGCGAGAGAAGATGAGAAGTGAAGAATGAATGAAGAAGTACAGGCTTAGAAAGAAGCTCGAGAAGGTGTTCGGGCACATCAACCACAATCTGGGTTTGAGGCAGTTTCTCAATAGAGGGTTTGAGAGGGTAAGAGTGGAGTTCGATCTTGCATGCATAGCCTACAATTTGAAAAGGATCCGGAACATAACAGGAGGTTAAGGGATAAAAGATAGGGAAATAGGGAAAAACAGGTCGAAAAATAGAGCGATATCTGGAGTTTTAGACTAATTTTTTTGTTTTGTGAGGTTATTCAAAGGGCTTTCGCTAAAATGGTTATGGTAAAGGCTTAATTGTCAGACAGCCTCCCAAGAAAGGGGAGGTCAACAGCAGTTGGAGATTGATAATCAATATTGACATCGGTGAGCTTGAATGATCTGAATTTGAGATAAGGGAATTCACGAGAAAAAATGACCGGAAACGACGGTTGAAAGAGACTACGCCCAGAACTGGCTTTTATCGAGTTTATCTGTTAGCATAGCCTTGAAGTGGAACTGGTATAAGGAGAGTGTATTTTGGAGAGTGCCGGTTCTCGGATGATTTGGATTTCACGCCGCTTGAAAATGCGGATGCAGATGGAATGGTGCAGGAAATAAGAGAAGCGGTAAGGGAAGCAAGAGGGAGAATCTGATTAAAAGGGGTTGATGGGCTCGCTTACTGCCAAAAGCTTGAAGTTGAAAGGCAGACACTGATGGAACCTTTTGAATCTTTTCTATAGGCTAATGAAAATTCAGCAATAAGGTGGAAAAGCATGGCCTTCTGAGTAGGAAAAGAAAGCTTTTACAGTTTATTAGGGAGTTGAAACTGGAGAACTAATGTTTCCAGATCTATTGTCAGAAAGTTGAATAGCTCAATAAAAAATGACGAGAACAAAAATAATCTATAATCGTATAACATATGCTGTAATTAGCGTGGAAGTATTTATGGATTTAGGCATTTATAGTTACAGTAAATATGTCCGGCCGGCGCATGTTTTTCTATCGAAAAATTTCCTTAGCCGTACATTACTGTATGAACATCTGTTTCATCGATTTTGTAGAGAACCATTGGAGGAAGTTCCGGAAAAATACTGTAATAAACATACACATCATATGTTCTTCTCGAAGAGAATAAATCGAATTCTCTGTTCCGTTCAACCTTTACTATTACATCAAAGAGCTGAGAAGCCATATCAAGCGATTTAAAGGCAGTTTCAAAATGTATTTCCATAAATGTCTTTGATTCAGTGAACAAATCTTTCATAAGCCTGAATAACTTATTCGAATCATGAAGATAAACCAGAAGATCAAAACCTAGAAAAACAAGTAATGAACCATTATCTATGGAATTTATTGTATTTTTCAGCCTTACCATAATTTCTTGAATGTCCTCCTCCTCATCAACGAATGTCACAAGCTCTCCAAAATCAATATTCTCTGATTTCCCTATTTTGATTATTTTAATTCTGTCTACCACTTCCCTGAATTCAGGTTTGATTTTAAAAAGTGAATCAAATGTAATTTTTAGTTTCCTGCATTTTATATCAGAATAGATAATCAAATAAACCTGTTTCGTATCTGAAAACCTGTTAATAAAATAATGAAGTAGAGTATTTGAACAATATTCATCATCGCAAACCATAGCGATTCTTTTTCCCTCAATAAGATCGAAAAATTCAGATTCTTTAAGTTCCATAAAGGTAAGAGAAGAGGGAGGATTAATAACCATTTCGAACTTTATCACTTTAAGATAAATTCATAAATACAACTAAATAAACCAAAGTATGATTTCATCTACGGTCTTACAGAAAGCGATTATTGATTATTGATTATGAATAAAATTCCCTATGGAGATTAAAAAGTTTAACGGTTAACAAGTTCTCCTCCTTTACTTTAAAAAGTTAGTTGTGCACCACTTACTATAAATAGAAACCACAATCATGTGTTAAACAGAAAGATATATAACTTTCCATGAAGTCATTGTAATAATTATGAAGTCTTAAGGGAAGTAGGAGGTTTAAAATTGAGTTCAAAAAATTGGAGAGATAAGGTGGAAGAATCCAAATTTATTCTTAAAATTCTGACCGAGAACACTATTGCTGCGATATTTGTGTATCAAGATGATCATTTTGTTTATGTAAATCCGGTTGTGGAGAAACTAACCGGATACACTAAGGATGAACTTTTAAAAATGCGCTTCTGGGATCTCATCCACCCAGATCTAAAGGATATGGTAAAGGAGAGGGGAAGAGAGGGGCAGAAAGATAGGCCAGTGGAACCATCACTGTACGAAATCCCTTATTTTACAAAGAGTGGAGAGTTGAGATGGGGCCTGTTCTCCTTCTCCAATACAATCTATAGAGGTAAGCCGGCCGGTGTTATAATCGTAGTTGATATCACCGAGAAGAGAAAACTGGAGGAGGAGCTGAAGGAATCAGAGGAGATATTTAAAGCAATAGCTGATAATTCCCTTACGGGAATCTTTGTCGTTCAGGATGGGAGATTCAAATACATTAACAGGATAGTTGAGAAGGTAACAAAGTATACAGTAAATGAACTGTATCAGATGGATCCCTTTATGCTCATTACTGAAGAATTCAGAGAAATTGTAAAACGAAACTACAACAGGGTTTTAAATGGCAAGAGGGTTCCTCCCGGGGAGGTCAAGTATCAAACAAGAGATGGAGAGGAAAGATGGGTAGTGATGAGCATCACCAGGATTAACTATGGTGGAAGACCTGCAGTCCTTGGGAACTGGATAGACATAACTGAAAGAAAAAGAGCTGAACTCAAACTTACCGATTCAGAGGAGAAATTCAGAATCCTGGCTGAAAGATCTGTTGCAGGCATATACCTCATACAGGATGATGCCTTTGTATATGTTAACCCAAGGATGGCTGAGATCTTTGGCTATGA
>MTML01000027.1 GCA_002011215.1 Archaeoglobus sp. JdFR-24
TTCATTGAAATTCTAAAGAAATATTTCAATCTGGGCGAAACAACAATAAATTCCTTCATCCGCTAGCCTGAATTGATTTGATGATAGGAGGGCTAGCGGTTACCCAGTTGATACTATGTTGGGAAAATAAGAAGAAAAGAAAAAAATAGAAGAATAAAAATAATGAATGGGATTGTTTTCGCTGGTTGCATCCTTTCATGCAATTTTTACAACATCCACCCTTTCATTTTCTTATGAATGGGATTGTTTTCGCTGGCAAATTTCTTTCATGTACCTGACTATACCAACAACATTCACCCCTTTCATTTTCTTATGAATGGATTATATTCATTGGCAAATTCCTTTCATGCACGTAAGTATGTTGCCAACTCCTTCACCCCTTTCATAAGAAAGAAAAAATATTTATCTTTCATTTCCTTTCATAAGTCCTTCTCTCCCCTCTTTCATGAGTAAATAAGATAAAAAATGAATGAAAGGATCCCCTTCATTGGCAATTCCTTTCCCTTCCATGAATGCACTTTGCCAATCCCACAATCCCATTCATAAGTTCCTCTTCCTCCTTTCATAAGATTATTGAGGTAAAAATGAATGAAAAGAAAATGAAAATACTGGCAGCTATTCCATGCTTCAATGAGGAGGCAACAATAGGAAGCGTAGTCATAAAAGCAAAACGCTATGTTGATGAAGTAGTAGTCATAGATGATGGAAGCGTTGACGATACAGCAAGAATAGCCAGCGAAGCAGGAGCAAAGGTGATAAAGCATAAAGAAAACAGGGGAAAGGCAGCTGCAGTAAAAACAGCTTTCAAATATGCATTGGAAAATGACTTCGATATAGTTGTTACTCTAGATGGAGATGGACAGCACAATGCAGATGAAATTCCAAATCTACTTGAGCCAGTTTTAAATGGCAAGGCAGATATGGCCATCGGCTTTCGTTTTGGAAGATTCACAGAAATGCCTTTCTGGAGAAAGATCGGAAAAAGAGTTCTCGACTATGCAACAGGTATAGGAGCAAAAAAAGTTACAGACAGCCAGTGTGGCTTCAGAGCATTTAATAGAAAAACGATAGAAACATTTGCAAAGCGAATCAGAGGAAATGGATTTAGCGTAGAAAGTGAGCAGCTTGTTCTCGCCAACGATTACGATCTAAAAGTTGCAGAAGTAAGAATCTCCTGCAAGTACAAACATTTAAAGAACACTTCCAAAAAGAATCCATTCTCTCATGGTCCATCTGTCTTAAGCTACGTCATCTGGCTCATAGCAGAAAGACGCCCTCTTATTTTTATCGGAATCCCTGGCTTAATGCTTGTACTTTTGGGTTTCTTCTTTGGAATAAAAACCGTACAATTTTACAATAAAACCGGGACATTTTTAATTTCATATGCTCTTGTTACAATACTCCTCTTAATTATTGGCTCATTAGCTGTTCTAATGAGCCTACTCCTCAATGTCCTCCCACATATTGTGGAAAAAGCGAGAGAAGAATAAATATTCGTCTTGTTTATATTAGTAGAATTAAGAGGGAACGAATGGATAAGTTAAAAGTTGGCATTATTGGTGCAGGAAAAATGGGAATGCTTCATGCAGGTATTTTTAATAGTCTAGAAAATAGTACAATTTCTGCAATATCAGAAAAGAAAAATTTAATAATCAATGGTTTAAAGAAATACTTACCCTATGTAAATGTTTATCAAGATTATGAAGATATGCTAGAAAAGGAGAATTTGGATATTGTTGTTATAACAACCCCGGTTTTTTTACATAAAACAATGATCGAAGATGCCTTAGAGCATAATTTACACATTTTCGTTGAAAAACCGCTTGCTCTGAATAGTAATGAATGCAAATCGATACTTACTCGGCAAAGAGATAATAAATATAAAACAATGGTTGGTTATTGTCGAAGATTTATGGCTACGTATAATTTTGCAAAAAAAATCATTGAAGATTCGTTATTAGGAAATATAAATTATTTTCAGTCTTCTCTGTTTGTGGGACAGGTTTTTAGCTCTGGGAAAGGATGGCTATACGATCCTAAACTGAGTGGTGGCGGAGTTTTAATGGATCTTGGCTCACATGCTATAGACATGTTTCATTACTTATTTGGTGAGATAGATAGTGTGCATGCTTTTGCCAAATCTGTGTATAATACAGAGGTAGAAGATTATATTTCTGTTAACCTGCGTTTCAAAAACGAACTCTTTGGTTCCTTGCAAGTATCGTGGTCAATAAGAAATTATCGTCTTCCCGAACTGAAAATTGAAATGCATTTTGATTATGGAACAGTTATTGTAAGTGAGAAATACATTAGTGTTTATTCAGAAAAAGAAAACGAGTTTATAAAGAAGGGTTGGAATACTTATTATAAGCAGAATCTTACCAAGAGTGTACCTATTGACCTCGCAGGACCAGAATATACATTAGAGGATTTACATTTCTTGAACTGTATATTGGAAAATAAAGAAACTCGTTGCAATTTCAAAGAAGCAGCAAAAACAAATTTTGTTATAGATAAAATTTATTCATCTATTGAAAAAGAGAGAATCGAAAAAGTAACCTATGGAGGATAAAGCTATGGAGCTAATTTTGGGTCATAACCAGTTTATAGGAATAAGTCATATATCCGAAGAAAAAGCTAGAGAACGTGAAAAAAAATTCTCGAATGTTGAGAACATATATAAAGTAGTAGAGAAGGCAGCAGAGTTAGGATATAAAGGTATGATAATTGAGACACATCCACGAATGTTAGAGTTCTTGGAATATTACAAAAACAACAGGACATTTGATATAGATTTTTATTTGCAAGTACCCTATGTGCAAGGATATATCCAAAAAATGAATGAGAAGGGGTTATCAGGATTAATTAGAGACATTATTCATCGAACAGGTATAAAAAGTGTATCAGTCATGGCATTAAAGAGCGTGATAAATTTAGCTAAACGAGATTATCTTTCTATGGCTACATCTGCTCTTCAACTAGAGATAGCCCCTTTTGTAGATGTCGATATTAAGGCGTTGTTTTTGCATAATGTAGTTACTGATTTGCTTTTAGCCCTTAAGGTAACAGATGCTTTTATTGAATATATCGAATATGTAAAGGAAAAGTTCGACATAGAACCAGGATTTATTACATTGAATTTTCAACTATTCAAAAACAGTTTTGAAGAATGGAGGATAGAACCTTCTTTCGTTATGACTCCCGTGAACCCAGGAGGTTATGATATGAACCCCTCAAAAGAAGCTGTGGAAAATGCAATAAAGGATTACAAGGGAAAGATTATGGCCATGAATATATTGGGGGGAGGAGCTTTTTCTGTTGACGAGGCTTGTAAATATTTAAAGACTTTTGAGAATATAAGATATTGTGTTGTTGGTGCATCATCAGAAGAACATCTAAGAGGAATTGTAGAGGTAATGAAATGAAAATAGCATTTTTTGTAAATACTCCAGCTCAAGTGCATTTTTATAGAAATATTATAAAAAAATTGAAAGAAAGAGGGCATGAGATAAAAATACTTGCTAGAGATTATAGAGAAACAATTTCTATACTAGAAGGATTCAACATGAATTATTCAATTTTTACAATAGCTTATCAATCAAAATACGTAAAATCTTTGGTTTTTCCTTTTGATACTTTGCTTGCTTATAAGCTTTTAAAAAATTTTAAACCCGATATAGTAGTAGGTCATGCTTTTTATTCTGTATATTCGTCTAAGCTTTTAAGAAAACCCTCTATTATATTTAATGACAATGATTTTGCCCCGATCCAGTTTATTATGCTTTCTCCTTTTACAAATGTTATATTAACTCCAAAAAATTTTAAAAGGAACTTAGGAGAAAAGCATATCAGAATAGATAGTTATAAAGAATTGGCTTATTTGCATCCACGTTATTTTAAACCCAATAAAGATGTATTTGATTTATTAAACATTTCTCCAAATGAAAAATTTGTTCTCATTCGCTTCAATGCACTTGATGCAGCTCATGATGTTGGATTAAAGACATTTTCTTTAAACGAGAAAAGGAAATTAGTGAATAAATTAAAAGATTATGTTAAAGTATTTATTTCCTCCGAAGGTTCTTTACCGAACGATCTAAAAAAATATTCTCTGGAAATACCCAAGCATAGAATACATGATGTTTTATATTATGCTCAAATGGTTATTACTGAGACAGGAACTATTACAACAGAAGCTGCTGTTTTAGGTACCCCTGCTGTCGTTTATAATTCCAAACTCAGTAAATGCGGCAATTTTATAGAACTTAGCAACTATGGATTGTTGCATCCTTACGAAGACCCTAACAAAGCAATAGAGAAAGCAGTGGAATTGATTCAACAACCATATCTCAAAGAAGAATGGGAAAAAAGAAGAAAGCGATTATTGAAAGATAAAATAGATATCACAGAATTTATGGTGTGGTTTATTGAAAATTATCCACGAAGTTTCAAAAAACTGAAAAAAAATCCGGAGATACAGTACATATTTAGATAAAATTTTCAATCAAACACTTAAGTAAAGAAGGAGTGTGACAAATATGAAAAATGTGATTGTAGGGAAAAATATTAAATTAGGGAAATATGTATTATTGGGTGTACAACCCAAAAAGCCGACCACCGAGTTAATAATTGGAGAAAATGCAATAATTAGATCTCATACTGTAATATATGCAGGAAATAAAATAGGAAATAATTTCCAAACAGGCCATAGTGTGTTAATAAGGGAAAATAATATTATAGGAAATAATGTAAGTGTTGGTTCTCATACTGTAATAGAGAGAGAAAATATAATAGAGGATCATGTTAGGATCCATTCTCATTGTTTTATTCCTGAGTTTGTTATAATAAAGAAAAAAGCTTGGCTTGGTCCACGAGTTACAATACTAAATGTCCTTCATCCCCCATGTCCAAGATGGGAGGAATGTGCAAAAAATGTTGTGATAGAAGAAAATGTAAAAATAGGTGGTAATGTTACTATCTTACCCAGGATAAAAATAGGAAAAAATTCTTTAATTGGAGCTGGTTCAGTGGTTACCAAAGACATTCCTAAGAATAGTGTTGCTATAGGAAATCCTGCAAGAGTTATTAAAAAAATAAATGAACTTGAATGTGAACCTGGGTTTTATAAAGTTCCTTACGAATGGGAAAAATGAGGTGAGAAAATGCAAGTAAACTTAGTCGAGATGTATGTGGACGAAGAAATAAAAAATGCTGCGATAAATGTTTTAGAAAGTAAAAGGTATGTTAAAGGGCAGCAGGCAAAAGAATTTGAAGAAGAATTTGCACGATTTTGTGGAGTTAAATATGGCATAGCTACTAACTCTGGTACATCGGCTTTGCATATAGCTCTACTCGTGACAGGAGTAAAAGCAGGAGATGAAGTTATTGTACCCTCGCATACATTCATTGCAACCGTATCTCCTCTGATTCATATAGGGGCAAGACCGATATTTGTAGAAATAGAGGAAAAAACATATACTATGGATGCAAATGCCATCGAGAAAAAGATAACAAAAAAAACAAAAGCAATCATACCGGTTCATTTATACGGACATCCGTGCGATATGGACGCAATAAAAGAGATTGCCGAGGAATATGATTTAAAAATTATAGAAGATGCTTGTCAGGCCCATGGAGCTGAGTATAAAGGGAGAAAAATCGGCAGTATCGGTGATATAGCTTGTTTTAGTTTTTTTCCATCAAAAAATATGACCGTAGCTGGTGATGGAGGGATGATTGTTACTAACAATGAGGAGTATGCAATAAAAGCCGCTGCTTTGAGAGATCAAGGAAGAGTTGCTGGTAAGAAATATGAGCATGATTATATTGGTTTCAATTATAGAATGAGCGAAATACTTGCTGCTATAGGTAGGATCCAGCTGAAACATTTACCAGAATGGATCGAAAAAAGGAGAGAGATAGCAAAAATATATAATGAATTGCTGGAAGATACAGATATAATATTACCTTATGAAAGGAAATGGGCGAAACATGTTTATCATTTATATGTTATAAGGCATGCAGAGAGGAACAAGCTTAGAGAATTTTTAAAGAAAAAAGGAGTGGCAACTGGAATCCACTATCCGATTCCTGTTCATCTTCAGCCGGCGGTAAGGAATTATATCGAAAAAGATTACGAACTTGAAATAACAGAAAAAGTTGCAAAAGAAGTGCTTTCGCTACCGATATATCCCCAGATGGAAAAAGAAAAAGTAGAATATGTTGTAGAATGCATAAAAGAATTTGGAGGAAGAAAATGAAAATCGCTGTCATTGGCACTGGTTACTGGGGGAAAAATCATGTGAGAGTATTAAAAGAACTGCTAGATGAGGGACAAATAGAGGGGCTTTGCATCTGCGATATTGATAAGGAAAAAGTAAAGGAAATATCATTCAGCTATAAAATTCCTTATTATATAAATTATAAGGATTTACCAGCTAACATAGATGGCGTTGTGATCGCTACCCCTTCTGATACTCATTATAAAATTACAAAGGAATTTTTAGAAAAAGGAAAAGATGTACTAGTTGAAAAGCCAATGACTTTAAAATCAAGAGAAGCAGAAACACTCATTGAAATAGCCGAAAGAAATAGTAGCATACTTATGGTTGGACACATATTCAGATACCATCCAGCTATTGTTGAACTTAGAAACAGAATAAATAAAGGAGATTTCGGAAAGATATATTATATGATAAGTAACCGATTATCTTTGAGACAGCCAAGAAAGGATATGGGTGTTCTGTTTGCTTTGGGCATACATGAGGTTGATATTTTCTGCTATTTGTTAGGTAAGGAATATCCTGAGGCAATATTTGCAACCATGGAGAGTTATATTGGTGAAACGGAGGAAATGGCACATATTACAGTATATTTTGAAGAAGGAACAAAAGGGTATGCTTTCGAAAGCTGGATTACGCCAGTATATGGCAAAAAAAGAGAGCTTATTGCTGTTGGTAGCAGGATGAGTGCATATGTAGACTATTTAAAACCGAACGAAATCAAATTCTTCGAATCTACTTTAGATGATGAAAAAGTTAGTATGGAGGGTTTTTATAGCGTGCCATTAGAGTACAAAGAACCGTTAAAAGAAGAACTTAAAGATTTTGTGGGATGTATAAAAACAAGAAGAAAGCCCATAGCAGATATGTATGTAGGGAAAAGAGCGGTGGAGATAATCGAAACAGCTATAAAAAGTGCGAAAGTAGGCAAAAAAACCCCATTTAATAAAGTTATTAATGTGAAAGACAAATAAAAAATGGTTAAAAATGAAAAGTGACATGAATATTCTATTTATAGTACCTCATTATCAAACATTTATTAAGGAAAGTGTTGAAGCCGTCAGTAAACACGTAAATCAAATCAATGTGGTTATTCATTACAATAAGTTGATCGAACCCTTGACTCATATTCCATTAGACGGCTATTTTGAATATGTTAAAAAATTTACAAAAATTAATCTAACGGATATGAGTGAAAAACCAGATAATATTACTATCCATTTAATCCCCCTGACATACTTTGTTCCTGATGGAAGTAATAAATATTTGGGAGACAAATTATCGTACAAACTTGAAAAATTTATTAATAAAGAAAAGTTAAAATTAGATCTTATCCATGCACATTTTACATGGCCTTCTGGCTATGCTGGTGTAAAATTAGGTAAAAAATTTAACACCCCGAAGATCATAACAGCTCATGGGTTTGATATCTATGATTTACCGTTCAGAGGAAAAGGGTGGTTTGATAAGATAGAATGGGTCTTGGAAAAAGCAAATCATATTATAACAGTGAGTAAAAGTAATTTTGAGATAATAAATAAAAAAATTGGAATTTCTGGGGAAAAAATCTCCATAATCCCAAACGGATTTAACCCAAAACATTTTAAACCAATGGATACTATCAAAACCCGGTTCAAACTTAATCTTCCGTTAGATAAAAAAATAATACTAAATGTTGCCAATCTGGTGCCGATTAAGGGGCATAAATATTTATTAACAGCGATAAAAGAAGTTACCAAGTATAGAAGCGATATTTTAGTATTGATTGTTGGAAGCGGGCCCATAAAAAAGCAACTAGAAAGAAGAGTCAAAAGAAGTCAACTCCAAGATTTTGTCAAATTTGTAGGAGCAAGAGCACATGCTGAGATCCCATTGTGGATGAATGCTGCAGATATTTTTGTTTTACCAAGTTTGCAAGAAAGTTTTGGTGTAGTACAGATAGAGGCAATGGCTTGTGGAAAACCAGTTGTTGCTACAAGAAACGGGGGAAGTGAAGAGATAATATCCACTGAGGATTATGGATTATTATGTGAACCAGCAAATCCAAAAGATCTAGCAGAGAAGATTTTAGTTGCATTAGATAAGAAATGGGATCAAAAAAAAATAAGGAACTATGCCAGCCAATTTACATGGAAGAACATTGCAAAAAAAACATTTAAAATATATTCCAAACTATGTAATAAGACTTAGAGAGGAAAAAATGAGCGTAGTTAAGAAAAGAAATAAGATATTTTATATGCTGATTATATTATTCCTAATAAATCTATTTAATATAAAGTTGTTATTATTAAATAATATGGGAATTCAGGGGTATCATGTCAACCTATATAAACAAATAGGAAATACATTTCTTCTATTAACCATAATAATTCATCTAATTGGTGTTTGGACTCTCTTTCGGTGCTTATGTAAGAAAAGAAAAATAATAATATTAATGACGGTTATTCTTCTGTTATCAAATTATATTTCCTTTTTAGTAGCTCCATGGTTTTTGGGATATTATACTATAGACCGTGGGGATAATCTTTCCAGCATAGGTTTTTTAAACTCGATATTGAAAACCGGGAAAATGGATTCTTTAGATATTTCTAGCATATATCCTAGTACATTTATTTTCATAACCTCTCTAAAGCTTATATCTGGAACATCAGTATCAAATATAATATGGCTAACGCCCATCATTTATTTTATATTTTTTGTAATCCTTCTAATTATATTAGGTAATTATTTTCTTAGAAAAATATTTTTTAATAAAAATTTGGAATATTCAATTAAAGTTTTCTCCATAATCACTGGTATTTCATTCGGATATATACTTGGTTATTATCATGATACAATTGTTGCTAATTATACAACATTTGTAATCGAGGGTATTGTAATCTATACCTTCTTTAAATATATCGAAAACTACTCAAATAAATATCTAATATTGTTTATACTTTTCTTTGCAAGCACTGTAATAGGTCATCCATTTATTGCATTTTTCAATGTTTATCTTTTCATATTGTACTTTGTTTATTTTAAATTAAAATTCCAAAAAAAACCAAAAACCACTATGATTATAGCTATTGCCACAATTTTTATATTACCAATGGCTTGGTTAGTTTTCCAACCTAGCTTACTAAAAACCGTTATTAAAATTTTTCAATTCGTAATATTTTCAAAATATACTGTAATTGATCAGACATTATTGTTAACAAAAAGAGCTAAATTAAGTATTTTTGAAATAATAAAATATTCCAGTGTAATGTTTAGTGCACAAATTCTTTTATATTCTAGTATACTAATAATTTTATTAATTTTATTAATACTTAAAATGAAACCTAATTTGAAAAATACAAAAATACTACCTATTTTATCCAAAAAATTTTTTAAGGTTGGTTTTTTTGGATTTTCAATAACTAGTATTTTTACACTTTTTTTACTTTTTTCACCAATAAAACGTAATTATAATAAAATTTTATATTTAAATATAGGGATATATTTTGCCATTGTGTTATTTATTATATTATTTTTTAATCTACTATATCATAGTAATACAAAGAAACAACAGAAAAGATGGATATTTTTATTTTTAATATTAATTTCAACTATATTTATTACCAGTGTATTTGGTTTATTTTACTCACCTTATACAGGTTTGCCAAATATTGGCATATCAAATAGCGAGATGAGTGGAATAAACTTTTTATTCCCGCATTTATGTGATAGTTGCAAGGTTATAGATCCTATCGGTGAATCAGGTAGGTATTTTATTTGGCGGTATGGCTATTCTTCAGCACTTCACAACCCTTCTATAATGTATATGACCAAAATTCCTGATCACTTTGGATATTTTGAAGTTAGATATGTAGGGGAGCTGGATTATGCTATTAAAATCCAGCATAACATTTTTAGTTATCAAAAAAAAGTAAAGATGGATTATAATAATACATTAATTGTAATTTCAAAGTATCATATAGAACCGTATGAGATAGTTACTCCGTACCGGAATGTTGCTAGATACACCTTTAATGATCTGATGAGATTGCGTTCTGATACCACTGTAAATATGATTTATAGTACAAATGATTTTAAAATAAGTTATGTTTATAGTTAAGTTAATTATATGATTTGTCTAAAGAAAACAGAAAACAAATATGTTATAGGTGACTTATATGCATAATATAAAAGTAATGGTTATAGGCTTAGACGGAGCAACTTGGGATGTAATCATGCCCCTCGTTGATAGAGGTGAACTACCAACATTTAAACATTTTATAGAAAATGGGTCATGGGGGGTGTTAAAAAGCACGATACCCCCTATAACTATCCCAGCTTGGCCATCTTTTGTCACTGGTAAAAACCCTGGAAAATTTGGTATATTTGATTTTTTAATGCCAGATAAAAATCTTCCAAAGGGAAGAATAGTTATGTCTCGTGATATAAAATCAAAAAAAATTTGGGATTATCTAGGATATTTTGATATAAAATCAATTATAATTAATCTTCCTAATTCATACCCTCCAGAAAAAATTAATGGAGTGATGGTTTCTGGTATGCTTACGCCACCGGATAGTAATTTTACATATCCAGAAGGAATTATTAAAAATTTTGATTATGAAATTGAAATAGACCCAAAACTAATCTTAAAATATCGTGGTTCACGAAAACTTTTGGATATATTGTTAAGAATAATCAATAAAAGATTGAGATTAGCTGAACATTTTCTTGATAATTTTGAATGGGATTTGTTTTTTATATTAATTAGAGAGACAGATATCATTCAGCATGTTTCTTTTAAAGAATTTGAAAAGGTTGGAGAAATATATAAATACATTGATAAAAAACTTTTTGATATGCTGTCTTGTATTGATATAAACAAGACCATAGTAGTTTTAATGTCTGATCATGGATTTTCTCCTCTTAACAAAACCTTTTATGTAAATAACTGGCTACATAAACTTGGATTGCTGCACATGAAAAAGATAGAAGATGTTAAAAATGTAAATAAAATTAATAAAATGCTTCTGAAATTAGGATTTACACAAGATAGGTTAATAAAAATTATTAAAAAATTTAGGCTTTTAAGTCTTGTTGCTAAGATAATTCCCCCGTCTTTAATATCTAAAATTCCATCAACAGCTTATGAAATTGACTTCAATAATAGTATAGCATATTCTGGGGGGCACTTTGGTTCTGAGGCAACCTACATCTTATTAAATAAAAATAAGCTTAAGGACAAGCAAGAATATGAGAAGGTCAGAAATTTAATTATTAAGGAGCTTTTAAAATTAACCGATCCTAATACTGGTGAACATATAGTTGAAAAAGTTTACAAAGGTGAAAAATTATTTACTGGTGAATTCTCTTCGATTGCGCCAGATATTGTTATGCTTCTGAAAAGGGATTGTGGAATGTCTGCAGTTGTAACAGGCGATCAAAAAATCCTACAATATATACCTACCCCTTCAGGAACGCACGATATTAATGGGATTGTTTTATTTTATGGCCCAGGAATCAAAAAAGGATACAAAATAGAAGGTGCAAAAATATATGATATAACACCAACAATTCTCCATATTTTTGGCTTACCGATCCCAAATGATATGGACGGTAGAATATTAATGGAAATTTTTGAAAAAGACTCGGAGTCTGCCAAAAGAAAGCCAAAATATGTCAATCCAAGTTATTATGAGAAAAAAGAAAAAAGAGAAAAAGAAAGAATTAAGCAAGCAATCAAGAACTTAAAGTTAAAAGATAAAATTTAAACAAATTTTCCCAATAATTTTCTTACTATCCCAAAATCGATTCCTATACTTTTTTCTATTGCAAGAAACATTTCTATGTCCTCTCTATCAAAACTTTTTGTTAGAAGTAGCAGGACAAAATATGAAAGCAAGAAGATAAATAATAAAACAGGAAGCATCCATAATTCAACTTTAAAGTGAGAAGCAAATATATATATTGAAGCCAGTAAAACAATACTTATTCCTATTGGTTTCAAATAATTCCATGTAAACGGATGTATTTTTGATAGTTGATAAAGCTTTGTTGAGTTAAGTATGTTTGCCATGCAATAGGCAGATAAAGATGCTATTGCTGCTCCTTCTATGCTGTATATAGGAATTAATATAGTATCTAAAACTACATTCGTTATTGCTGCAACAAAACTTGTAAGCATTAAAAACTTTGTTTTACCCAATACCATTAAAGTAAGGCCATTTAGGCCAAGAAATGTATGGAACATAAAGCCAATGGATAAAATCCGTAGGGCTAATTCCGCTGAGACATAATTTATTCCGAAAAGAAAATTTAAAACGAATCTAGGAAATAAAAATAATATAGAGAAGATGGGAATTGTGGCTGAGAAAACCCATTTGGTAAGGACTTGATAGATTCTTCTCATCTCTTTTATTAAATTCATTGAGTAGAGTTGCGAAACAATAGGTGTGTATAAAAATGCTGCAGAGCTTAAAGCTGTTGGTATTAGACGAGCTAAAGGTACTGCTGCATTATACAGCCCCACGATATTAGATACTTCAAAATAGCCAAGCATCAATGTGTCAGTCCAAGACATTATCAAATTTAACATTATGGCAATAATAAGCGGAAGAGAAAAGAAAAGTAACTCTCTTTTTGTAGAGTCATATGAATTTTCATTATTTTTTAAAAACAGGAAAAAATCTCTATTTAATATATATGCAGCAAATATTCCACAAGAAATAACGATCGATAATAAAAGAGCATAAATTACCCCTAAGAAAGGCAAACCAAGCCAAATCACTATGATAAGAAATAAGATAAAGGTTACATTCCTTGAAATATCATGAAAATATACTTTCGGTTTAACTTCATTGAATCCCCTAAATATTGCTGTAAAAATAAGAATTAATACAAAGAAAGGAAGAGATATTGATAAAATTTTCAAAGTTGCGTTAAGCTTTTCTTCATGAAATATTTTTATTGAGATAATATTGGATGTGAGAAAAAGAATTAATGAAAAGATGATGCTTGCAACGAGAGAAATTTCTATGGCGGAGATGGTAATATCTCTGACCTTTTTCATGTCTTTTTTTCCTCTGTAGTATGCTATCTGCCTCGCAGTTCCTTCCTGTAAACCTAAAGTTGCAAGTATTGCAAAAATATTGAATAGCACAAATGCTAAAGAAAAAACTCCATATTCTTCCTGAGTGTAATATCTTGCTATAAGAACTCTTTGTAAAAATCCTAAAGTCAACCCTGCAATAGTTCCTACAAAAATTATTCCGGTTCCTTTTGCCACTTTTTGAAGAGACTCATTGATTATGGAAAGATTTATAGGTTGTTCTGCCACCATTTTTCACCTATTTTGTATCTTTATTTTTCCAAACTGTTTAATTATCAACATAGCTAGCTAATTTTGGAAGCATAAATAACTTTTTTTCACTTCACAATTTCTAGTTGCGATTAAAATATTTAATATCCCGTTTACATTGACTTCGTCGGTTAAGATAGGATTTTCTATACAAAAAGGAACAGAAACAATTGCAGTCTGATGAAATATGTAATCTACTCCTTCAAACTCATTCTTCAAAAAATCTAAATCCCGAATATCTCCTTTTTCAAAAACAATTTTTTCATTATCAACCAGCTGTTTTATGTTTTCCAATTTTCTTGTGAAAAGATTATTTATAACTATAACTTCATTATTTTCTGCCAGTTCTTCAGCCAAATGAGAGCCAATAAATCCTGCTCCGCCTGTAATAACTACTCTCTTATTTTTCACATAAGGAATACGAAATTGAATATTTAATAATTGCTTCTTAAAGATTTTCAAGAATAGTATGGGCACTGATGATATGTTAAAGCCCGCCTCCATATAAGCATGAAGGAGGCGGTAAAATGTTGTATGCAGGTATGGATGTGCACAAAAAGTTTTGTCAGATCA
>MTML01000005.1 GCA_002011215.1 Archaeoglobus sp. JdFR-24
ATGACGAATTTGGCTGTGCCTGTTTCATCTCCAATAAGTCCTACCTGTGAGATGCTGGGGCTTTCTGAATCCCAGAGCTGTATTACCTTAGCCTTGACTGTTACCCACTTATCATTTTCAAGGGAGTCGAGCTTAACTTCAGGGCTATCGAAAACCATTTTCTCAGAAATGTTGGAAATGTTGTGGTTTCTTGCTATATGGTTTAGGATTGTTCTGACAGATTCCTTTTCGGGGATTTTGAATTCGTGGATTAGCAGTTTAAGTTTGGCTAAAGTCTCTTCTTTTTCCTTCTGGCTTAATTCTATACCAATCTGGTTTAGTTTTTCGGATATTTTTTCCATTAGTTTTTCCAAATTCATAAAATCACCAATAGGGGTGGGGATGAGGGAAAAGAAGTGAGATGGATAGATTTCATGTTATAATTCGGAATTATAAATTTGCAAAATTTTAATTTTAGGTAGTTTTGGGATTCCATTGTTGATAATCCTTATACATACTTCAACCAACCCTGAAGTCTCTAAGCTGTTCTTCAACCTTTTAAATGTATTTCATATTCTACTTCTTTATCCTTCTTCTGCTAAAACCTTGCCATTCTCCAAGATGGATATGAGTTTTTCGGCTGATAGATCAATAGTTTTTTGTTTTGAATGGAGTTTAGCGGGATGTTTTTGAAAAAACACCTATTTGAAAAGTGTTGAAATTGGCAGAGAGGTGATTTTGGGGGCAGAAATTTTTTTGAGATACTACAGTTAATGTGAACCCAAAAAAAAGAAACCATAAAATAGTGGTACTAAGATAAAGCAATAAAAATGTACAGTGTGAAATGGGACAATGGCACGAAAGGAATTAGACTGATAACATCTGGAGATGGAGATGTTTCACCTTTGATTAGACCTGTATTCCACGAAGAACTCGATGTTTTTGGCTTTAACAGATACTGGAACTATCCTAAGTGTGAAAAGCCTCTCTTGTGGAGTGTAGGTAGATACTATTTCTACAGTGGAAATAAAGTAGCTCGTGTTAAGGGAGGGGGATTCTACGAAAGTCCAAAACTGGAGATTTTTGAAAAAAATCTTGAACTTGAACCAGTAGATGTAAAAGGTATGGTTAACAGAAATAGGGAGACTATGGAGGACATTGTACATACAACTTTGGATTTCATCAGTGAAGTTTATAATGCATACATCAACAAGGTGGATAAAGTTGTTGTCGCCTTTAGTGGGGGAAAGGACTCAACTGTGCTATTAGATCTAGTTCAAAGGGTCATAGCCCCTGATGACTTCATTGTAATGTTCAATGATACTACAATGGAGTTATCTCTTACATACAAATACATTGAAACTATAAGGAATAAATATCCAAATCTTAAATTTATTACTGCTAAATACGAGAGACCAGCAATTGAAATGTGGCGTGATGTGGGGATACCAAGTAAAATTCATAGGTGGTGTTGTACGATTTACAAAACTATGCCAACAATAAAAGCAATACAAAATCTTGTAAAAAAAGATGCTCCAAAAATTTTATTATATGATGGAATACGAGCTGATGAAAGCATTAACAGGGCTAAGCTATCTAATATAAGTAAGGGTAAACACTTACAACAAATAAATGTTCATCCCATATTAGAATGGAATTCCGCAATAATTTACCTTTACGCATTTTTGAGAGGATTACCTCTAAATGATTTGTATAGATATGGTATAATAAGAGTGGGTTGTGCAGTTTGTCCGTTTGGATCGAACTGGAAAGAGTTGGTACTTTGGCTAAAATTCAAAAATGAGATAAAGCCATATTTGGAGTTAGTAGAAAAATACGCTAAATTTAGGTGTAAAGGAACAGACATAAAAGATTTTATTCGGGATGGTGTATGGAAGAAGAGGATTGGTGGAGCGAGCCTAGGTGTTTCAGACAAAGTTAATATTATTGAAGAAAATGGACAAATTAAATTTACAGTGAAATTGCCGAATATAAATTCTTTCGCATGGTTTAAAACTGTAGGGAGGTTTACTGCAAATAATTCTTCTGGATACATCGAATTTAATGAGAAATGTTACAACTTCAATTTTAAATTAGAACCAAAAAAATTAGAGATTACTTTTGAGTCTAGATTACCGAAAGATATGCTTTTTTATCTCAAAAATTCTGCTTATAAAACTGCATATTGCATCAAATGCGGTACATGTGAGATAGAATGCCCAAAATCAGCCATAAAATTTAGAAAAACAATCGAAATAGACGAAGAAAAATGTATAAAGTGTCATAAATGTTTATCATTTATTGACAGGGGGTGTATTGTAGCTGACTCATATAGAATCAGTTCGGTGGTGGAGAAGATGAGTGGTAGGAGTCTTAGCAGATATAAATTTGGAATGCGTAAAGAATGGTTAGAGGAATTCCTCTCCAATCCAGAAAAATGGTGGGTTGAAAATAGTCTTGGACCAGTTCAGTTTGAAGCTATGAAATTCTGGCTTACTGATGCAGAGATAGTGTTCGTTAGAGAAGATAATGTAAGAATTTTGACAGAAGTTGGGAGATTGTTCAGAAAATTGGGTGTTAATAGCGTATCAACTTGGAATATCATCTGGGTGAATTTAACTGAGAATTCACCGTTGATCGAGTGGTATATTCAAAAATTAGAGTGGGGCAGTAGATTTAGTAAAGATGAGCTCTTTAATGCTTTGGGTGACAATTATCGAGATAGAACAAAAAAGAATTTGATTAATACCTTATTTCAATTATTCAAATACACGCCCTTTGGTGAAGATCTTTCTTTGGGAATACCAATATATAAAGGCAAAAAAATAGATGGGATCGAAAAAAAAGGAATGCCAGTTTCTAAAGTAGATCCACTAGCTGTATTATATAGTTTGTACAGATATGCATCCAGAGTTAATAGATACTATTTCACAGTATCAGAGCTATATGAAAACTCTTGTATTGGTGGACCTTATAAAATCTTTGGATTACAAAGACAGGAGTTAGAAAAAATTTTGGTAGGATTGAAAGAAAGATATAAAGATTTAATAACGGTTGAATTTTCAGCAGATTTAGACAACATAAATCTTAACGAAGAGGTAAGTAGCTTTGATATCCTTAGAATATACGAAGAAGATAAAAGATGAAAAAGTTTAGGGAATATAAATATTTTGGAATGTGTAAAGAATGGCCTGAATTCAACAAATTTGACTTTTAAATTTCTTAAGATTTATTGAATAAAAAATCTAAAACATCCTACAACCTTTTTTGGAATTCCAAAATATGAAGTTTGAAATAATTCTTGACCCTCGTTGAATGTCATGGTCGACACAACATTATACTCCATGAACTATACCGAATTATCAACTAAAATCCGAAAATTTCATTTATGAGTATATTATCATTATATCGGGGGGTATTTAAATGTTCAAAGGAAAATATTCCGACTATCTCAATATTGATAAAGATTTTCAGCCGGTTTTCAATGAAGAAATTGATAGAACTAAAAAGGAATTGTGGAAATCTTTTATACCGCACGAGAACTTTTCAGAACTTCTTGAAATAACAATTAAAGCTCTTGATAGAGAGAAAATTTCGGATATGAGGTCTATTTGGCTATTTGGATCATACGGCACTGGAAAAACCCATGCAGTTTTTGTTCTTAAACACCTGTTAGAAGATGAAGATGATGAAGTTGAAGATTACATAATCAAGAGAGGATTAGATAAATTTTTGAGCGACAAGCTTAGGGCTATAAGGCAGAATGAAAAAGTTTTAGTTGTTTTTAAAAGTGGTGCTGGACATGTTGATAAACCTTCCAAATTACTCTTAGAAATTCAAGATACCATATATAGAGCATATGTAAAATACCTAACGCAAAAAGGTATTGAATATGCCCCAACAGAAACTGAGATTCAACTCTTAAGAGAACGCCTTGAAGATAAAGTGATTAACTGGAATCTACTTATAGAAAAATATAATCTTAAACTAAAAGAGGTAACATCCTTAGACGACTTAAAGAAAAAATTAAGCGAAGAACAACCAGATTTTGACTTTATAGGGAGACTGCTCGAAGTATTAGAAGAAGAAGGCATAATTATAAAATTCGACACTAAACGCTTGAAAGAATGGATAAAAGAAATATTTAACACAAATCATGTTTCGAGGATAGTGTTTATTTGGGATGAATTTTCTGGATTCTTTAAACCGGGAGCGCCATTGGACACTCTTCAAGAAATTGCTCACCTTACGCAAGAGGTTCCATTCTATTTACTGATTGTTACCCATAGACGTCCTGAACACTGGACTCAGACACTTACTGAAGACGTCAGTAAATTGAAAGATAGATTCCACTATATCCACTACTTAATGGAGCCTAATACTATTTACCAGCTAATTTCTAACGTTGTTTATCCCAAGAAAGATGAAATCTGGAGTTCTGAATCTGAAAAAATCTGGCAAATCTTAGAGTTCAATTTCTCTTTACTTCAAAACGATATTCAAGAGTTAATTGGATTTGAAGGGAACGTAAATTTAGAAACTTTCAAAAGATTACTTCCAATACATCCGTATTCGGCATTTATCTCTTCAAGAATTGTAGAAAATTTTGGTTCAACCCAAAGAACATTATTTCAGTTTCTAAAAACAGAAGAAAAAGCATCCTTTCCAGAGTTTCTAAGAGAGTATCCAACAGACGATTACTACTTACTTACTCCTGATTTCTTGTGGGATTACTTCTTTGTAAATAGCCGAGAGATTAGTGAATTTCATCCTGAAGTCATTACGATTCTCAACTACTGGAATTCTTGGAAAGACCATCTGGAGAACGAAGAAGAGCGGCGAGTACTTAAATTTGTCCTGCTTCTGATAACCCTAAATCAGAGAATCCAAACTAACGAAAAAATTCTTAGACCTTTTTATTCTACTATTGAGGTTGCTTTTTCAGGAGTACCTGTTTACAGACGTTTGAATCAAATTTTGGATAGCCTAACTAAAAAACAAGTTTTGAAGGAACTAAAAACTACAACAGACAAAGAATACTTAATACTAACTCATGAAATAGATCATAAAGATTTAGAGAGAGTAAAAAAAGATTTCTCAGACTTCAGTAAATTTATCAAAAGTATTAGAAGTGAGATTGAAGATATAGGAATACACAGACGTGTGCAAACAAAAGTAGTAAGTTCTGAAGATATCTTAAAGGATAGAATTCCAAAGATAGAAGTTGCCACATATCAGATTCCTTTGATTTTAACAGTAATGAGAGAGATGGAGAGAGTCGAAGACCTCAAAAAGAGAATCGAAGAACTGGCAAATCAACACCCAAATACACTTTTTGTTATCTCATATATTGAGTTTGGTTCTCAAGAGTGGAATTCAGTTATTGAAAATTTAGCCTACGAAGAATTGTTCAGGAAGTCTAATAAAGAAAAAGAGGCAAAGTTGTACAGAGACCAAGTTAACGAGATAACAAGAAAATGGTTAGATAGAGTCATAGCTGGTAGATTTGGCGTTATAACAAAAATTGGAGTTGATGATGCGATTATAAGAGATGATAATATTAGTGGACTTGAAGGATTAAGAAGTTTTTCGAAAGAGATTGTAGAGAAAATATTCCCCTACGGATTAGATAATTTAATTCTTAATGAACCTTTATGGGTTGTACAAAACAGCAAAGAAGGACTTGAGGTGGGTCTTCTCCATTTTAAGAGCAAAGTAACAAAACATAAATGGGCCGCACTATACGAGAGATTTGTCGAAAAAGATAGAATACTGGACTTTGATGGAAACTTTACAGCAGAAGGTTTGCTAAAACGAAACTATCCTCTCTGCAAAATGAGAGAGGCTGTGAAAAGATTATTCGATGAAACTGAAAGTGTAAGCCTTTTTGATGTTTGGGGAATGTTACAGGAACCCCCATTTGGGTTATACAACTCGCCACTAGCTTCATTTGTTTTAGGTTTAGTCATGAGAGATTACTCTAAAGGATACTTTGCAACGGACGGTAATATAGTAGAAGAAGTCTCTCCACAAGGAATGGTCAATTACTTATTGGATACAATTAGAGGGCATAAAGAATGGAAATTACAGAAGTTAAGTCCAGAACAAGAGTTATTTTGCAAAACAGCTAGAACTATTTTTAAACTTAGTGATGAAAGAGCAAGAGCACCAAAAAGTGTTATTATTAGTATCCGAAATAAAATAAAAACCGAATTTAAATATCCCTTGTGGGTTTTGAAATACACAATCGAACAAGAAAGAAATCTCGATTTTGAGGATTTAAATTCCAGTTCAATCTTGTTGTTAGATACTTTGGATTCGATTATAAAAGAAATACCTGAAGAGAACGCGAAAATAACTCTGACAGAAGACACGAAAGATAAAATAGAAAGGTTTGTAAGTCTAATTAACCAGTTAAATGAATACGACAAAAAGCTGGTAGTTGATAAATTAAAAGGTTATGCTATTCCTGAAAAATTTGAGGTTGGATTCAAGGAATTTGTTTCAAGGAGCTTTTTAAACCATAATTTCAAAAAACCGGAGGATTTGTCATACACACTATTAGAACAAAAGTTCAGAGACAGAATGCAAGAAGAACCATGGGCATGGGATGAAGAAAAAGCAAAGAAAGTTTTGAAAGATATGGTTATTGAAATGGAAATCTCAATAATATTATCGGAATGTATAGGAGTAAGAGATTATTTCATGGATGATCTTACTGGTTCTTTCCACAATAAAGTTCAAAAAACTGAAATTTTACCTTTATGGTTTTACAAATATCATCCATCGGTTAACAGAGAAATTGAGAGTGTGATTGTTCTAATAGATAAATTGAATGAGGTTGATGTCAATTCTTACAGAAGTTTTAGCTTTACAGAGTTTTTGGAACTATTAGTAGAAACTAAAGAAGAAATTAAAAAAATATTTAGTGAACAAGATGTAACCATTAGATCATGGGTTTTAGATAATATCGGCAGTAATTTGATCGACGAAGAGTTGGAAATCCTTATTAGAAAAATTAAGAAATTATTTTCTGAGAATCCAGAAATTAATGAGTCTCAACTTTTAGACTTATCAAGAAAATTATTAAATGAGCTAAAAATAACATCACTAAAAAATGGATTGAAAAGAAAGCTCGAAGAAATTTTTGGAACTTCAGATATCTCAAAGTTTTATCGTGAGTCTTTTATACCTCTTGTCGTTGTAAAATATTTACCAGAGTTTAAAAATTTCAATTTACCAGTAGACTTAACTTTGGATGAATTTTTGAAAGATTTGATAAAATTTGAAAAGCTTTCAAAAGATAAGTTAGAAACGTATTTAGTCATTCTGGAGAATAATTTTGAAATACTGAAAACTTTAAAACATCCTGAAACACCACATAGGCTCCTTAAAGCCTTCTTAAGTAAGGACTGGATTGGAAGACTGTTTAACGAAGATGACTTAGAAGATTTCAAAAGCTATTTGATAAATAAATTAAGTGGAAAAGTAGAACTTTGGAATGAAATGGAAATCAGAAACGCCTTTATGGATTGGAGATCTTTAAAATATAAAGATAGATTTTATCCGCGAATGGTGGACATTATAGACAATATGGGTGAAAATGAAGCTAAAAATTTGATTAGAAAAATAATAGAATACCCAGATATTGGTCTTAAAGTTTTGGAGATCTTCAGAGAGGCGAATCAAAATGCAAAAAGAGAAAATTGAAAATTTCCAGAATTTATCGAGTTTAATTAATAAATTAAAAGAAGAAATTGAGAGTAAAGACTTTGCAAGATTTCCCGTTAGGTTTATTCTTGTGGAGGATTCCTCTAATTGGGGAGAACTCATAAAATTTTTGAATAGTTTTGTAAATACTACTATTCACCTATCTGAATACTGTAGTGCTGAAGATACGTATCCCGATCTAAATAGGGGAATTTTGGACGCCATCGAATTATCTAAAGAAGGGAAAAGAGTTCTTTTAGTTCCATTAAGCGAAGTTTTTAGGATTGGTTCTCTCGATGAAATCACAGCCAAAATCTGTAGATTGGTTGAATTCCAAGCAGATCCAACAAAAAATGGAAGGCTTTATGTGCCATTATATTGTTTTAAGGGGCAATTTATTGAGATATGGGGCGAGTATTTTGACCAAATTAGGCTCTACCCACCTCTGATCCTTCAAAGCGAGCAAGAAAAAGTGGTCAATATTTGGGTAGTTAAAGAAAAAGAATTTCTTAGATGGTATAGCAATTTACCTATTAGATCAGGTTTTAGAGCCTTACTAAAAATGTGGGAGATAGGAAACATACCTGAACATCTATTAACTTACTCACACCTTTTATACAATTTAGCACCTAAGGTGACGGGAAAGGTAAACATCTCTCGTATCGAAAACTATAAGGATTTTTTGGATAAGCTATTGGCGATAGACGTCCCTATATCTTATTTAGAGGAGGAAAATAAATTTTGGAGAGAGTTAATTAGATTATTTTTGTCTTATAAATGCAATGCGTTTGAAGAATTAGTTAAAAAGAAACTTAATGTCATTAGATTCTCAAAAGAAATTTTTTATAGATGGAAAGATTTAAATGACATTGATAAATGGCTGTTATTTTACTGGGGCAAAACTGAAATTCGAGATAAAAATACATATTTGTATTATGTATTAAATGACTCCAACAATTTTTCTGATTTTGAAAAAATGCTTTGGTTATCAATTTTGAATATTGAAAATATTGAAACAAATCTTTTAAAAGAGAGAATCGATCTAATAACAAAAGTAGAGAGTAGTCCTCCAGTTGAATTCCTATCTGAAATTAAGGAAATTGTAGACCCAGTTAGGAAGATAACAATTCTTAGCGGAACCAGTGAGATTGAAAGGGTAGAAGCAATAAAGTGTTTAAGTCGATACTTAAAAGATGTAGAAAGTTCGGAAATTGAAATCTTCGAATTTATTAAAATAATATTTCCCGAACTTTACTATTATTTAACTATCCCTCCTTTGGAAAATGAAAAACTTAGTGAATATCTAAAAGAATACATCTATGCTAAAGTGTGTAACCAACTAACAGAAAAACTTCGTAAACTTTCTGGTGATATGGTTAAAGACAATATAGTATTATACTTCCCCACCAGAAACAGTATTATTGAAAAATATAGCAATTATCCTCAAGTTTGGATAGATGGATTGGGAATTGAGTGGATTGGGCTACTTTATGGTCTTCTACGAGCCAAATATAGAGATTGTAGTATAAGTTTTGAGATAACCCGAGCGAATTTACCAACCACGACAGAATTCAATACAATACCGAAAAGTATCGAAGTAAAAGAATTCTGTCTTGACCATATATATCATTCATATAACTACAAATTTCCAGAAAGTATGCTAAAAGAATTTGAATGTATAAAAAGCATTCTTGAGAAAATAGATTTTATTTTACAAACCAGTAATAAAGTTGTTATAACCTCAGATCACGGGTCAACCCGTTTTTCTGGTTGGACAGATGAAAAAATTACAAAACCAAATGGTGCTGAAGTCGAAAGATATGGTAGATACGTTATATCATCCAACAAACCTAAAGATTTGACAAGCGAATATAGTGAATACTATATGGAGAAACATAATGGCAAGTACTTCCTCATGTCCAAGTCCCATAAAAATTTCGATGGTGGTAAAAAAGTACATGGAGAGAATCACGGAGGGGCAACGGTTGAAGAGGCTCTAATTCCAGTTATAACAATCTCAAAAGTTGAGGATGTAGAGCTAAAAATCGAAATTGAAAGTGATAGATTACCTCTTTTGAAACCCATATTGAGAACCAAAGTACACCCTCCAGTAGATCGGGTTCAGTTAAGAATTCTAAATAGAGTAATTATTGGTAGGCAAGTCGACAACGAAAACTGGGAATTTAATCTCAAATCTCTAAAACTTAATCCAGGTAAATATACCGTAATTTTTGATCTACCAATTGGTTCCGAAGAAAAAATAATAACTATAAAAGGTGGTATGGAAGAAGAAGAACTACTGTGAGGTTACTGTGAGGTGTTTCGAATGAATGACAAACTCGGTGAAAAAATTAAAACAATATTCCCTGTGGAAAGTGTTTATAAGGACCCTAAAACATCAAAGTTTTTTTCAACCCTAAATATCCCATCATACTTAAGAGATTGGCTTTTGAAAAAGTTTTCAGTCGGTAATAGTATTGATCTTGATCGGATTAAAGACTTTATACAAAATAAAATACCGAGGAAAGAACATACACAGTTGATTAGAGATAAGCTCATAAATAGGCAAGAGAAAGTAGATATTTTGGCTAAGATCATTGTGGAATACGATATTTCCACTGGTGAAGCTCTAATTTCGTTACCTGAGTTGGGCATACCAGATAAAAAACATCAAGCTAGAATTGAGAATCATCTTATTGATAAACATGGAAACGAGCTATTGTCCTTAGAAGGGGCATGGGGTGTTATTTCCTTAGAATGGAGAGTCGAGAGACTTCCTGGAAAAAAGAGGGAGGAAGGAAGGATTATTTGTGTTGACTTTAAACCGTTTAAACCATATCGGATAAGCCTTGATTATTATAGGGAAGCAAGAAAGGAATTTACTACAAGTGAGTGGATTGATGTAATTTTAAAGGCCATGGACTATAATCCAGAGGGATTTATTAACGAAAAACAAAAGCTATGGATGATAAGCAGAATCCTACCGTTTGTAGAAAAAAGGGTGAACCTTATAGAACTTGCCCCAAAGGGAACAGGAAAATCATATGTCTATTCACAACTTAGTAAATACGGGTGGCTCATAAGTGGTGGGAGTGTTTCAAGAGCAAAACTGTTTTACGACTTAAATCGTCGGAAACAGGGGCTCGTCAGTAGATATGATTTTGTAGTATTAGACGAGGTCCAGACAATAAGTTTTCCAGATAAGGATGAAATCAGAGGTGCACTTAAAGGATATTTAGAGACAGGTGAATATCGAGTTGGTGATCAGAGAGGAGTTGGTGAAGCCAGTTTAGTTGTATTAGGCAATGTTCCCTACGAATACCAAAGTGACAATGAAAAAATTTTCACAACATTACCAGATGTTTTTCAGGAATCTGCTTTGATAGATAGGTTTCATGGCTTCATAAAAGGTTGGGAGCTTCCAAGAGTAAAAGAGGGTATGAAAGCAAATGGGTGGGCACTTAATGTCGAATATTTCACTGAAGTCTTACACCTGCTGAGAGATGAACTATATTATAGGGCTACTGTGGACAAGATATTGGATGTTCCTAAAACTGCAGACACACGGGACGTTGAAGCAATTAAAAGACTCGCAACGGGTTTTCTGAAGTTATTGTTCCCACATGTAGTGAATATAGAAGATATTACAAGAGAAGAATTTGAAAAATATTGTCTGTTGCCAGCTATGGAAATGAGGGGTTTTATTCGAAAGCAATTGAACTTGATGGATAAAGAATACTCCAAACTATTACCAGAATTAAAGGTAAGATTGTAAACATTCGTAGATGTCTTTTCACTATGTAATTTATCCAAAAAATGAAAAAAATAATATTGTAGAAATAGAAATCAACTATATTTTAGTGATTGCCTAGCTCTAAAAATTTCTAATAATTTGTGTGGACTTTGAGTCATGTAATCTGCCTCTTCTTTTCTCCTTTCAAAAAAAAATTCCTATCCGCATAAGCAGCATAAACCGCTATCATTCCAAGCCTCTTTCATGCTTCGATATCCCTCCTTATACTATCTCCAACAAGAACTGCCTCCTCTGGCTTAACTCCAAGCTTTTTCATGGGGTAAAATGCTGAAGTTGTGCTCGGATTTTCTTTTTCCCTGCCATTATCTGTCTGATTATCTTTCCTTTAAATTTAAATAAATCTTCTGAGAATCGAGATCTAAAATCATTCGTTAAGTTACACAATCAATTTGATCAGTATTTCTTCTTCAACTATATATTTTCTATTTTAAAAAATATTGTTATAAAGCACTCAGGTTTTATAGATGGTCTCTATCCTATCAAATTCTGACTCTATTGACTTTTTTCTGTATTCTCTCAGATACTTTGTGACATTTCCACCTTTTGACACTAACCTTTTACACTCTTGATACATACCTTCATAATCTCCCATCTCGGCCAGATTAGTCATTCTTTTAAGCAAAACTTGAGCGGCTTTGCGAACCCACTTGGGGGTGTCTTTTGAAGCATCTTCAACTATCTCCTCTATAATACTAAGGATAGCAAATGCTTTTTCTTTATTGTATTTGAAATTAATGTTCAATGGCTTTATATCGTGGGAAAACGAAAATAAAGCCATATCTACTTGGGCTGGAGTCATTTTACACATTTCAGCCAAGTTTCTAATAACTTTGAGGTATTCAAGATATTGCTTTGTCTTTATGGTTACATTGGTACTACTTTCAAAATCTTTGGCCAATGGTTCAAGCAATCGCTCCTTAAAATACTCTCCTCCAGTGTTTGATAAAAGTGCCCAATTTCTATAATCGACTGTCCCATAAAGAGATGGATCAAGGAAACGAAGAACTGCAGATACCATTTTTCTTGATTTATCGGTTCTCCCAAAACCATTTAGCTTTCCAATGAGATCAATTAGCTCTTCTTCGATTTCTCGACTGTAAGCATTTTTTAGAGTCTTTAAGAGCTTTATTGCATCGTCAATGGTAGATTTAATTTCATCTGGGTCGTTATTAACGACATTTCGTAAGGTCTCCATCAATTCTTTGCTATGGGGGTTTTTCCATGCAGCAACCTTCAGTAAGAAAAGTGTATAAACGCTGAGATCAGTGAAAAAACCTTCACGAATCTTCTTACCCCACTCTTCAAGTTCTTGGGTTAGTTGCCAATGATCTTTAGCAAAGATCTCTACTCTTTCAGGGAAAAGGTCAAGGTAATGCCTTAGAACCTTCTCTACTTCACTTTTTCTGTTTAAATCAAGGTGTTTGAATTCCATAAGATCACCTATTGATATGTAAGCTCTTCAAACTGATGGATAATACTTATCGTGTACTTTGTTAACCTGCTTTTTTTGGTAAACTCAGACCTCCTTACTTCCCCAGCCAAATAATCGTTCCATTTCTTATATACAATCCTAAAATCTTCTCTTGGAACGAATAATTGTCTGCCATTATGAAGTGTACATTTTATAATCACTTTGCTGTGAGCTATCGCCTCAAAATCTTCTCCTAAGTATCCAGAGAAAACAGTCCAGTTTTTAATCATTGTTGGTTTATCAAGTTTCTCAATGAGTCTTTCCCAGAATTTGTTGAACGGGATTTGCTTACCAACGAATTTTTTGTTAGTTGGTATCCTAATATTTCTGATTATTTCTTCTTCTATATCTTCAAAAGAATCTGAGTATATTACTGTGGTGCCATAATTTCCTTTTACAACCCACCCAAACTTCTTCCTTTCTGCACTGACACCGTACCAATCTTCAAGTTCTCTTACTTCTAAAGGTTTATCTTTTTCCATACTCAATTAATGGCTGAAAATTTAATCTATATAATAGTTTCTTTAGGATAGATGATGGGGCAGTTTGAGAAATAATATATTTTTTCAAAAACTCAAAAAACCTATAGTGAAATGTTCCAAGTGTCACACTCGAGATGTGGCAGTAAACTTCCTTAACATGCATAAGCCAAGCAATCTGCTTGAGGTTTATGTAGCAGAGAGTGGGAACAGATTCTTCAAGCTCTACAATCTATATTTTGAGTTGCTTAAAATTTTGATTAAACTCCCAATTTACGCCGACAAGGAGGATTATCTACGTGGGAGCGATATGCAACAAGTTTACTCTGACAAAGAAGTCCAATATAGAGATTCACTATAGCATGAATTGAGATTGAATTAAATACTTAAACCAACTGTAGATGATGTTTGTTCTTCGATGTTAACTCAGATACATAAAAAATCTCATTCCAAGCTTTCTCCAGCATCTTTTCGTAGTACTTGAAGTCAGGAGTCACTAAGGCATTTTCTTCGATTTCCCATTCAGGAATCACAACCCACCTTCTCGAATCGAGAACGACATAACCTACTTCCAAACCCGGCTGAATCTGTATGCCTTTCCTTTTGCAGTAATTCATCAGGTAAGCTTCAGGG
>MTML01000015.1 GCA_002011215.1 Archaeoglobus sp. JdFR-24
ATATATATATATATATATATATATATATATATATATATATATATATTTCGGTTGTGAGAATTTTATATTATTGTATTCAACATCTATTATGTTCTAAGAGCATAGATTATCAGCAGAAATAAAATCATTAACAAAATCCAAACCCACAGATATAAGAAATACTGTACCTATTCATACTATTCGTATTCACAATACACCTCTTATTCCTTATCTCGCCGTAAATTCTCAAAATCTTTCAATGTTTCCTCTATTAATTCTACCATTGGAGGTATTTATTAAAAATATGGAATAAAATAAACAATTAACGAAAACTTTATGTTTTCTAAACAATAACAATGAATGGAATTGACAACGCCTTTCACCCTTGACTCTTTTTCAATTAGATATTTAACTCGAACATGTAGCTGTATGTCAGTATATGCCAGTATGAATGTACCAGTTACTCCATTGAATACGGAATTTTTTTAACTTTTAACTTCAACACTTTGGCGGAAGCTGACTAAATATTAATTTCAAATTATCAATTTCAAATCACTAATGGGAAAAAGATTTAATCCCCCATGTAAAAGAATTATTGGGGAGAGGCGGTGGGCGGCTGACCGAAAGGAGGAAAGTCCCCCCACCGTGAAAGGCGGACTCCCGCAAGGGAGTATGCCGAGAGGCATGGCAACGGCACAGAAACGATACCTGCCTGGGGAAATGCGATGAAGCATAGCTGAGGTCACCCAGGTGGGATGGAACGGCCGACCCCGCCGGTGCAAGCTCAGGCGCTTAGACTGATGCCGCCGGAACAGAAGGGGGCTTACTACCGCCACTCCCTCGAGTTTCATCCATATACCCAAAATTTTTTAATCATTCTGAAGAACTGAGTAAGATAACATGAACGGGAATAAGGAATACCCCACTGTGAACATAGGGAAAAAGGGTTTGACGGAAAGTTTAATAAACGAGATTAATTTTCAGCTTGAGAAGCACGGAACTGTAAAGGTGAAAATGCTTCGAAGCTTCAGAGACAGTCAGCCCGATGATAGAAAAAGTCTTGCAGGGGAAATTGAGAAAAGTATTAATGGCCGGCTGGTAAGTTTGAGGGGTATGGTGTTGACTTTCATGAAGGAGGGTTAAAATGACGACAGTATATGATGTTCCGGCTCACAGGTTAATAAAGAGCGTTGCAGAAAAACTGAGGGAAATGGAAGAATTCAAGCCACCTGAATGGGCAGTGTATGTAAAAACAGGTGTTCACAAGGAAAGGTCTCCAGAACAACCTGACTGGTGGTATACGAGAGTAGCTTCGATATTCAGAAAAATATACACTGATGGTCCTGTAGGTGTGGAGAGGTTGAGAACTGTATACGGGGGCAGAAAAAGGAGAGGATCCAAGCCACCCAAATTTGCGAAGGGAAGTGGGTCGGTTATAAGAGAGGCCATTCAGCAGCTTGAAAAAGCAGGATTTGTTGACAAAACTCAGAGAGGGAGATTTGTAACTCCAAAGGGTAGAGCTTTTCTGGATAAAGTCGCTTCTGAGCTTAAGAAAAGCATTGTTACAGAAATTCCGGCTCTGGGGAAGTATTAGCTCTCCGGGGTGATAACTCATGGACGAACTGGAAGAGATCAGGAGAAGAAGACTTGCGGAACTACAATCTCAAAGGGAAATGGAAATAGAAGAGCTAAGACGTCAGCAAGAACTCCAAAAGCAGGTAGAAATGCAGAAAAAAGCCATTCTCAGGGTCATTCTTGAGCCAGAAGCCCGAGAAAGGCTGGCCAGAATAAAACTGGCACATCCTGAGATATCCGAGTCGGTGGAAAATCAGCTAATAGCTCTTGCTCAATCGGGGAGATTGAGACAGAAAATTACTGACGAAATGCTTGTTGAGATCCTCAGGAGAGCTTTGCCCAAAAAAAGAGAAACAAAAATAATAAGGAAATAACTGTAACGTGAGGTGTTTTAAATGGGAAAAAAGACGGTTGGTGTAAAGTTCAGGCTTGCAAAATTCAACAAACAGAACAGGAGAGCTCCAGTATGGGTTACACTTAGAACAAAAAGAAGAGTTTTTGCCAGTCCAAAAAGGAGAAACTGGAGATCAACTAAATTGAAAGTTTGATGGTGAGTCATATGGCGAAGATATTGCTTGAAAGGGTTTACTCGGTAAGATTGAGACAGAAATTGAAAAAATATCCCAGATGGCTCAGAACAAAGAAAGCATCGAAGTATTTGAGGAACTTTCTCAGCAGACATATGAAAGCTGACCCTGAGAACATCAGATTTGACACAAGACTCAACGAAAAATTGTGGGAAAGAGGAGCGGAGAAACCACCAGGAAAACTGAAGATCAGGGCAGTAAAGTTCGATGATGGTATGGTTGAAGTAGAAATTGCAGAATAGTTTTTAAACTGGATAAAATGCCGGACATTCTCTCGGTTAGGGGAGTACCTCTTATCGGGCTGTACTTCAGAGTTACCGATCATGGAGCGATAATGGGTGTTAAAGACAGCAGGGCTGAGAACATTTTGAGAGAGAAGCTTGGTGTAGAGGTGGTGCACACAACCATAGCCGGCTCAGAGCTTGTAGGAGCAATGGTGGCAGGAAACTCTAAAGGGCTGCTCGTCAGTCAGCATGCAATGAAAAAAGAAATTGAAAAACTTGAAAGGATTTTTGATGTTAAAATCGTCGAGACAAAGATGACCTGTCTTGGAAATAATATATGCTTGAATGATCATGGGGCAATAGTTCATCCAGAGCTTGAAAAAAGTGTAATCGATGAAATTGCAAAGTTTCTTGACGTTGAGGTATCCACGGGTACAATTGGCGGATTCAAAACAGTTGGGATGGCGGCTGTTGTGACCAACAGGGGAGGCTTGCTCAATCCGAATATCAAGGAATGGGAAGTTAAAAAGATTAAAGAACTGATGCAGGTTGAAGTTGGATCCGGAACTGTTAACTTTGGAAGCGACATGGTGGGAGCTGGAGTGGTTGCAAACTCGAAGGGCTATATAGCGGGGAGAGATACAACAGGTTTCGAACTTGGTATTATAGAGGAGGCCTTGGGTTTTATATAATGTTTAGAAAGAGACAGAGACCAGGTTAAATTTGTTGGATTGACAATCAATTGATGTGAAAACCTCAAAAAAGTGAATCTCAAAAAAAGGGGTGATAGTTATGAAATTCGAAGTAAAGGGAAAATTTAGAAATGGGATGATATGGGCACCCTTCAATAAGGTGGTTGAGGCGCATAGTGAGAAATTTGCAATTGAGAAAACTTATTCTCTTATTGGAAGCAATCACAAAGTAAAAAGAAATCTGATCAAAATTGAAAAAATCGAAAAGGTCAATCAGTAAGGGAAAAGCAATAATATTAGTAGATAAGAAATGTAAAGATTAGTAGATAGGAAACGTAAAGGATTGATGTATAGAGACGGGTTAGGTTTAATTTAGGGTTAGGTTTAATTTAAAAGAGTTGATAATTATGGGAGAGGAAAGAGAAGCAGTTCAAGAAGTCCCTCCAGCTGTACAGGAGAAATTATATGTGCTTCAGCAACTTCAAAATGAAGCTGAGGCTGTTCAAAAGAGAATCTTTGAACTGGAGGTAGTGAATTCTGAGCTTGATAAAACGATTGAAAGCCTTGAGTATTTCGATACCCTTGACGACGGTATTGATGCTTTGATGAACCTTGGGGCAGGGGTTTTTGCATATGTTGATATCAAAGAGTCCAAAAAAATGCTTGTGGATGTTGGTGCGGGAGTTATAGTTGAAAAGGAAGTTAAAGATGCAATAGAAACCCTCAAAAAAAGGAAAGAAAAGGTTGAGCAGGGCATGGATCAGCTCGTCCAGATCCTCGAGAGAATATATGCTCAGGCTCAGCAACTCCAGAAGGAACTCGCAGAACTCTCGAAAGAGAGTGGTGAGTGATGTTCAAGAAATTAAAGGAAAAACTCAAATTTTTTGGAAAGAAAGTCGATGAAGAGGCAGCAAAATCTATAGAGGATGAGAAGACTGGAGAGAATGGGGAAGTAAGTAGAACAAGTGAAATAGTAAGTCCGACCGGAGATGAAAAAGAAAAATCAGCGAAGAACAAGATAAGATTAAAAGAGAAACTGTCTGCCCTTATTCTCGAAAGAGAGATTGTAATTGATGAAGGAAAACTTGAAGGCATTCTATTCGAGCTCGAAACCATACTGCTGGAGAGCGATGTTGCGTTTGATGTGGTTGAGGAGATATCTTCAAAGCTGAAAGAGAGGCTGGTTGGAAGAAGAAAGAAAATTGGGGAAAAGATCTCAGATATCGTTCTTGGCGAATTGAAAATAATTCTGAAGGAAATACTCGATATTAACCGTTTTAATTTTGACGAGTTCGTTCAAACCAGACTTAATGAGAAAAAACCACTGAATATAATCTTCGTAGGGGTTAATGGTACTGGAAAAACAACCACAATCGCTAAATTTGCAAAGAGGTTGATGGATAATGGTTATTCTGTTGTTATGGCTGCTGGTGACACCTTCAGGGCCGGTGCAATAGAACAGCTTGAAGAGCATGCCAGCAGGTTAAACGTCAGACTGATAAAGCACAAACCCGGAGCCGATCCGGCGGCAGTGATCTATGATGCTGTAAAGCATGCGGAGGCAAAGGGGATAGATATCGTTCTTTCAGACACCGCCGGCAGAATGCACACAAAAAAGAATCTCATTGACCAGCTTGGAAAAATTAAAAGAGTTACAAAGCCGGATTTGACCATATTTGTTGATGAAAGTCTTGCGGGAAATGATGCCGTTGAAAGGGCCAGAATGTTTAATGAAGCGGTTGGTATTGATGGAAGTGTCCTGACAAAGCTTGATGCTGATCCCAAAGGAGGAACAGCAATCTCGATCAGCTACATCACAGGAAAACCGGTTTTATTTGTCGGTACAGGTCAGGAATATGGGGACTTGGTTAAATTTAACTCTCAGTGGTTGATAGAGAGGATATTTGATTGATTTGAAAAGGTTTACGACATTCTGCTTACAGTTCAGATACTGTATCACTTTTTTCAAATCCAATTTAATTTAATGGTCTCATCAACAGGATAGAAGAAGAATACTTCTGACTGTTTCGTGGTTATAATAGTGCAGATCATTCTGAAATTTGAGGGTTAATTCGGTCCAGTTGTTTTTGTAGTGCACTTCAGCAATTATCTTCTCTCCATCTGGCATCTCCACATACACGATTCTAACCTGCTCTTCTGTTTTCTCTGTATTTGGTTCCTGATTGGGCTCACCAGCATGAATTTCTATTTTTGATCTCTTTTTCTGTTATTTGGGCAAGTGTTCTTTCACTCTCTTTTTTGTACATTCTGGTATTGGTTTTATTCTCATATTTTTGCTATAGCAGTTAGAGTCGTATTACATACCCTGCATGGCAGAATTCTTTTTCCAAACTTTATAAAGTGCATGAACCACTCCAGTAAGTATCATGAACCCACAAACGAAAAGTAAAGGCTTTATAGATTCAAATAGAGATTTACCTTTTACCAGGAAAATAGGGCCGATTGAGAGACTGAGGTAATAAACAACAACGTATGTGAACATAAGAACAAGCGATACCAGTATTTCAGCAACGGTTTTAGCAATTTCACCAATTCGGGGTGAGAGCAACTTTTCGGAATAATGCATAACGATGAAAGAAGGTGTAAGCCAGATCCCAAGAGTCAGAAAGCTTTTTAGGATGTATAAAGTAGAGTAACCGGAAGATATGCTATCGTAGATTATTATCAGAGAAAGGAGAAGATAAATGAATATGACAAATAGAAGTTTCTCTTCTGGCATATTGGTACAGGGTTTCTAGATTTATTTTAAACTTTCTATTCAACCACTTCTTTAAGCATAATCCTTCTCCAGAAAGTTTAAATCGAGTCTATTACCGGGAAATAACTTGGTTCCGGCTTTTGTAGTACTAAGATATTTCTTTATTATTGAGTTGCCAAAAGTGATGTGCTATGAAACCTCTTACTAAATGCTTTCACGCTTATCGCCCCGGTGTAGTGTAGTTCTGAGTTCTATCGATTATTGGAACGTCAGCCGAGATTCCAACCGGCCCAACAGGGAATTCTGGGATGTAGGATGCATTCAGCTTCGGTATTCTGATTGTCATCTTAACGGCTACGGTTTCACCACCCTTTATCGTGATGACTCCTTGGGGATCATACTTTATAAAATCGTTGAGTGTGAACTCTCTCCTCTTTCCCTTATCATCGAGGTAAACCTGAGTTATGGCAAGTCCGTCACCTTTTGGATCGATTCTCACCTTGGTTTCTTTGACATTCGGATCGTGGGATACGAAGTGGAGGTAAAACGTTACTGTGGTGTTGTTTCCCTTCAGAATCGATGAGTTAGCAGAGGTTATCTCAAGGTATCCAGTTATGTTGTACCTTTTCGCTATCTCTGGGTTCATTATTTCCATGTCCGTTAGAGCGGGTATACTTATGAACTCGACCTGTTTTTTCTTTTCTTCTCCAGCTATTTCGTTCGCTATCGCTACAACCACAACAGCAACCAGCAAAAGCAACACCAAACCTTTTTTCGCTAAACTCAGTTTACCACCTCCCTATTCTTTATCAATCATTATATGAACTTTTATTTATCAATTTCGACCACTTCAAGCCAGATTGAAGTGATCGAAAGGTTTATAAAAGAGATTTCGATAAGAAAATGCTTTCATCAAGATAACTTAAGAAATCACCTCAAAACTCTGTAAAGAAGGTAAAGAACCATCGCCACTCCAGCCAAGAATAAAACGAAGGACTGTACCGGGCTAATCTGGTACTGGGGTTGTTCAGTTTTCTGCACTTCAATCCTTTCCATAACTTTAACCAGCCATGCAGATTTGTCGGAATAATCATATCCGGCAACAACGAATCCATCTTCTACTTTGACAAGGGAAGTTGCTATCCCGCTCCTTAAAATCAGCTTCCACTTCTCGTTTCCTTCCTTATCCGTTTTGATAAGCCAAGCATAGCTTTTGCTCTGGTTTATCGTATAGCCTGCTATAACGAATCCATCCTTCAGCACTTCAACGCAGCATGCGTAATCGTTATCTTTTCCACCGAAGGTTTTGTTCCACACTTCATTCCCTTCTTTGTCTATCTTTATCAGCCATGCGTTGGTCTTCTTGAAACCGTAGGATGTGAAGCCGGCTATGATGTATCCGTCTGGAGTAGGTTTAACGCAGTAAGCATCATCCTCTCCAGCTCCGCCGAAAGTTCTGTTCCACACCTCATTTCCTTCAAAATCGGTTTTTACAACCCAGACATCATCTTCAACATTCAGCATTTTCGGTATTTTCGCATGGCCCACCACGATAAATCCATCTGAAGTTTCCTGAATCAAATTGAAAACTGCACCGCTCTTCTGAATGTTTCCGGGTTTGTATTCCCTCTCCCACACCACATTTCCTTTCTCATCCACCTTCATCAGCCAGCCGAGATCCCTGCCTTTTGGCGACCATCCGGCTATGACGTATCCATCCGAAACCTTGGCGACGGAGCTTCCAACATAGAATGTCTTGCCGTAAGTTCTGTTCCATACCTCATTCCCGTCCCTGTCAGTTTTGATCAGCCAAGGTTCGTAGTAACCGGGCATTTCGATTTTCGTCTCCACCAGCAGAACGTATCCGTCGGGTGTTTGCAGAGCGGATTGCATATTGTCGGAGAAAGCGCCTTTATAAGTTCTGTTCCATAACTCCTTTCCTTCTCTATCTGTTTTGATAAGCCAAGCATCGGAATGGTTACCATCGCCGAAGGAGTACGTGCTTCCTGCGAGAATGAAGCCGTCAGGAACGGTTATTACAGATTCGATGAAATCGAAGGATTCTCCTCCGTATGTTCTGTTCCACTCGATAAAAGCTGCATTTGCATATGAGGTTACTAGGCTTAACAAAAGTATGGTCGAAAGTATAATTAACATCAGTACAATTAACATCGATCTCCCTGAAAATTTCTTGTACATTGTAGTCTCCTCTTTTAATTCTGAGTATTACGTTTTATCCTCAATATTGACCCCTTTTTTTTGGAAAAAATGAAATAAATTGGATTTTAAATAATTATCTATCAACATCTAGATACCCTAGATCATTCTCTATACCGCCTATCGGGCTGTAGTAGCTGTAGGGGTACGCTCCTCCCCAATGGATACCGTATATATCTTTGCAAGTTACACCATAGGTGGCGATGCATAAGTTTCGTATGTAGTGGTTTGGATCATAGTAAACTGGTCCCCCACTATCACCATCTTGGAACCTATAGTTTGCTACAACTTGGCTATATAACATGTTTCCATAACCATATTTTGGATCGTAGGGGATATCTTTATTGACTTGCAGTATCACACCGCATTTCTCTCCAGATTTCCCTCCACCCATGCACACATTCATTCCCTGTACTTGGCTGTATTTTTTACTATAAACTGGGAAATGATTAGCGGTGTTGTATTGGTTATAAATCCTAAAGTCCGAAGTGGTACCTTCTATTTTGACCCAACATGAGTCGCTCTTTCTTGGGCCCAGAGGGTCATGATCTACCCTCCCGATGTAATAATAACTGCGATATATTGGTTGGTAAATTTTCTCCCCCAAATTTCCACAATGTCCAGCTGTAACAAACCCTCTGATCCCGTTTCTATTTGCTATGAAGCCAAGGGTGCATCTCCCAACATACGGATTATCCGGTGTGACGATTTTGATCCCACCAATTAAAGGTCTGATATAGCTCTCTCTGCTCGTTGGAACAGGTTTGAGCTAGTTTCTCAATTACTACAGCACCATCTTTTTTCATGGTTGCATCAAATTCAAAACTACTTTGCTTCTGATTTCTCCTTTGGTTTGGTAGAGGTCTTTCCCGCTAAAGTCTTCGAATTCCGTTACGATCTCTATGGCATACCTGCCGGGCGGGAAGTCGGGGGTGGTTTTAACCACCACATCTATATTGTATTCCCTCCACTTCGCGAAGTAGAACTCCTCGGGCTTCGCGTAAACCTTCATACCTTTGTAGGTAACTCTTTTGCCTGTCTTGTCGATTGGGTAAGCTTTAATCTTAGCCTTTCCCATTGCAGAGTTGCTCTGCAGCGTGTAGCTGATCACCTTTGCTTTTCCCACTTCCGCCCTCACTTCACTTATCTTGGGAAGCGTGATGCTGATCGGATAGGCTGCGACGCTTCTCCCTTCCGCTGATATGAGAACCATGAGGCGATCCTCAATCGTTTGTTTACCTATTTCAGCTTTAATCAGGAAAGTGTAGAAATTTCCTATGACGTTCTCGCTCCAGTTGTACTTGGTTTTCGTCGAGTTTACGGTAACGTTTATCTCGTAGGTGCTGTTGGGGGTGACATTTAAAGAGGAGGGTTCCAGCCTTATTTCCACACCTTCTGGGAGTTTCGTCGATCCATTGATCATCGAAACGTGAAAGCTTACCTTTCCACGATAGTCCATAGAGTAAAGCACGAATGGCAGAGTCTCGCTATCTCCAGGCCTAAGCCAGAGCGAAGTTTTCCTCAAAAACCCTCCGATTGGCTCCTTTATGGTTTTCTCTTTCTCTCCTTTTATACAGCTCCACAATCCTGATCTTTTCCTCATCGCTTCCATTTGATAAACGTAATATTCTTTCTTGCTGTATTCCGCATCGTAGAGTGCTGCAAGGCCTTTCTTAACAAGTTCAGCTGTTGTGTTGTTGCAATAAACGTAAATGAGCTTACTACTGTTATTTGCAAGGCTTTCGAACTCGATTGTGCATTCCTTTCCTTCCCATCTTTTGAGGATTTCGCTTACTTCTTCTCTCCATCGTTCGAGGCAACCCACATCGGTTATGTTGTCGAAATCGTATGGCGTTATCCTGCTTTCAGGGATTTTTACTGCCAACCGAAAGGTTGAGGTTTCGTTGTCGTATTCTATCTCCAGCCTATCGCCGTTTATCGCGAGTATCTTGGCTTTAAGCTTTGAGTTATTTGTATTCGGTGTTATTTCTGGTGGAAGTTCAACGGATTTTTCTGGCACAGGTTTGTTTTCTTGGATACAATTTGAAAAAAAGATAGCCAACGTCATGGAAAATAATAAAACGATCAATTTCCTCATATACATACTTAGCTCTAAAAAATAAATAAGATTTTAGACTTCAAAAGCTTTAGCTGTCGTTCACGTAACAAGTGTCCCTGTAATACAGTTCGTTATTGTGGTGAACTATTGATGTGTAGGGTGAATCGTTGTAATACCAGTGGGAAAGAACGAAATTCTTGAAATTCGTCCATAAGAATCCATCCGATCCCAAAAAGTATGTTGTTTCACTCTCAAAATTAAGAGATCCAGATCCAGCTCTGTCGTATTCTATGGAACTCATTACGTACTCTATTTTTCCTCCAGACTCTAACCCAATGTTTTTGTATTCGTTAATAAAAATCCACTGCCCAGCGGTTACATCTTTAACTGAGATTACAAGATAGGGTGGTTCCCTCTCTATTATGAAATAGTAAACGTGGTCTGCCGGAACAAATCGTGCGGCGAGATATATTGGGTTTGAGTTTAGGTCTTTGTAATAGACGACATAAATCATACAGCTGGTGGGTGTTTTTCTCAATCTCCATTCCACAACAAAGACATTTTTATCACTCATGTATGCCTCAGTTTCAGTATAGCTGTTCTCGTAAAGTCTGCTACCGCTTTCCCGAACAATGAATTTTTTGTCCTCAATACCCATCAGATTTGAAGTATCATAGTTATACCTGTCAGAATACTGAATGACTTTGCTTTGGATAACTTTATTCGCACCAAATGGGTTTACTATTGAGGAGATAGTGTTTAGCATTTCGGATGGGATAGATTTATCAATGGTGTTACTGTTGAATCTCTTTGGCATTTTAGATTTCTCCATTATAATTTTATACGCCAATTCCTTATCGACGAGTTTATAATTTTATACGCCAATTCCTTATCGACGAGTTTATAATTTTATACGCCAATTCCTTATCGACGAGTGCGTCTGAGGGGAGTGTGATTGCTATTCCCACCATCACCAATACAAGCAACAAAACCATTCCCACTTGCAGAGCTTTCATTCGCCGTCACCTCAGGAACATTCAAGTTATACCCATATAAAAACCCAGCGAAAATGTTAGGAAAAACCTAACGTTTTCGAAAAATTTATATATGGTGTCTTAAAGTGCGTTTCTATTCCGTTATCACTAACTGATGTACAAATTTAGAAAATCCGAAACTTTGTTAGGTTTTTACCTTACAAAATAAAAAAATTTATATTTTTTAACTCTTCAACCCATCACGCGATGAAAGCACGCTTGGTAACTTTAGCCATCCTCGCCCCGCTGGCTTTCTTCAACCAGTCACTCTTTCTTTTGCTCCTATTCACGACGATGTTTCTGCCTGGATTCGTTATTGTCGAAAGATACTTCAAAGACTTCGAAGGCTACGGAAAGGTTGCATTATACGTTCTGGTAAGCATCCTGGTTTCAACTCATCTTATTTACTATCTCTCATTGTTTATGGGCTACAACCTTTCAACTCTAAAAATATCCTCGCTGATACTTCTTTCCTCAATACTATTCGCCAAGAAACCGAGAGTTGGCAGAAGTGAACTTCTGGAACTGGCAATTTTTATAACTCTCTTTCTTTTCTCCTTTACTCTTCTCTATCACAGCTTATGGTATCAGAAAGGAGACTACATAGTCCTCTCCGGTTCGAACTGGCAGGACACACCTTATCACTACGAGATCATCGAGAGTCTCAACAACGGGAATTTTCCACCTCAGGAGCCCTCTTTCGCGGGCTATCCGTTGCATTACCACTTCTTCGTGGATTTTCATGCTGCAATTCTTGAGAAACCCCTTGGCTACGCTCCAAGACTTCTCCTATAC
>MTML01000052.1 GCA_002011215.1 Archaeoglobus sp. JdFR-24
GATTGATTTGCGAGGATGGAATAGTCATGGCTACCGAAAAAAGGGCAACCATGGGTAACTTCATCGCAAGCAAGAGGGCAAAAAAGATCTACCAGATTGCTGACAGGATAGCTCTGACAACAGCAGGAAGCGTGGGTGACGCTCAATTTCTTTACAGGCTCATTAAAGTTGAGACGAGTCTTTATGAGATAAGAAAGGAAAAAAGGCCAACAGTGAAAGCTGTTGCAACTCTTGTATCAAATGTACTTAATCAGACGAGATATTTCCCATATTTCGTCCAGCTCTTGATTGGAGGGGTTGACGAGCGAGGACCGAGTGTTTATTCAATAGATCCAATCGGTGGTGCTATCGAAGAGAAGGACATTGTAGCCACCGGCTCTGGTTCTATGACAGCCTATGGGGTTCTTGAGGACAGATATCATGATGGAATTAAAACTGATGAGGCAGTAGAGGTCGTTGTCAGATCTATCTATACAGCTACAAAGAGGGATGCTGCCTCTGGAGATGGAATGGATGTTGTTAAAATAACACCAGATGCTTATTATCAGTTCGAACCGGAAGAGATTGAAGAAATAATTAAGAAATTCTCCAAGAAGTGATTTTTTCTCTGTATTTTTAGGTTAAAGTAACCCAGTTATAAAAAAACCGGTCGATAGGATGACAAGTGACAGATATTTGATGGAACTAAAGGAGAGAATACTTGCTTCAATACCTCCTGGTGTCAGAATTAAAAATGTGGAATTTGAGGGACCGCTCCTTGTCATATATGTAGAGAATCCTCAGGAACTGATGACGGAAAGCGGAGACATAGTGAAAAAGCTGGCGAAAGATCTGAGAAAAAGAATAATCATACGACCGGATCCCAGAAGCTTGAAACCTCCCGAAGAGGCTAAAGAAATAATCAAACAGATAGTTCCTGAAGATGCTCAAATATCTAACTTCTTTTTTGATCACGAAAATGGAGAAGTTTTGATCGAGGCGGAAAAGCCAGGTGTTGTTATTGGGAAGCAGGGATCAACACTCAGAGAAATAATGAAGGCTGTGGGCTGGAGTCCCAAGGTTATCAGAACACCACCGATTAAGTCAAAGACTGTTGAAAATATCAGACAGTTTATATTAGGTGCAAGAGAAGATAGGAAGGAAATTTTGAAAAGAATCGGAGAAAGGATTCACAGGGGTGGAATATACGAGGATAAGTGGGTGAGAGTCACATTTTTGGGCGGATCAAGAGAAGTTGGGAGGAGTTGCTATCTCCTTCAGACTCCTGAAAGCAAAATACTGATCGATTGCGGAGTTAATGTAAGCAACATCCAGCAATCTCCCTACTTATACATACCTGAAGTGCAACCTCTTGATTCAATAGATGCGGTCGTCATTACCCACGCTCACCTTGACCACTGTGGTCTTGTTCCAATTCTTTATAAGTATGGCTATAGAGGGCCAATATACCTTACTCCACCTACAAGAGATCTGATGGTTTTGCTGCAGCTGGATTTCATTGAAGTTTCTGGAAGAGAAGGAAACCCAACTGTCTATGAATCCACATACATAAGAGAGGCGCTAAAACACTCAATAACTCTGGACTATAGTGTTGTTACGGATATCAGCCCTGATGTGAGATTGACATTTTACAACGCCGGGCATATACTTGGTTCTGCAATTGCCCATTTTCATATTGGTGAAGGGCTGTACAACATAGCATTTTCCGGTGATTTTAAGTTTGAAAGAACCAGGTTATTTGACAGGGCGGAAACGAACTTTCCAAGGCTTGAAGCACTTATAATGGAAGCAACTTATGGTGGGGGCGGTGATCTCCAGCCAACAAGGAAAGAAGCAGAAGAAAAGCTTGTGAATGTTATAAATGAAACACTGAAAAAAGGAGGGAAAGTACTTATTCCGACCTTTGCAGTAGGAAGAAGTCAGGAAGTAATGATGGTGCTGGAGGAGGCTATAAGAAGTCAGAAAATAGAACCTATTACAGTTTATCTTGACGGGATGATATATGAGGCAACAGCAATTCACACAGCTTATCCTGAATATCTGAATGCTCATCTGAGAGATCTTATATTCCACCACGGTCTGAATCCCTTCATAGCAGAGAGTTTTGTTGCAGTAGATTCCACATCTAAGAGAAATGAAGTGCTTGAGGATGAATCGCCTTCAGTTATCCTTGCAACTTCAGGTATGCTTAATGGTGGTCCTGTCATGGAATACTTCAGACACTTTGCCGGTGATGAAAGAAACACATTGGTTTTTGTGGGTTACCAGGCTGAAGGAACACTCGGGAGAAGAATTCAAAAGGGATGGAAGGAAGTACCCCTGCCATCAAGCGGAAAAAGAGAAGTAGTTGAAGTTAACATGAATATAGAAACGATAGATGGATTTTCTGGTCATTCTGACAGAAGGCAGCTCATAAATTATATCAAGGCCCTGAGCTCAAAACCTGAAAAGGTTATAACAATTCATGGGGATGAATCAAAGTGCATAGATCTTGCTTCCAGCATTTACAAGACGTACAGAGTTGAAACCAAAGCTCCAATGAATCTGGAGACTATAAGATTTATTTAGCTCTTGGGTAGTGATATGGGTAGAGAAAATATTATCAATTTTATAGGATTTTCAAATTCTGGCAAAACAAGCCTTATCAGTCAGATCGTTTCCCTTCTCTCAGATAATTTCAAAGTTGTTGTAATAAAACATTCAAACAAAAATTTTGAGATGGATAAAGAGGGAAAAGATTCATGGAGAATCTACCATAGTGGAGCAGATATTCTGATTCTTTCTCCTGTTAAAATGGCCTATTTAACTCATGAAAATGACAGTCTAAACTCGATATTGGATATGCTTGAAGGTTATGATGTTTATTTAACTGAAGGTTTCAAAAATGAGTTCAGAAATGGTATTCTGGTTTTAAAGGAACCTGATGAACTTGAAACTATTTTAAAGACTATCGATCCAATGCATAATGGAAAAATCAGAGCGATAGTATGTGAGAATTCAGATGAAAAACTGAAATTCTGGAGGGAGAATATAGATTGTAAAGAGACTACGAAGATACTTGATAAAAAACTAAAGGTTTTCACACCCGATGATATTGAAAAAATTACAGATTTTGTTTTAAAGCTTTCAGGTTTGCGTTGAAGGTTATACACTCTTTGAGTATAATGTATGCAGTAAAATGGGAAAAGTTAAAACAATCTTGAGATAATCTGTAATTATGAAATTGGTTTGCACAGGATGTGGGAAAGGTTACGATCTTGATGGCTTTTATCAGAGATGTCAGACCTGTCATGAACCTCTCGAGCTTGAACTGTTCGAGGGCAAATTGAGTCTCAGTAATTTAGGTTATGGATCTGTATGGCAGAGATATGTAGAATTTTTTTCCGTGTTCGATTCCAGATTGATAGGTAAATTGAGCATGGGAGAGGGAAATACGCCTGTAGTTAAAGCACATAAACTCTCTGAAAGATTAGGTTCTGAAATATATCTTAAAAATGAGACACTCAATCCCACCTGGTCTTTTAAAGATAGAGGTACGCTAACTGGTGTTTTAAGGGCAATAAATCTTGGTTTTGGCAAAATAGGAACTGTCTCTACCGGCAATATGGCGGCATCTGTTGCAGCTTATGGTGCAAGAGCTGAATTAAAAACCTTTATTCTCGTAGGTGCTGATATACCAGAGGAAAAAATATATCCAATTGTTGTTTACGGATCTAAGCTGATAGAGGTTGATGCATATTTTGGAGACATCTACAAAAGGAGCCTTGAAATTGGAAGTAAAAGCGGAATTTATTTCATAAATTCAGACGATCCATTCAGGGTCGAGGGGTATAAAACCATTGGGTTTGAGATTGCAGAATCCTTTGGAATGATCAAGGGTGCAGAAGGTGTTACCGGAGTTATGAGTATTTCAGGTATTGAAGGTACTGAAAATGTTAATCCAGATTATATTATCGTCCCAACTGGTTCGGGCGGGCTTTTCAGAGGAATATTTAAGGCTTTCAGAGAGCTTAAGAAATCTGGCCTTATTAAAAAAATTCCTGAATTTATTGTGGTACAGGCTGAAGGGTGTGCACCTATCGTAGAGGCATATGAGAGTGGAAAAGAAACTGTTGAGAAAATTGATGAGCCTAAAACCATAGCAAAGGCAATAGCAGACCCCTCACCCCCAAGTGGAAATGAGGTGCTGAGGAAACTCAGAAAATACGGAAGAGCGATATCGGTTACCGATAAAGAGATACTGGAAGCCCAGAGATTGCTGGCCAAGGATGGTATTTTTGTCCAGCCAGCTTCCGCCACTGGAATCGCTGCAATAATGAAACTAAGGGGAGAACAGGATATCAGAAACTCCTCTTTTGTCAGCATACTCACCGGATCTGGTTTGAAATTTATTTCGGCAGTTGAAAAGATTTTGAGTATGGAGAGAGAGGAGAATAAAGAATCGATTACTCAATCCACAGGTCTAAAGATTCCCAAAGTGAAACTGAATGAGCTTGAAAGGTTTTTAGCTTCTTTTTAGTTTTTAATACCTGTTTGGACACTTTAGATGTATCTCCTAATTTAACCTTTGTAGCCTTCTAAGTCAAGGGATATTCTGGAAAAACCGAATTTTCTGAGTCTGGATACTAACTCACCCTTCAGTTCAAATGCCCTTTCAAGCTCGTCCTTGCCGACCTCAATTCTCGCATCTTTCCCTGAAACTCTTACCCTCAAGACTCTGAATCCAAGCTCGATAACGGAATCCTCTGCTTTCTCAATTGTTCTCAACATATCCATCGTTATTGGCTGATTGAAGGGTATTCGGGTTGCAAGACATGATGCTGAGGGTTTGTTCCAGTTGGGTAGATTCAGGTGTTTAGCAATTTCTCTAATTTCGTTTTTGGTATAATTTCTAAGGACACTTATAACCCCCAGATCTTTCGCGGCTTTCAGTCCAGGCCGGAAATCAACAAGATCATCTTTATTCGTTCCATCGAAAATTGAATGATCGGGAAATTCGAGCATTATTCTATAAATTATAGCTTTTTTGCAGTAATAGCACCTATCTGGAGGATTTTGAATAAATCCCGGGATTTTTAGCTGGTTTAAGCTGATAATTCGATGGTTTAAATCCAGTTTTCTGGCAACTTCCACAGCATTTTTGATCTCTCTTCGGGGGATCGTCTCACCATCAATTGTTACGGCTATACTCTCAGGATCAACCGTTTTGCAAAGATATGCTGTTAGTGTTGAGTCAACCCCACCACTGAATGCAACAACTTTTTTTCCAGAGCAATTCAGTATCTCCTCTACAATATTATCAACAGCCTCTTCAGGATCAAAACTTTCAATTAATTTTTCCTGCATAGGTGTTAATCGACACCTCCCTATTTTATCATTCATCATATTCTGGAAAATTTTTTAATCCTTTCCCTCCGAGTGTATTAAAATATGGTTGCTAATCTCTATCACCCATATCTGCCATATGCCGCCGTAGCTCAGTTGGTCGGAGCGGGTGACTCGTAATCACCAGGTCGCGGGTTCAAATCCCGCCGGCGGCTTACTTAAGAAAGCATAAAGCCTCGATTGACTAAAAGCAGCCCCATCCATGATTGACAATTAATGCATGATATGTCAGAACTCTTCTTTCCTTCTACCTCATCCAAATCAATTCCTCTTCCTTCTCTTCATGACCTTCACTGTGACAGCAATAGCTACAACAATTAAAAGGGCAGCAACATAGTATTCTCCCCTCATTCCACTACTCTTGCCAATTGTAATGTAAATATGAACTACTTCGCTTATCTCATCCCCGTTGGCATCTTTCGCGTTCACTTTCATCTCCATTCTATATGTTGTATCTGGTATTACATCTTCATCCACATCAACTTTGAATTTTATAACTCCCGTCTCTCCGGGTTTGAGAGACTGCAGGTAGGCGTCAGGAATCTTGACGAGTATTCCCGGGGCTGGCTTTATTTCGGCATGGATATCTTCTGCAAAGTCTCCTTTATTGATGAGTCTAATTTCAACGATCTGGTCATCGAGTCCTGCATAAAGTGTCTGATTGCATTCTGCTTCAAAATCAGGCTCAGGTTTGATGTAAATCGAAATCTCGTCTGAAAGCTCGTTTTCTGATGGATAAGGAGAGAGCAGTCTATAACTGCCACTTATTTGAATGTTGTAAAATCCGAATTCTGCATCATCATCAATTTCCACGGGCACTTTCACACTTCTAACCTCCCCTGGCATTAAGTAACCCAAAGGAAACGTATCAATTTTAATGTCAATCCCTTCAGGATGCGAAAGCTGAAGCTTGAGGGATGAGACAGGATAGCTAAAGCTGTTCATCACAAAAACATCAAAAAATCCCTTTTGCCCCCTTTCAAACTCGTTCGTTCCTGTAGAAACGAAAATACCGCTACTCAGAGACTGGAATGTTACAGCAAAGCCATCTCCAGTGCTTGCTTTCACCCATTCGCTGCCAGTAAAATACTCGTAGCTTATGTTGGCTTTAATCAGATAATCACCATCTTTTTCAGCTTTTATGCTGAAAGAAACTGTCTGCATTCCTGCTGAAAGGAGCGATGGAATGTAAACTTTTTGAGGGTCAAGAATTTCTATATCGCTATCGAGTGCGATTTCCACAGCTCTTGCAACCCCGCTACCCTCATTTACCACATTAATAACAAGCTGATTAATCTCTGTTGTGTAAAAAGTAGATCTGACAGGAAACAGCTTTATAATCGGCTCAATCCTTTGTACGACCTCAATCTCAATCGGGACCTCGACCTCTTCTTTCTCGTAGAAATATGTTGTTTTGTTTGCATCGACATAAACGCTCCTCACTCTATCATATTCCACATGTAATGTTAAAACATGCTTCCCGGTTGCATTCTGAGGTACTAGGATAAGGAAAGAGGTGGTTTGCATGTTCTGAGCAGGGAGAATAGGAATCAGAACCTTTCCAGAAATTGCTTTTGCAATTCCATCACCCTCAAGCCAGGCAGTGAGGTTGTAAGCGTTAAGGGAAGTGTTGTAGAGAATTTTCTCTTCAATACTTTCACTCTTGATTTTTTCATATTTTGCAGTGTTTGCGATAATTATCTGCAGATTATAACTTTGCCCTGCAGGCACTATTTTACTTCCGGCAACATAAACATTGATTTGTGGCTCATCCCATGCATAAGCTGCATTTGAAGGTAGCATTAAGGGCTGAACTAAAAATACCAGAGCTAAAACAAAAATTAACCATCTCATCAGGAAACACCTCCTATTTTTCTCCTCAAAAGACGGGTGGCGAGGAGAGTTGTAAACAGAGTGTATAAAATCAGTACAGCAACGTAGGGATAGACAATATCAAGCCCATTGCCCTTTATCATAATGTTTCTGAAGGCGAGATTTGCGTATGTGAGGGGGATGAAGTACGCAATAAGCCTTGCAATCTCAGGCATACTCTCGAGGGGATAGAAGAAGCCGGAGAGAAATATACTCACTATTGCCATCAGCATACTGGCCTGAATTCCCTGCAGTTGCGTTGCAGAGATGGAAGAGATTGCAAGCCCCAGCCCAATTGAGCCAGTCAGAAAGAGTAGCTGGACTGCGAAGAGGAGCAATATGCTTCCCCGCACCTCCACATTAAAAAGGTAGTGGGCAATAAGCATGACGTTGAAGATATCCACAACGATTATACAAGTTATGGCCAGAAATTTGCCTGCAATCAAATCTACGCTCTTCAGCGGGGTTGCCAGAATGAGTTCCAGAGTCCCCTCCTCTCTTTCTCTGGCAATGGAGCTGGCTGAAAGAATCAAACCGAGCATCTGGATTACCACACCGATTATGGCCGGAGCGATGAAGTCAATCATCCTTGTTTTAGTGGTGAAGATGTAGCGTTGTTCAATAAAAATTCCTCCGTTAAGCTCCCTTGAAAGAGAGGATGAAACTTTCTCAATTAGATTGAGAGCGGTCATGGCTACGTTGAAGTTTGACTCATCAACAAAAACCTCTATTCTACCGTTTTTACTCTGAATATCTCTGAAGAAACCCTCAGGTATGTAAATGGCAACCTGGATGTCCCCTTGTTTAATCATATCTACCGCTTCACTGGTTGTCGCTACAAAGTATTTTACATCGAGAACTTCAGTAGAGGAAATAGCTAAAATGATTTGTCTGGAGGCGACGCTGGAGTCATCATCTATTATTGCAGCAGGAACATTCTTTATTTCTCCTGAGAAAGCATATCCGAAGACTGTAATCAGGATGATGGGTTGCATGATTAAAATTGCCAGCAGTCTTTTCTCTCTTACAACAACTTTCAATTCCTTCACGAATACTGCCAGAATTTCCTTAGAAGTCATTGTCACCACCAATAAATTTCAGAAAAGCATCTTCTAGTGTGAGCTTTTTCGTCTCTGCATATGTGATGGGTACGTTGTGTTTTCTGAGAATCTCCATAACTTCTGGAAGGGTTTTGGCAGAATTTTCCGCCAAGACAGCGACCTTACCCTCTACAACCGTTGAATCAAATCCGAAACCTGTGAGAATTCTCACAACCTCCTGTTTATTGACTGAATCAATCAGAATAAGTTCTCCCCCCAGAGCACGCCTTTTTATTTCATCAGCACCCCCTTCAGCTATTTTCACACCATTTCGCATCACAATCAGTCTGTGGCAGTTCTCAGCCTCATCCATGTAGTGGGTTGTTACGAGAATTGTCTTTCCCTCTTCGTTTAGCTCTCTGAAGTGATCCCAGAATGCCCTTCGCAAAGGTGGATCGACACCAGCAGTGGGCTCGTCGAGTATCATTATCTCTGGTTCGTGGATCATTGAGCAGGCAAGCATCAGTCTTTGCTTCATCCCTCCACTCAGATTTTTTACCACTTTGTCCTTCCATCTCTCAAGCTCTACAATTTGCAGCAACTCATCTATCCTTCTCTCCACATCACTTTTCGCAACTCCGTAGATGGCCGCAAAAAATCGCATATTTTCCTGAACTGTCAAATTCTGATACAGGGAAAAGCTCTGGGGCATGTAACCAATTTTCTTTCTAACATTCATGCTCCCTGCATCTTCTTCGGCTATTCTTATATTACCTTCAAAGGGTATGAGACCGAGAATGGCTTTTATTGTGGTGCTTTTGCCAGCGCCGTTTGGACCAAGCATTCCGAGAATTTCCCCTTCCTCGACCTGAAAGTTAAGCTCGTTAACTGCTAAAAACTCTCCATATCTGACTGTGAGATTCTCAACTATCAGCTTTGCCTGTGACATGCTCAATTATTCATCACTGAAAAACTATTTAAATTTGTTGTAACTTAAATAGTAACAATGTTTGAAGACATAGTTGCCAAACTTGTGAAACTGGGCTTGAAAGAGTATGAGGCAAAAGTATATGCGGCGCTGGTTGGGCTTGGAGAGGGAACAGCCAGGCAGATTCACGAGGTAAGTGGCGTCCCCCGTCCCCGTGTTTATGATGTTCTGGAAGAGCTGGCAAAGAAAGGTTTTGTAGAAGTTAGGCATGGAACTCCTGTGTGTTATAAAGCTGTGGATCCAGGTAAAGTCATATCTAAACTCAGAGAGGATTTTGTGGCCACAGCACAGGAGGTTAGGATAGAACTTGAGAAGTTCAGTTTAGATGTTATTCGAAAAACTTCACCAATATGGTATGTGAAAGGGGAGTGGAGTATAAGAAGCAGGGTTGAAGATCTGATTGAGAGAGTTGATCGAGAGTTGATTGTGCTGTGCAATAAAACAGACCTGCTGAAGGATATTGCTGGGAAGATCAGGGAGATCTCCTATATGAAAACAGTTACATGTCTGGTAGTAGATGGAGGTAGAGAGCCTGCAGATCTGGGGAATGCAGATGTCAGAGAGCCAGTTGAGATTGGGGGGTTTATAAGTGAAGTATTTCAGGGGAAGGTGTTTAGGGATAGCATAGAGATAGATAGTGTGGAATACAGAGTGGAATGTCTTTTCATAGCTGATGGAAAGGAGTCAATACTGATTTATGAGGCCAACGGGGAGAGGATGGCAATAATAATCAAACTGCCAATCATAACGTTCATACAGCGGGCGTTTCTGGAAGGGATTGTAAGCAGTTCCAGAAAAATATCATAAGACGGGTTTTGGAAATAGATAGATTGGATAGTATAATCTAACCGTATATCAGATAATACAAAATCTCCAAGATGGTGAGGGAATCTTAGCGGCAACCTCCCTTCATACTCGCTTACCGCTCAGGATTTTTTGGGTCAATGCACCTTAATTCTTTACATGAATTCATCTATGTCTTTGAATTCTTTGAATTCCACAAGAGATTCATTTATTCTCATTACAGGTTTAAAGTTCTTTTCATATAAAGGGGCTAAGTAATTCACTCCAGCTTGAAAGATAAGGAGGGCTTTCTTGTGAACAGGAAGGCTGAGAACATTATCCATCGGGAGGGATATTGCGAGTGTTCTACCTATTCCCCTTGCTTCAGCTAGATGAATTTCCCTTTCCACATCATCAATCGCATAAGTACTGAAACTTCTGATTGCGGTGACGACATTACCGTTTCCCCTTACCGCTACCTTGTATACTGATGTATATCCACCCCTTATAAACAGCAGACCTGGGCTTATAGTTGTACCACTATAATTTATCAATTCAAGTAACCCAACGGGGCTGTGGTTCTCGTATCGCAGGAGGCCCGCAGACTCAACAACCAGCACCACACCAATGTTCAGCATTATAATGTCATAAACCGTACTGGAAATCGTCCCAACACCTATTTTTCCTTCCGGAATTTCGAAGGTTCCAAGTGTCTCTCCCTCATCGAAAAGAGTGATCAGCCTTGAAGTGACGAGATCCGAGTTTGCAACCACCTGCATAATCTCAAGTGCATCTTCAACAGCATCCTTATCTATAATTGCAAAGTTGGCAGGAACCGTACCCTCCATGCTGTAAAGATTGAAGGTTGAATTGTGCATATTGTACTCGACAGTCTCTGAGAACTCTCCCAACCTCTCAAAAACAGTATTTCTGTTCAGCAACGCAAGCCCCTTTTCTGTGATTGAAATTCTGGAACCCGTTTTTATTATATATTCTGCCCTATCCATTTTTTCGAGTCTGTTTCTCACAGTCCGTTCATTTAAGTTCAATCCGCGGTCTTTTAATAATTTTGTAATTTCCTGTGCGCTCAATGATTCTTTGGATTCTGCAAGCACCCTGAGTATTTCGGTCAGCAGAATGTCATATTCCGTTTGTCTCTTCCCTCTCTCACCTCTCATACCAATCCCACTCTTTTTCAACCATTAATACGTACGCTCAACCGGCTCCCATTTAGTAATTGTAACAGGAACGTAGTCGAATCTTGGTCCATCGGGTGTGTAGTATGCGAGGGTGTGTTTGAGCCATCTATC
>MTML01000007.1 GCA_002011215.1 Archaeoglobus sp. JdFR-24
GATGTGNNTTACTATAGAGCTGCTTCGAATCTTATTTTTGTTGCTGCAAGCATGATTGCAATGTCAGACATCTTTTTACCACTTTTTACACAGCTTGAGGGAAAAGATCTTGAGAATGCTTTTAGAAGGGTTACGCGATATATTTCCGCCATATCTTTTCCCATTGCTGTTGTAGGAATTTATTTTTCAAAAGAAATAGTAGTTACAATATATGGCAAAGACTACATTACTGCCGCGACCCCATTTTCGATTCTTTCCATAGCCTTAATAGCTATGACTTATGGCTATATAATATCCATTCTCCCTGCCAAGGGAAAGGTTGAATACTTAGCTTGGATAATTCTTGTGAGTGTCATTCTAGATACTTTCCTTAACTACATATTGATACTTAAGATAGGGATAAACGGAGCAGCTATTGCGACAGTAATTTCCCGTCTTTTCACGATTTTTACGGCATCATATGTAGTTTATAGATTATTTAATCTTAGAGTATCTATAGCGATTATTTTAAAACCTTTTTTTTGCTCTTTTATTATGTTTATAATTTTATGTAGATTGCCTGAACCTATAAACATTTATATGGGCATTTCTGAAATCGCAGTGGGTTTATTGATATATGTGGTTTTACTATTTACAATTAAAGGTCTTAAAATGGAAGATTTGAGATATTTTGCCAGTCTAATTGGATTAAGAAGTTAGAATAGCCTGTCTAACCGGCTGTAAGCTAGTTTATTATATCACAATCTTCGCCCTGCGGAGCTGATATCGCACAGTCTCTCTTTTCTCAAATTGCTCGTGATCTTTTAACTTTTTGAGAAGTTCTGTAGAGACATCTTTTCTATCTTCTATTAAATTTTCTTTTTCTAGTGGATCCCTCTTCAAATCATAAAGCTCCATGCTTTTGAGCCAATCAATCTTTATGAGCTTCCATCTTTCAGTTCTGCACGCCATACCTTTTCCTTTTCTGGTCAAAACTTCGCAGATTACATCACCCCTTTGCCCATTCAGTATATTAATACCGTGAATTGGATATTTTCTGTAATCTATGTTTAGCATCTCTAAAATGGTCGGTACAACATCAACGTGTCCTACCAAGTTTCTAATCTTAGCTGGTGGTATGTCGTTATTGTGAATTATTAAGGGTATGTGGATTAACTCCTCGTAAAAAGAGGTTCCATGCCCAAATTTGCCGTGCTCAAACAACTCATCCCCATGATCTGCTGTAAATATGAATATCCAATCATCCGGATCCAACTCATCGAAAAGTCGTCCAATTTCTTCATCAACGTACCTTATACAATCATCATAAAGCCTTTTTAGATCTTCTATTTCTCCCTCCGAAATTGGTAATCCATTTTCTTTTTCGGCAAAATGCGTTCTGGCTTTATTGTATAACCTTAGTGCCCGAATTCTGCCAAATAGATTAAGATCTGGTGGCAGATACGGGTGATGCACATCCATGAAAAGCAACCAAACGAACAACCTCTCTCCTCTGTGTCTGCTGATCTCTTTCAAGCAAGCATCAACGAGTTTCTCAGCAGGTGTGTAAGGTAGTCCCTTAGAAAGTAGGACGTACTTAACGACCCAGTTCTTACCGAATGATAGCTTTCTGTCTTCCAAGCTAATATCTCTGAAAACGTCGAACCCTTTTCCATACCCACCTGCAGCAGTTACGGCAGCATTGCTGTGTAAGCCTATTGTCCGATACCTATTCTTTTTTAATATTTGAGCAATTGTTATTTTTCTTTGGATATCAAAACCCAACATTAATGGGTATGTTCCGCTGAGAAGAGACGGAAGGGATGAGAGTGTGTTTATCCCATGTGTAAACGCATTTTCACAGAAAATTGATTTTCGTGCAATTTTGTCGATATTGGGTGACGTTTTGCGTTTTTTGTAACCATAGCAGTTAAGGTGATCTGCCCTTAGAGAGTCCACTGTTACTAACATTACATTTTTCATCAAGGCGTGGTTCTCTACTTCATATAAAAACATTTTTAAGAGAGCTCTGGTACCTAATTTGCCATAACTTAGAGGAGTGGATAACTGTGGATAGGATTAAACTTGTACTGTCGATCCTAAATGCCAACAAAATTTTCTTTAAAAAAATGATTTTAAACAATTTGAAGTACAATCCTCTCGTCGCAGTTTCGCCAGGAACGAAAATACATGTAGGAAAAAATGTTAAAATATCCAAATTCTGCAGCTTTTCTGGAAATATCCATCTAGGAGATTATTCAAAATGTGGTCCAAAATGTAGACTTCACGGTAAGGTTAGAATAGGTATGAGTACCATTCTAGTCGAAAATATCAGAATTGAGGGGGCTGGAGGCGTTAAAATAGGAAACTACTGTGCTATTGGACCAGACTTGCGTGTATTCACGACCAATCACGATTATCGATACGCAGCAAATCAACTTTGGGTTTACGATCTTGTTGGGCTCGCAGAAAGTATTCTAAGGGCCCGGTTGAAATCGGAAATGATGTTTGGATTGGCGAAAGAGTGATAATTTTGAGTGGCGTAAAGATTGGAGATGGTGCAATAATCGACGCAGGTTCTGTGGTAACAAAAGATGTGGAACCATTTAGTATCGTTGCTGGAGTGCCAGCTAAACACGTAAAATACAGATTTCCACGCGAAGTTCGTGAAAAACTATTGGAATTTAAATGGTGGGAGAAGAGACCACACGAATTGGTAAAGATCAAGGAACTTTTTGAGGAGAAGATAACAGATGCGAAAGTTGAAAAACTGCTCAAATTGAAAAATACATAACTCTCACTTAGATTTAGCAGTTAAAACTATACAATACCCCTCTGTTTTTAATTCTACTGGTAACAAGAATTTAAATAATTTTAGTATTAAATTTATTGTCTTTCCTCCTATCGTATTACTTTCATAGGTAGTATTGACTAAAGGTACTATTTTCATAATCTTAAAATTATATCGGGATATTAGATTTAATATTGCTTGTAAATCGAACCATAATGTCCTGTCAGTAGGAATCTTTTGTCTTAAGATCTTTTTAATCCACAAGCCGATCCAAAACGTATTTGGAATTGTCAGTATCAATATACCATCCTCTTTGAGATGTTCCCATGCTGCATCAAGAAAACTGCCAGGATTGCTGAGATATTGAAGTAAGCCTGTAGCCACTATAGTATCAAATTTTTTATCAAGTTTAAAATTTTCAGCATTTGCCAGATAAACTTCATATCCCAATTCACGTAATTTGAGAACGTCTGGGTTTATATCTATGCCAACAACATTGCCGAATTTTCTACAAAGTACACCATGGAGCCACTTGTTTGAGTTAATCTTTTCCAAATCATCCAAACATCCAACGTGCAGAATATCTGGTCCTTTGCAGTTATTAAGTATTATTTCTATCCTACTAATTAATTTTTCCATTTTAAAGCCTCCCTCTTAATTTTTTTATTTGCGACTTGATACGATCTTTTTCATCCACTAGAGGTTTTATTGATGGTTTAAATCTATCGTCAAAGAAATTCAAAAGTGTTTTCCCGTCCACATATGTTGGTTTTGGAATGCCGAAGATATACAGTACTGTTGGTACAATATCGTAAACACTAATTTTGCTCGCTTTAATGTCCCTCTTGAATGCTTTTCCATTAGCTATGAATATCCCGTCAAAACTGTGTCCCCAAAGGGTGTTCTCTTCTACCACGTCTCTACCAAAAGTAGCAAGAGGATAGTATTCCGCTTTTGGTTTAAAGATGATATCTGGAGCTTTTTTTGTAAATTCACCAGTATATACTTCTTCTTTCTTTTTTACCCATTCCATAACCGATGTTCTGGAAATCGGATCTTGGTAACTTTCCAGAATTCTTATGATCTCATTTCTGAACGCATCATATCTTCCCGATATTTTTTTACGGTTTATCCACACCCCCAACTCGAAATCGTATTTCATGTAAGCTTGTGACTCATCCATATCCACCACATATTTTGTCTGCTCGAAAAGGGCTCTGCGCCATTTTGTTGGTATGTACCTTCTCAAAAATTTTACAGCAATACTTGGCAGGATATTCAACACGTTTTCCTGAGTCAACCCAATTTTGAATGTGATTTTACGGGATATTCTGAACAACCGATTTACAAGCGGCTCTTTTTCGCTTTTTGTTTCACTTCTGAGTTCTACATTCTCCACTTTTTCAATCTTCCTCTTTTTAACCAATCCTTGCATTAGCAGCAATTGATTCATGTTTAGCTGCTTTTTGTAACTGCTAAAACCGTGGTCAGAAATGATGATTATGTTTTCTGGTCTAAAAGACTCTACTAGTTTTTCAATTTCTTGATCGAGTTCTTCGTAAACCTTATAAACATAATCCTTCTCTTCCCACAGTCTATGCTGTACTATATCGGGCGCCTGATAAACAATAAACATCAAATCAAAATTTTCTCTATTGTTGAGCCTTATAGCCGTCTCAGTTCTGCTCCTCTCTATTTCAATCAGTTTGTCAATGTACTTTTTGTCAAATTTCAAATATCTGATTATCTCCGCAGGATAATCCACAACGTAATCTTCTCCTCTCAACTCTTTTTCAAGTTCTGGAGGGTAAGTAAATCTCCTGCCGGGCGGGGTGAGCATGCCCGTTATTATAATCCCGTTGATTTTGCGAGGCGGGTAAGTTAAAGGTACATTAATAATTCCGCATGAGATACCGTTTTCAGATAAAATTTCCCAAAAAGTTGGTTTTTTTAGATCGTTGAAGGTGTTAATTTTACCATCTGGATCGACAAAATGGAATAATCCATGTTTTCCCGGATTACAGCCAGTTATTATTGATGGCCAAGCTGGGCATGTCAGCGGTGGAATAGTGGATTCACACACACTCTTCACACCACTGTCTACAAGCTTTGAAATCGTTTCTAGCTTCCCATCTTCAATCAATCTGTCGATAATTTCGAAAGTTGCTCCATCCAGACCAACCATCAGTAGCTTCATCTTTTACCCTCCAGCAATTTTGAGTAGATTTTACTCAGAGTTTTGTTAAATTCACTATCACTGAACATAATGAAAACTTTGGCAGGCGGATGGTAGTCTACTTCTCCATAGTAGAACATCCTTAAAGCGCGTGCAATCTCGCCAACATCATCTATTCTAGCAGCAATGCCAAGTTTATACTTTTCTACAAGTTTACATGCCAAATAATCCGGGTAGCCGAGTACAAGGATTGGCCTTCGTGCTCCTATGTAATCGAAGAATTTGAGAGACAAGTTATTTCGATTTTCCTTTTTACTACCGACTATATGGAGTAGTAAGTCTGCACTTTTGAGTATTTTTATGATCTCATTGTAAGGTACAGATGGTCTGACATTGACGTATTCACTAATTTTTAGGTCATTTACCATCTCTGTGTATCTCTCCCGCCAATCTCCGTAGAACTCGACGATTAGACTACGTTGATTTATATTTTCCTTTTTTACAAATTCAGCCAAAGCGTAAAAGAAGGTTACAGGCTCGATCCACCCATCATAAAAGGTTCCGGCGTAGACTACTTTAAAAACTTCTCGTGGTTTCTCTGATTTTACCTTAAACCACATTGGGTCATAACCCACGTATGGAAGCCTGAAAACTTTGTCAGCATATTCAGCGTATGTTCTTTTAAAGTACGTCTCATCCACGATAAAACCTTGAACCCATCCAATGCAGTCCGCCCACCTCACGACGAGTTTTTCCAGGAGTTTGTGAATCCATAACTTAACGCTCCTTTTGTCGACTCTCTGTACATTTGAAACCCATCCATCTCTAAACTCTGCGAACCACCTAACTTTATTCCGGAAGAGTATCTTCAAAGCTAATCCAACAAAATGCAAATGAATGGGATTATTCATTGTTGAGATTACGACTGTCTCATTTTCCTCTTTTACTTTTTTCATTCCTTTCAATAGTGTCGGGACGAAGTTGAGAAACTTGGGGTGTGGATAAACTAATATTGAAAAATTTATATTTCTTTTCTTGAAAAATTTCTCTCTTTCAAGTACCCGTCGCACCTTGGGATCGTTCACAACCAAAATTATGCTCATACTAAACCTCAACTCTAATTATGAACCTGTTTGCTATTTTCGTTTCTGTTTCTGAAATCAGTGATATGTCCTTAAATTCGTTATCAATGTACGGCTTCTCATTTTGAACTTCTGCGAAAATAAGCGGCCTAACGTATATTTCGCTTACCTTTTTCAGATACCTGTCTCTAAAAGCATCCAACTCTATTGCTCTGTATTTGCCTCGATTTCTCAGTTCTGCTTTTTGGATTACTGGGTGAAGTTTGTTTGGTACGCTAAGCACAATTGTACCACCTTTTTTTGTAACTCTCAAAATTTCCTCGAATGCAAGGTAAGGATTTACGTACTGGAGAGATTCAGAAGCTATGACAACATCGAACTGTGAGTTTTTGAAAGCCATGTTAAGTATGTCTGTTTGAACGAACTCAAGTGCGTACCCCTCTCCCACCACATGTTCTAATCGCTCTTTACATTTCTTCAATACTTTTTCGGCTATATCCATACACACGATTTCAATAGACTGAGTTTTGTATTTTCTGTATAGCTCAATTTCAAGGTCTCCCAGACCGCATCCCACATCAAGCACCCTGCATTTTCTCTTAATACTTATGGCGTCAACTATTCCCTCATGAACTTGTTTCATGAGTTTTTGATTCGAGAAGTCGAGAGCCTTTGCTGGTTCAGAGAATTTTTCGACTTGAAAATTAAAATGATCTCTCCAGTGTAAACGGCTATTCTTTGACTCTGTATTCTGGAAAGAATCCATCGCCACCTACCCCCAGTTTCTTTGCTTCTTCTGTTAGCATCTTATACACATCCCGAAGATGAACGATTCTGGAAACATAAAATTTACCTCTAAGTGGTGAGAACGCTTTTTTGAAATTAAATACACCACTTCGTCCACCTTGCAGGTCGAAGATTGTGTCTCCCACTTTTTTGCACCATTTAATTTCCTCGAACAATAATAAGTTGTTGGGCTGAAACTTCCAGTATTCGGGAAGGGATGCCCTTAAAAAGTCATGTGCTACTCCGTATCCACGTGCAACTATTCCTCCACCAATAGTGTCGGAGTCTTTCTCCACCAAAAAAACTTGAAAGCTATTTTCTAAAGTTTCCTTAATTTTTTTGAAGAAATCAAAATCAAACCAGTAGTGCTTCGCTGCTTTTTTTCTATCCATTTCTTTTAGATAGATTTCCGCAAAATTTTTAAGATCTCTTAAATTTAACCCTCTTCTCACACTTAACCCAGATTTAATGGCTTTTCGTATACTTGTCCTATTCCTCTTTTCAAACTCATTCCAGATCTCATCCTCTCTTTTTGTCAGATCCACATAAACAGTTTCTCTGTCAAATTGAGGGTTCAGACATTTGAATAATTCATAATTTTTTATAATTGGATCGAATCTGATAAATTCAGATACTATGCCATTATCTCTACAGTATTCTCTGAACACTTTGCAGAATTCGTTTACAATACTTTCAACAGAATGATAGTTCGGATCAGAAACAATTGGCCCACCATAGTACCAAGAAGATATAATATCGAAATAGCCGGAGACATCAAAATCCAAGTCGTCTGCATACGGTAGATGTTCAAGACTCCTCTTGTAGTAGGGATAGTAAATGAAGATATCCTCGTTTCCGAAAATACACAGCTGGGCATCGCCACCGAAATGCTCCGAAAAACATGTTACGTACTTCGGATCATGGTAAATGCCCTTTAAGGATAACCTGTCAAAGTATTCATACCATTCATTTAAATTGTTTGAATCGATAATCTCGAGCTGAAACATAAAAATCACATATACGGATAATCCGAATTCCTGTACTTCGAATCCCTGTAATCCACACCACCGAGCTTCTCTATCTCCCTCTTCATCTCCTTAACTCCATCCTCCAAACTCCACTTTGCCTTCCATCCAAGCACGTAGTTTATTTTATCAAACGAAACCCTGTAGTTTCTGTCATCCTCCTTGTGCTTTATGTATTTTACCTCAGCCTCTGGAATTATTTTCGCAACTATCTCCCCCACCTCGCTGATCTTGTAGTTCAGATCGTTGTCCCCCACATTGAAAATCTGTCTGTCCACCAACTCTCTGTCAGCCTCCATTGCAGCTATACATGCATCAGCTAAGTCCTGCACGTGGGCGAAGGGGCGATACTGGTCTCCACCAAAAATGGTGATCTCCCTGTCCATTATCGCCTTAGCCGTGAGCAGATTGACGACTATGTCAAACCTCATTCTCCTCGACCACCCGAATGCCGTTGCAAATCGGAGAATTACAGGAGTTATTCTATTGACATCAAAATAACTTGCATGATTCAGGATTATCTGCTCCGAATCTATTTTGGTTTTGGCATAAATGGAAAGTGGGTTTAGAAACGAGCCCTCATTCAGCACAAGCATCTTTGAGGCACCGTAAACGCTGCAGGATGAGGCGAAGATTAGTCGCTCAACATTGTAATGCTTGCATACCTCCATAATAGCCTTTGTAGCCTCAACATTCACGGAAAGCGTTGCCTCCTCACTTACACTGCAGGCAGGATCGCCAACTATGCCAGCAAGATGTATAACCGTATCAACGTCTTTGGTCGCGTAAACGAGGTCGCGGATGTGCCTTATATCTCCCTCCATAATTTCAAGGTTCTCGTTATCTTTGAAGGGTTCTAAAGCTTCATCTCCAAAAAGCATGAGATCGAGAACCTTGACCTTATATCCCTTCTGCAGCAGTTTCTCTACAACTATGTTTCCTATGTAGCCCGCCCCACCTGTAACCAACACTTTCTCCATTTAAACACCTCTACCTATTTTTTCGAGTGTTTCAGCAACGTAATCAAGTTCTTCTTTGGTTAGTCCTGGATGATTTGGTAAGCCAATTATTTTTCCTGCAATTTTTTCAACGTTCGGTAAAAATACATTATGGTAGTCGATTTTTCGCTTTGCACAGCTGAAGGGACATCCTTCTGGGTAAGGAGATAGATCAAGAAGGACTTTTTGTCTGTAGAGAGGTTCTCTGTACCTATATCTAACCTCAACACCGCGCTTTTTCAGCTCTTTCACAACTTCGAGAGTTGGTAACCCTACTTGCTCCTCTAAAACCACCACAGGACACCAGAAGAAAGTGTGCCTGACGTAGTTTTTGATCTCTGGAACTTTTAACCAATCGATTTCGTCTCTTATCCTGCTAAGGAGATAGAGAGAGTTTTCTATCCTCCTCTCATTAAGCTTTTCAAGCTTCTTGAGCTGAACCAAACCAATTGCTGCGTTTATCTCGCTCATTCTGTAGTTATATCCAAGCATCACGTGTTGGTCTCTGCCAGTCATCCCATGATTTCTGATGATTCTGGCTTTCTCAGCCAGTTCATCGCTATCAGTTGTAATCATCCCACCCTCACCCGTTGTCATGTGCTTTGTTGCATAGAATGAGAAGCAACCTATATCTCCGATCGAGCCCACCTTTTTTCCTTTGTATTCAGTTCCGTGAGCTTGAGCACAGTCCTCTATAACTTTAACGTTATTTTCACTTGCAATTTTTACTATTTCATCCATTTCTGCAGCATTTCCAAAGAGGTGAACTGGTATTACAGCCTTTGTGTTGTCTGTAATCTTACTCTCGAAATCTGATGGATCTAGGCAGAATGATTCCAGATCGATATCAGCAAAAATTGGAATGGCATTTTGGTGCAGAACTGCTGAGACAGTCGAGAAGAAGGTGAGAGGAGGTACGATCACTTCATCGCCTGGCCCAATACCTAAGGAGGCGAGAGCAACATGTAGAGCTGCAGTTCCACTGTTAACTGCTACAGCATGCTTAACGCCCACATAATCTGCAAATTTTTCCTCGAATTCTTTTACTTTTGGACCTGAAACATAGTAACCAGAAAGGAGGATATCTATGACAGCTTTGATTTCTTCTTCGCCAACAAAAGGCCTTGCTACTTTAATATATTTACCCTCAGGTTTACCCATAGAACTTCAACGCTGTTGAGCTTATATAATCTTTGAGGAATACTCGTTGTAAATGGTATTGCATAATTGCACAAAGACCTCATCATGGTATTTTCTGTCGAATTTTCGTCTATTTTGGAGAAGCACTCTAATTATTTTATGGATTTCTCCAGTTTCAAAATCTGAGTGGGCTTGAAGTAATTTTTCAGCGACATCTTCTGGATCATTGTAGTCTGCTACGTAGCCGAATTTGTTTTTCAGGATGAATTCACTAATAATATAGTCTTTTCCACATAATGCTAAGATAGGTCTAGCGAAACATAAGTAGTCCCAGATCTTGAATGAGATGTTCTTCTTATTAAGGGGAAGTGAACCGGCAATGTGGAGGAAGAGATCAGAGTTTTGAAAATGCTGTGCCAAATCTGATCTTTTTAACCAACCCCATACTTTGATATATTTTTTAAGTTTGAGCTCTCTTACTTTTATCTCATACCTTCTATTCCAGTCTCCGAAAAAATAGACTTGGATATGATCTGGAGGTAACCCAACTTGCTCTATATAGATTTTAAAACCATATAGAAACGTAAGTGGCTCAATCCAATCCTTATAAAAAGATCCAGCATAAGTAATTATAAAAGGTAATTTAATATTATATTTCATATTAGCGCATCTCTCATTATCTAATCCAGCAAAAGGTAGCACGAGAAACTTATCCAGAGTTTTGAGTCCATACTCTCTCATATAATCTAAGAGGTCAGCTTGCATACCTGTAGGTATGACTATAAAGTCGGCTTCTCTTATTACTTCTTTCTCGATTATTCTGTAAATAAACTTTAGTTTCTTTGGGTCTGGGTTAAGATACATCGGATCACGAAATTCAGCAATCCAAACAAAACCTACACCAAGTTTCTTAAGGAAGAGTGGGGGGAGATGGAGTGTAAAAGGATTATTCATCGACCACACAAATCTGAAGTTTTCTTGTGTCACTTTTTTCTTAAAAATACCAAGTCTATTTATACTATCGTGATAGTGTTTTAACACAAAGAACTCTACTTCCCAGCCATGCCTTTCAAATAACTCCAGCCTACTCTTAAGTGCATAGGATCTACCTTTGACGTCGTCTAATCGTACATTTGTTACACATAGCATCTTTTTCATTTGTTAAACTATGGTTTAGAACGTTAAAAATAGTTTTGTCGTAACAGATCTCCAAGTTCTTGAGTTTTGTTTTTCGTACTGAACTCCTTTAAATCTCATTTCCTAGACCTCTCTATACTTACCTGCAAACCTTCTGAAAAACTCCCACTGCTCTGGTGTCAAAACATGAAATTCGAAAGGTGAGTCGAAGAACTTTTTTGTCAGACTGCCAAAA
>MTML01000012.1 GCA_002011215.1 Archaeoglobus sp. JdFR-24
CACCAGGAGAGGTAGCCGGTGAGCAGGGCGGCATTGATGGCGAAGTAGTAGGCGAAGCGGCGCTGGCCCAGCGTGGCGGCTAGGATGACCAAGCTCCAGATGACAAGCAAGCTTTTCTCCGCCTCACCGTATTTAACGGTTAGGTAGAGCAGGATGCCCAGGGAGATGAGGCTTAAAAAGAAGCTAGTGTTGAAGTTGCCCCAGGCAAGCTGGAGGGTGAAATCTCCCCAGGGAGCTAGAAGCGGCTGCATCTCAAGGATGGTGCGGGAGCCACTCCAGGTAAAGATGTCAAACTTACTGAATATAGAGGAGAATAATGATGGGGAAATGGCATAGAAGATGGCAACGGCCGCCACCCCTGATCCGATGATCGCTAAGGGGTAATAGACTGGTTTGATTCTCCAGGCCCGCATTTTATGGGAGGCAAGGCTGAGCAGTACCGGAGCCAGCAGCGCCACGGAGAGGGCCATCACGGTGAGCGCCCTGCGTGAAAAGGGGAGATATGCTATCAACGCGGTCAAAAAAGCGATAATGCCAACCGGGATGAGGTAGTCGGCAGATTCGCCTCTCTGGTAGGCGATGACGAACTGGACCACAAAATAGAGGGCGATGATGAAGATGAAGAGGGGGCCTCCTACCCAGGTGATGAGATAGAGCCCGAGGAAAAGGCCGGCGAGCAGACTATGGATAGCGGGTTTGCCCAGAAGCGTCCAATCCAGGCGATGCAGGTCGCCCAGGTCTATTCCCTTTTCCCGCGACGCCTTGACCGCCCAAATGAGGAACATCATGATGGTGGTGGTGAAGAGCACCTCGGCGATGTGGTGGTCAGTGAAGCCCAGTATTGAGCGCCCCAGGAATTCACCGGGAAGTAGGGCGACCAGGCCGGCGGAGAGCACCCCCGCCCAGCGGCCGAAGAGCTCCTTGCCGATGAAATAGACCGGGATGACGGTGAGGGAGCCCACCACTGCGGGGAAGTAGGCTGCAATCGTGTCAACAAGGTGCTGGGACGGGGAGCCCAGGCCAATCACCCAGGTGATGCCGGCCAGCGCCCAGTTAAAGAAGTGGATATTGTCAATGGACATGCCGAAGGGATAGAGGAGATATGGGTCAAAGTCCATGAGCCGGGGGAAGTTGGCGATGAGATTATCCACCAGGCGCATCTGGAAATAGGCGTCAACGCTGGTAAACTTGATCCATTCGCCGCTGAAGACCGCATCATAAGGGAGATAAGCCCGAAGAAATAGAGCCACAGCAAACGATACGGCCAGTGCTATAGAAACAATAAGGCCACTGAAAAGCTTATTTTCTCTAGCTCCCCAACGCTTGCACATTTTGCCAGCCTATTGCACTTCGTGGCTAAGTATTCACCCCAATATGAATTGCACTCTTGCCTTTACCCTCTTTGTCGCTGGCTCTCACATGCAACATGAGCTTTACGGACACTGCAGTCACTGTGCAAGAGGCCCTCAACGCACTAAGAAGGCAAACCAGCTACCGCTAGTACTTCCACTTGTGCAGTGGTCGCGTATCTATTCAATATCGCCTCTTCTATCACCGTCCTGAGCACACTGGTCCACCGTGTTTCCATGTTCCCTAGCTGAGCTAGGAAACAGGAACAATTCCGAGAGCGTAACATCTAAGGCCTTCGCTATTGCGGCGATATTCTCTAGCGATGGATTCCGGTCTCCTCGCTCAATACCGCCCAGATATGTACGATGCATCCCCGCCTGGAACGCCAGCTCTTCCTGAGAGAGGCCCTTTGATAGGCGCAACTCTCTTACACGCTGTCCAAACAGCCTTCTAATCGTCTTCATCTCTTTAGTTCACTGCAGCATTGACTTTAATACTATCGTTGTGTAGACTATAAGTCTACAGACTATAAGTAGCAGCCACACGACGCATATGACCTTTTGCGGCAGCGGGTTGGGCTGAGGTCAACCGACGACGTGGTCGGACATACAATCAGCGAGAATCAAACCATAGGGACTACACAAAAAGGCCGGGTAGGATCATGGCCGAGATGTGTGGGCAAGCGGTTAAGACCCAGTGGATGACTGGCCGCTCGCAAAGTTTAGGCCCACTGCTATCTTGGTTCCCGTCCCCACGTTGCCCATCCCGCTTCCAGTCGGAGGCAAGAAGAAATGGCGACTCAACATCCACTGTATCTCGGGATTGATGTTCACACTAGGGAACACCAGGCTGCATCAATACCCAGAGCTTTGTTAGAACAGCGAACCAGTTCGAGAAAAGTTAAAGCCACTCACTATCCACAACACCGCGGCTGAATTTGAACGTCTTGACAATGCCATCAGGTCACATGTCCCAAACGTTAAAGACGTAGCAATCGCAGTTGACTTCACTGGAGGTCGCTACTCAGAGCCACTAGTCTATTTCCTTCAGACCAGAGGATATGATGTGTATTACCTGGAGACCAAAGGGGTTCGGGTAGCAAGAGTCGCTTTGCTAGGTGAGGAAAATAAAAGCGACGCAATTGATTCTGCTAGTACTGCATACCTCCTCTACCTTAGAAATATCCACGGGCTATCATTCCGCATATCGGCGACGCTGGCTGAACTTGGCTCGAACGCTCTGGCTCTAAAATCATTGGTCCTGCAACGATGGCAATTCAATAGCTGGTAAGTCAAGTTACCAACAGATTACATCAATTACTTTTGGCAGATTTCCCTGAGGGTGAGTCACACTATTTTAACCAGCTCGTAAAAATTGCATGTTACTACCCCACCCCAAAAGACATTCTCACCAGCGATGGTTTGGATGGCGTGACCGGGCTGCGCCCGAGGAGAGAAAGAAAAGATACTGAATCTTGCAGCGAACACGGTCGGCATACCTGGCGACTCGTATCAGTGTCTAATCAAAGAGCTCAGCCAGTAGGGAGCTCACGCACTAGCCCAGCGCGACGAGTTTACATCTCCTTTACGAGCACAGGTAAGGGCGCATCCCTATGGTTAGATTCTACTCTCTTTTGCCTACCTTGGCGAAATCGTTGCCGCCACCATTATAGGCATCATCAGGGATATAACAAGGTGGCCCGATAAGAAAAATTTAAGAAGGCTCTCGGTGTTTACGGGAGGGTCACTCAATCCGCTACCAGTCTTGCCAGTAGTAGGCGAGGAAAGGAAGGAAGCAGCCACGGCCGCCGAGTTCTCTTTCAGATATGCCTGAGTTGTATCAGGGGCAATGCGTGTGACGACGACTTCAAGGATTACTACCTCAGGCAGGTTTCCCGTGGTAAGGCGAGAATGAAGGCGCTCGCAAGCACTATGGGTAAACTAGCTGAAGTTATCTACCATTGTCCGAAAATTGGGGAATCATATCGGTATCAAGGGAAATAGAGAGTAGGAGTATTAGGTGTCTCAGAGAGAAGCAATGGCGCAAGGCTACAAACACGAAGTGAGACGCAACCGCCGCATTCTGCACACCATCCGCGATCGAAAGGAGTAGCCGTTACGAAACATGGGGATTTCGCAGAAAATAACTTGTGCGGACTGAAATATTCTCCAATGCGAGGGAAGTTGAATAATAGCTCTTGTGTGCGTTAAGACTCCGACCCGATTTGCCTTTTGTCACAGACATTGACAAGAGGGCACATCAGTGCTATAGTCATACCTGGCGGTCCAAGTAAAGCCTTGCTTAAAACAGCTTGTGGAGACTATAATGGTTAGAACAAATCAGGTTGGTGGAAAAACCGGAACCATTTTAGTCCCCGGAGGGAATGGAAATGACTAGACCGTCCCATCCCAAAATCATCGCCGCTATGCCGGCATACAATGAAGAAAGCCACATTGGCACCATGGTGCTGAAGACAAAACAGTATGTGGACGAAGTTATTGTTGTAGACGACGGTAGTATCGATGATACCTCAGAGATCGCTAGGCTCGCTGGAGCAAAGGTAGTTCGTCATGACAGAAACCGAGGTTATGGCGCAGCCGTTCAGACCATATTTACCGAGGCAAGGAAGATAGAGCCAGATATCCTCGTTCTGCTTGATGCTGATGGCCAACACAACCCAAGCGAGATACCCGAGCTTGTCAAGCCCATCGCTCAGGGCTTCGATATCGTTGTCGGTTCAAGGGAGCTACAAAAGAACAATATCCCCTTCTACCGTCGGCTTGGTCAGAAGGTGCTCCTGCATTCAACTCGCGTCCTCTCTCAGGAAAAGCTCTCTGACACCGAATCTGGATTCAGGTGCTTCTCCCAAAAGGCGATACATTCTTTAACCTTGAGGGAAAACGGCATGGCCATTTCTGCCGAGACCATAGCCGAGGCAGCAGCAAAAGGCCTGAAGGTTACCGAGATTCCGATTTCTATTACCTATACTAAAGACAGTTCTACTCTGAACCCGGTGGCCCACGGTCTGGGGGTCTTCGCTCGGATAATTGCGATGATCTCGGAAAGACGTCCCCTCTTCTTCTTCGGGATTGGCGGAGGCACTCTCGCAACGGTGGGGCTTATCGCTGGCATCAGAGTCGTTCAGAATATGTCTGCCACTAAGGCATTCCCCATTGGCATCGCTCTGATATCGGTACTTCTTCTCACTATCGGAATATTTAGCATATTCACTGGCATAGTACTCAATGTACTGGTAAAAAGAGAAGGGCAAAGTCTGCATCGGCAGGAATAAACGTAGGACGAGTGAACTTAGAGTGCCAAGCTATTACCTAGCACTGAATACCGGGGTAGTAGGCTTTTCGGAGAAGTGACACTTAATGGAACCAAGCTCGGATTTGAGAGCAGGGGCCTGACGTAGTTTAAAAAGTAGACGTATTACTGGCCGAGGATGGTATTACAAGAAATTTCCAAAGCTGCCAGCTCCTTGAGACTCTGCTAAGCAGCTATTATGAGCCGAGGTGGTGGAGAGACATGCTTAGTATCTTGTTACTACTCCTAAAGGAAAGTAGAACTTCCTGGTTGAGAGGAAGGTGACATGGCTAAAATACTAGTTACAGGCGGTTTAGGCTTTATTGGCTCACATCTTGTCCGGGAACTAAGGAAACGGGAACACGAGGTTTGGGCTTGCGACCTTTATCACTCCCATGAGAGTAATTATATCCGCTGCGATGTCTCTATGTTCCGGCAGCTTGAGAGGGTTATTGAGGAGGTAAATCCCCAATACGTTTACCACTTGGCAGCAGAATACGGTCGCTGGAATGGCGAGGACTATTATGAAAATCTCTGGCTCACCAACGTCGTCGGCACGAAGAATGTAATAAGGCTTCAGGAGAGAAAGGGTTTTCGTATGATTTTCTTCTCTAGCGCCGAAGTCTATGGAGACTACGAGGGAATTATGACCGAGGACATAATGGTGAATAACCCTATTAAGGATACCTATCAGATGAACGATTATGCTCTCACGAAATGGGTCGGCGAACTCATATGCGTCAATTCGGCAAGGATGTTTGGGACCGAGACAGTTAGGGTGAGACCAGTGAACTGCTACGGCCCAGGGGAACACTATACACCATATAGGGGCTTTATTCCCAAGTTCATTTGCCATGCCCTCCTGGGCAAACCCTATACGGTTTATAAGGGCCACAAAAGGATAATTGATTATGTTGGGGATTCCGTAAGGACATTTGCCAATATTGTGGATAATTTCATTCCGGGCGAGGTTTATAATGTGGCGGGGAGGCCGGAGTGGGAGAGGGACATCAAAGAATACTCGGACCTGATTCTTCAGGCTGTTGGTAGGGATGACTCCATAGTTAGTTATAGGGAAGCTGAGCCTTTCACAACCAAAACGAAGAGGGTAGATTGTTCCAAAGCCATAAGAGACCTGGGACATGATCCGAGAGTTGCACCTGAAGAGGGAATCCGAAGGACTGTGGAATGGATGAAGCAATACTATGGAATTGGAGGTAAGTAGAACATGGACCTTGATCGAGTTTATTCTGAATATGAGGGCAAGGTTGTGCTTGTGACCGGCGGTGCGGGATGTATAGGGAGCAACCTCTGTAATAAGCTCGTGGAACTCGGCTGCGAGAAGATAATAGTCCTTGATGATTTATCCGCCTCGCATAAATGGAATATCCCACAGGCAAGCAATGTCTTTTTCGTAAAGGGCAGTGTGCTTGACGATGAGGTTTTGAAGCGAGTTTTTAGAGAAAAACCGGGATTTGTGTTTCACCTTGCTGCACATTTCGCCAATCAGAACTCCGTAGACCATCCGGAGACCGATCTGTTGGTGAACGGGATGGGAACCTTGAAGGTTCTACAGTATGCTCATCTTACGGGCGTGAGAAGATTTGTGTACACTTCCTCTGGTTGTGGTGTTTATGGGCTCGGTTCCAAAATCCCATTTGAAGAACATGATATATGTGTCACTCTTCATACCCCTTATCAGGTAACGAAGCTTTTGGGTGAGCTTTACACTAATTACTTCTATAACCTGTATCGTTTGCCCATCGTGAATGCGAGGCTATTCAATGTTTACGGCCCAGGAGAAGTCCCTGGAAGATACAGGAACGTGATTCCCAACTTCTTCCACTGGGCGATGAACGGCAAGCCTCTGCACATAACTGGGGATGGCAACGAAACGAGAGATTGGACCTTTGTTGACGATGTAATAAACGGTCTTTTAGCTATGGGGGTAAGGGACGAGGCCATCGGAGAGGCTATAAATCTTGCCTCTGGCAAGGAGCACAAGGTTGTGGAACTGGCGAATATAGTGAACGAACTTACCGGCAACAAAGCGGGGATAAAGTATGTTCCAAGAAGAAACTGGGATGTAAAGCGAAGGCTTCTTGCCTCTATTGAAAAGGCGAAGAGGCTTCTGGGCTACGAACCTCACACTAGCTTTGAAGAAGGCCTTAGGAGAGTGCATGAATGGTTCATGCAAAACTGGGAGGCTATAAGAAGGAGCGCTGAGTTCTAAGACAGCGAGAACCTTAAATGTTGACTATCGAACGAAGTCTCGCAGGTGATTTGCCGGAAATTGAAACAAGCCAAAGGTGAGTGCGACTTTTTAAAGAAAAAGAAAATGAGAATCTTAGTAGTTCAGGAATCGGATTGGCTTGAAAAGGGCCCTCATCAAAGCCATCACTTGGTAGAGAGACTCTCGAAAAGGGGACATGAGGCGAGAGTGATAGATTATGAAATTCTCTGGAGGGAACACGAAAAGAAAGGGATTATCTCCAAGAGAGAAATTTTTGAGAACGTCCACAAGGTACTAAATGATGGAAGTGTAACTGTAATAAGACCTTCCATTATTAAATTGCCAATTTTGGATTACTTATCTTTACTTCACACTCACAGGAAGGAGATAAAGAGACAGATTGAGGAATTTAGACCCGATGTCATTGTCGGCTTTGGCATCTTGAATGCCAATATCGCCCTCAAACTAGCAAAGAAAAATGGCATTCCATTCGTTTATTACATCATAGATGAGCTACACAGGTTAGTTCCGCAGAAATACTTCCAAGGGCTTGCTAGGTATATCGAAAGTAAAAACATGAAAAACGCAGACAAGGTCATCTCTATTAGTGAAGGGCTCAGAGAATACACCGTTCAAATGGGGGCAGACGAGGGGAAAACACAGGTAATAAGGGCAGGCGTCGATCTTGAACGCTTTAACCTGACAGATAGAGATTCCGTTCGAAGAAAACATGGTGTACGAGACGAAGATGTAGTTCTGCTTTTCATGGGATGGTTATATAACTTCTCTGGACTGAAGGAAGTTGCTATGGAGCTAGCAAGGTTAGGGAAGTGTAACATCAAGCTTTTCATCCTTGGAAAAGGTGATTTGTGGGACACCCTTCAGGATATTAAAAGGGAATACAAGCTGGACACCAGAATAATCATGGTGAGATGGAAACCTTACAGCGATATCCCGAAATATATTGCCGCTTCGGATATCTGCATTCTTCCCGCTCATAAAAATGATATCATGAAAAACATAGTGCCGATAAAAGTGTATGAGTACATGGCAGCGGGAAAGCCTGTGATTGCTACCAAGCTGCCTGGCATCATGAAGGAGTTCGGCGAGAATAATGGCGTGGTCTATGTGGATAGACCCGAGGACGTGATTCCCAAAGCCCTTGAACTAATTGAAAGTGGGACGATAGAGGAGCTTCGCCTCAGGGCGAGGCGTTTCGTCCAAAGATTCAGCTGGGATAGGATCACCGACGAATTTGAGAACATCTTACTAAAAAGGAATCCATAATGGAAAAGCGTGGGCACGCTGGGGTTGACCTCAAATGTCGTGGTTCCTGATCTCCGTGTTCTTGTGAACGATCCAGATTAGGCCAAATAGAAAAAGAGTACTAACTCTGTTGGGATTGGTTGCTTGACGGATCTTGAGCTTCAGGCAAATGTGCGTTCCACCTCTGGGGGAAAGACTTGAATCAAGTCAAGTAGACAAATTACTAAATAAACAGGGCTGTGGCTGACTCTGAGGAAGGCATAAGAGGCATCTCAGATTGTTAGGGCAATCGCCTTGGAATCAGTCCCAGCAAGTTCTCAGAGGAAAGGGATTGCGTTGCGAAAAGAACTAACTCACCATGTTTTTCCTTAGAAAACGGGACACCTTAACTTTGACGTTCTACAGGCGACGCATAATATGCATAATATGAAAATACCCTGTCGTGAATCGGTGTGGGTTGTATGAAATAGTTCGAGAGTGCGTGCAATGAGCAAAAAGAGAGTTGTATTGGCTAGATCAAATCTAATAAACCGTGACCCCTGGTTAGCTAAAGAGATAGATACCTTAAAACGGTGGGGATATGTACCTACCCTAATATGCTGGGACAGGGAATGCAATATTGATGACTCACGACAAAAATTGTGTAGGGAAATACGGCTAAGATTTAGAGCTCCTTGGGGTACTAAAGTTCTTCCTTTTCTCCCTGTTTGGTGGTGCTTCCAGTTTTTTGCGCACTTGCTAACAAAGGGGGATATAATCCATGCGATAAATCTAGATTCTGCTATCGTAGCACTAATCGCAAGTAAATTAAGGCGGCAGCCAATGATTTATGAAATGTTTGATGTCTATGTAGACTTAATTAGGCTCCCGCGATTGGTTAGATGGGTTGGAATAAGGATAGAAAAACTTTTCATGCGACTTGCAAATGCTGTTATTATTGCGAATGAAGCGCAGGAGAAAGAGCTAGGCGGGATTCCCAACAACAATGTGTACGTGATTTACAATACTCCTCCAGACCTTTTTGAACGGCCGCCTGTTCGGAAACATGCTACATTTACTCTGTTCTATGCTGGCGTCCTTTACCGTAGTCGCCCCTCAAATTTGGACAAAGTTTTCCAAGCTATTAGGGATATTGAAGGTGTACAATTGATTATTGCAGGCTATGGTGACCTTGCTACTGAAATTAAACAGTGGGTAAACCAAAACGAAGGCAAAGTAAAGTTTATAGGTAAAATTAGCTACGACGAAGTTCTAAAGGAAACCATGGCAAGTGACCTCTTGTTTGCACTTTATGACACTAGCGTGCCCGGAGTTAGATACGCTACTTGCAATAAGTTATTCGAAGCCATGATGTGCCACAAGCCCATTATAGTGAGTGAGGGTACAGCAATGGCGGAAATAGTACGGAGGGAAAATTGTGGTTTGGTTGTGGATCCATCAAGTGTCCAAGAAATTAAGAAGGCAATTATGAGATTAAAGGAAGATCCTGAACTGTACTATCAGCTTGGAGCAAATGGCAGGGTCGCTTTCGAGAAGAAGTATAGCAGGAAGATTATGGAGCAACGATTGTTAACTGTCTACGAAAAAATAGGGCAAGGTCAAGACATAAATTAGACAAGATGAAAGTTAGAGAGGTTTTATTCAATTTTATACGGGGAAGACACACCTCGGGACAGATGCTAAATTTGCTCAAGTATTTCTGGGGCGGGCGAAAAAGTATTGTAGACTGGCATCCCATATATATCTCGGTTTTCCCAACTTTCAAGTGCAATCTGAACTGCGACATGTGCCTGACCCACTCGCAGAAGAAGCCAAATCCCTACGGACAAAAACCTGGCGCAGACATGGATTTTCAGCTTTTTAAAGACATCTTAGACCGATACAGGAATGCATTGGTAGTGAATTTGATCGGGAATGGAGAACCTTTATTCAACAAGGATCTTTTTAGGATGATTGAATTCGCTGCTAGCAAGAGCATGTACACCGTTTCTGGTTCAAACGGGATCGTTGTGGGGGATTATCTTCAACAAATAGTAGATTCGCCTTTAGGCACCTTTATCGTGAGTATTAATGGTCATAATCGAACCGAGTTCAACCGAATTACAGGAGCACAGGAGAAATTCTTCGATTTGATATGTCGCAATACAGTTGAATTAGTAAGATTGAGAGATTCGAGGAAGTCCAGGCTACGGATTTTTGTCAGCATTATTTTAGATAAACGCAATTACGGACAGGTGAAAGAGATGATTTATTTCGCACAGAGTTTAGGGGTGGATGGCGTTCTATTTTTCCAGTTCCTTCCTTCTCCTGCACCCGGCTTTACACCCGAGGAACGTTGTCTTTTTTCAGATGATGCGAATGTCTTGAGAGCCTTCTCAGAAGCCAAAGCGCTAAATTTGAAAAGAAGGTTTCAAGTAGTACTCCCCCCACTCTTATCAAGATCAGCGAATAATAAACTCTGTACTTCCCCTTTCTACAACCTAGCTGTGGATGGTGAAGGAAACGTAGGCGGCTGCAGTTGTCAACTGCTCAATTTCTCTCAGAATGGCAACTTCTATGATGAGGAAGACCCTTGGAATAATAGGTACTTCCAAGAATTCAGAAAGAGCTTTATCGACCGTGAGTCATCACTGTTATGGCCGTGCAAGTATTGTTATAACAACACGAGCGCTTCCCGACTAGTCGCCAATCCAGGTCTTCCCTTCTACATAATGCGTCGCATTTTTCATAAGGTCAAGATTTCGAGGAGTCTGCGGCCGTAGTCTTTTAACATCCTGTGAAATGCGTTACAGTTATATTGGGAGTCACGCTAAGGTGACTTTGCACTTTTTAGGTCCAGTTGCAATGTGAGTTCTGCAGGATTTTCGACCAATCACCTCTGCAACTTCTGCAGACTCCCCTGGATTCGGCTCTCGCTCAAATACTCC
>MTML01000124.1 GCA_002011215.1 Archaeoglobus sp. JdFR-24
AGCATTTTGTTGAGGTTTTGAATGGGAAATTTCATCATGACCGTGTCATGCTATTATTGATATTAAATTTTCTTAATATCTTCAAAAATGAATGTATGCTAAAAATGTTGCTATTATGATACAAATAAAATATACTGAATATTTACATTTAATATTAAATACATTTTTTATAAAAAATAACTGTGGCATGAAAATTATAAAACTTCCTGCGAGTTGTGCGATAACTGCTCCGAGAATACCATATATTGGTATAAGAACGATCCATAGTAAGAAAATCACAACAGTGCCTATAATATTCAATATAACGGGTATTTTTACAGTATCATTTCGTGATGAAAATATTGTTGTGGTTGGAAAGAATAAAATTTGAATTGAGTATATAATTATGAATATATTTAAAATATTATGTGAATAAATATACTTATCTCCAAAAATAATCATAATTATATTTTTAGAAAATATTATCATTAATGTAGAAATAATAGTTATTATCAATCCAAGGACAAGATTTATCTTGTTATATGTTTTTTCAAGAAGGTCATATTTTTTATTTTTTTGAAGATACGAAAATTCTGGGAGAATGATTTTTGATATGCCTCTCTGTATAAATGATATCGGTAAACCTAGGGTCATCCCTGCAGCATAATACCCGATCATCACATTCGAGACATAGGCACTCAATAATATCGGTGCAGAGTATGTTCTTATAACCGATGCAAAACTTCCTATAAGTAGAATACCAGAATACTTCAATATATTGATATCAAATTTACTTATTTTTATTATTAGATTTCTGAATAGAAATATTGAACTTAGAGAAAATATTATGTATGGAATATAAAAAGATAATATTGCATATATGACATCTAAATCAAAATAAATAAAAATTAATATGTACATGTAGAAAAAAATACCTGCACATATTTCCAGAAATAAATATTCTTTCATCTTGCCAATTGAGAAATAAATATTTCTAAAAAATGAATATGTTATAAATAAGAATATCAATATTGCTGCAAGAACGATGTACTCGATGGTGAAATTTAATCTGAATACAACATATATGATGATCAAAAATACCGAGCTAGGAAACGCGGCAATTAATGTTAGTGTGAAGGTCTCTGTAAATGCTTTTTTTAACATTTTGGGTTGATTTTTATTCTCAGCCACAAATTTCAAGGCAGACATTAATATGCTTGTTGTGGTTATGGAACCCAGTAAAAATACATACGACAAAAGAACCGAGTACATACCCAGAATTTCAGGCTCAAAAATTTTGGCTATAAAAATGTTAAATATAAATCTGTATGAATTTCCAATTAATGTACCTATCATCGCTACAATTCCCATTATAAATAGATTCCTATTAACCTTCATTTAATCACCCTATGTTTCATAAATATATATCATATAGTCTGAGACCTCTTCATTTTTATAGATATTAATAAAAAATCCACTGTCATAAATTTTATTTTCAGGTATAATCCATCCACCACTATCCCTTCTTAGATTCGAAGATATAACAAAATATTGTCGTTGTTCCATAATCATAGTATTTCTTAATTGAAATGGGTTATAGGTTTTATATATGGGGTGATATATTATAATAGAATCTAAATTGAACATATTGTACTCCTGAACAATTACCGCATGGCTGACAATTTTTATATCTTTATAGGGCATCTGATTTCTCAACCAAACGATATTCTCAAAATTTCCTGATGTTATTATAGATTGATGTGAGTTCACATGATTCCCATATGCTGAAATTACAAAACTTGGTATAAGTATGCTGATTATGATAATAATTAAAATCTTTTTTAATTTATATTTTCTATATCCATTATTCCTATGTTTTGACAAAGATCTAATCATACAGTATATCACATATGATAGCATGCCAAAGTATGCTATTGCTACATAAGGATAAATTCTTGATGATAACAACAATCCATAGTTGAATAAATACTGCATAAACCAGAGCAGAGGTATTATGATCACTATGGCCCAATGATATGGGTAATGTTCAATATTTTCCTTTTTTATGAATTTAACCAAAACATATGGATAGCTAATAGCACCAAAAATAGAAAAGAAAATCATTGACAATATCTGCTTGAATATTATGTATTTTGGTTGATTTGACATTAAAATTTTTATACTTATTGTAGACCATATGGATTTTATATCATATATAGAAACACTCCCTGCGATTTTCATTATGACGTATGCCCACACAGCAGGAATGATAATAAATGAAAACAAATATAATATTGAATCTTTCCCATCAAAATTTATGATATTATATTTTACTATATTTTCCTGTGATTTGATTTTTTTCCATAAAATTCTAGTAATAAAGATTGAAAAGAACAAAATTATTGCAAATAACGTCGTCACCATTTGTTCATTTAACGAGATCGGAACCTCTCGGTTATAGAAACCATAAAATAATCCTTCAGTGCTGAAGAGCCCTCTGTTAAGAAGAACAAAATAATATGGAGATGCAATCGTAATGCCATATATTGTAGTGACAAACATAACAGTGATATAGTTTAGATGCTTGCGTGTGTTCTTAATGTTGATAAATGCGAACATTGTAAATAATATTAATAGGATAAACCAAACAAATGTTGATGGTCTGTGTGTTAGGAAGACGGATCCTAATAAGATACTCTGTATAAATATATTTTTATTATTTTTCTTCACAAAAAGAAGACACAATAAATTGGTATAAATTAACAATATTCCTATGTTTGAGGGGTGCGGATACATATATCCTATGGTGTTTGTTGTGGATATTGTGGTAGTAATGAAAAGCATGGATAATAGGGCAGATGTTTTGTTAAATATCTTTCTGTTGATCAAAAATGCGAGGAGTGCTATCATTACATATGGAACAAATATTAACACATATGTGATATATGGATAATCTATACCTCCAAGTACATGAATCTCTCCAAGCAAAATTGAAAATCCCGGCGGATAGCTCCAAACAAAATCAACTACATAGAATTTAGAGGGATCGGAGTTCCAATCTATTATATGCTTTTCCTCTATACTTTCTGCTCTGTATACGTGCTGGAAATAGTCCCATGAATTTATGGGTGGAATGTTTTCACTATTTAGATGCAAATTTAATATATTTAATAATATTAAAAATAATATTAAACAAATCCAGAAATAACTCTTTTTGATCATATCCATCCTCCTGATATAAGAAGCTCTTCAAACTGTTTTGCGGTAAACCGGTTCTTTACTTCATTATGAATTGCTTTTCCAATACTATTTTTATATTCTTCGTCTCTCAATATTTTCAATATAGCTTCTTTTAACTGTTCAGAATTTTTTGGCTCTACATATATACAATTTTTTAACACCTCCTTTGTGGGCCCTACTGTTGTGGTTATTACAGGCAATTTCATCATAGCCGCTTCGAGAATACTCATCGACACACCCCCACTGATCACGCTTGGATACACGAACACATCTCCTATACTTAAAATTTTTTTCAATTCTCGCTTATCCTTCACCTCGCCATAAAATATAACATCATCATAAATTCTCAATTTCTTTGCCAGGTCTTTCAAATATCCCTTGATTGTACCATCGCCGACTATAAATAATTTTATTTTTAATGAACGATACTCGTTTCGGATATTTGCAAAAGCCTCTAATAAATATTCTAATCCTTTAATTGCTTCTAGACGGCCGACATATAATATTATTTTACTATCTAATTCAAAATGTACTCTATTTTTTTCAGATCTTTTAACATCATTGTCCTCAAAAACATTATCAACAGGATAATTATACACCACAATTTTTTTCACATCACATCCCAGCTCTATTGCTTTGTTTCTAATTTCTCCGCTTCCAACGAATACATAATCTGCACCTCTTAGATTAAATTGCAATATTTTTTTCATAAGGTAGAAGTGTATCTTTTTTGTTATATTTAATTTATTTTTTGATATATACTCCTGACTTCCTTTACTTATATTCATAATTTTACCATGGTCAAATATGATCACTTCTACATCTTTAAAAATTTTTGATAGAAATACAGCATAAAATGCGGTAATCGAATCATGGCAATAATATTTTTTAACATCTTTGATATATAATAAAAATGCAAATAATGTTCCGGAAAATAAGTTTAAAAAAAATGTTACTATGTGATTAAAAGAAAAGACTTTTGCAAGTGTGGGATGATATGATATATTTACAGTCTTAACATTTAATGGTACTTTGAGGTTTTTTGTTCGTATTCTACATATCAAATATATCTCGTCATATCTTTTCTCTAAAATCCTCAGAAAAACATTAACTATTGAATAGACTCCGCCAATTACAGGGTAGTTATTTAGAATGACACCACACCTTCTTTTCATCTAACCACCTTATAAATTTCTTTATGCCTTCATCAAGCGTGGTAGTAGGCCGATAATTGAATAATTCCTCAAACTTGCCCGGGTCTGAATAAAATTTATTATACTCCCACGCCTCACCTTGCGTCTCTATTACAGGACCCTCAATCCCTACAATTTCAGCAACTTTTCTAACAAGATCTATTATAGTATATGGTTTTCCATAGCATAAATCGACAGTTATATTTTTTATATCTATTTTTGTTATAACATGCATCAATGCGTCAATAGCATCCTCTATGTACATAGCATCTATTAAATTTCTACCATCCCCATATATGGTGAAAGATTTTTTCTTTTCATAGTAGAATGTGCGTATCAATTTACTGAATATCTTTCGTGGTGGTTCATATGGTCCATAGGCGCCGTAAAATCTTATTATTATGTAATGATCTATCCCTCCTCGTTCCTTAAAGAAATGCACATATCTTTCAGATGCGTATTTTGAGATTGCATAGGGTATTGTTGGTAATATCTTGACATCTGGATTTACAGGTCCAGTATGACCATCGTAAACGGCTCCTGATGATAAAAATATGAACCTATCTATTTTTGTATTTTTTAAAAAATTTATAAGAGTATGCGTATTCATAATTAGATCTTGTACTGGCTCTTTTTTTGAGAGATATATCTGTGTGTTGGCCACTAAAAAGATGCAGACGTCCATTGGTTCTATACCAGTTAAAACAGATTCGCAATCCTCTTCAGAGGACAAATCACACTTTATAGGTTTCACATTTTCCAGATTTTCTCTCGTTAAAAAAGAAGGGAAATCTCTCGAGGTGTTATAAAAACCATATACCTCCCAGTTGTGTGGCATTTTCAGTAAGAGATTCCGTCCGATGAATCCAGATGCACCCACAACACCTACTCGCATCTCTATCAGCTCCCGAATATTTTCCTATACCATTCTACAGTAATTCTCAATCCCTCATCTAGAGTCACTTTTGGGCTAAATCCAATCAATTTTTTTGCCTTTGTTATGTCTGCGAGATGTCTTCTCACATCGCCGATTCGTGGTGGTTTATATACAATGTCACCATTATAATTCATAATCTCCATGATTTTTTCTATTAATGATTTAATAGTAACCTCCTGCCCACTGCCTATATTTATGACCTCACCTCTTGTGTTTGTATGTTCATACACATCCAAAATCGCTACAGCAGCCTCTTCTACGAACATATAATCCCTCGTCTGCAGGCCATCACCAAAAATAATTGGTGGCAAACCATTCATAATTCTCTTTATTGTTGTGGGTATGACTCCGGCGTAAGATTTTTCGTTTTGTCTTGGACCATAGTTATTGAAAGGTCTCACGATGGAGATGTCCAAACCAAATGTTCTGTATAATGATTCTATGAGGTGATCTCCTGCGGCTTTGCTTGCGGCATATGGTGTCATAGGCATCAAAGGGTCCTCTTCGCTCATAGGAACTTTTTTGGCAGTTCCATATGCTTCAGATGATGAAATATGTATTAATGTATCATAGGCTCCATGGTACAGAAGCAGGGATAGCGTTTCTACTATCCTGACATTTTCATTATAACACCATATCGGACGTACTAGGGATGCCGGCAGGGGAACAACGGCTAAGTTAAACGCCACTTCCACACATTCATTTCTCACAATCTCGTTCATTTTTTCATAATCTTTGCAATCCTCTCTGTAGAGTACCGTTTTATTGTCCTGTCTCAGAGCTTTCTCTATATTTCTCATTTTCCCTAAGAAAAAATTATCAACGATCACAACTTTCTCTACATCACGTTCCAGCAGTTTATCTACAACGTGGCTACCTATAAACCCCGCTCCACCGCAAACCATCACAACCTTGTTTTTAATTCTCATTCAAATCACCTCGGAGACATTTTTTTGACAATATTTAATCCTTTTGACCCATACCTATTCGTATATACCGTGTTTTTGGTTTGATTGTTAGTGTTTTACGTCCATCAACAATGAGTCTCAGATTAAATTTATCATAATCTATATTTTTAAACTCGTCCCAATCTGCTTGGATTATGCAGATATCGGCGTCGCTCAACGCTTTCTCTGCGCTTTTTGCATATTTTATATTAGGAAATATCTTCTTGAAATTTTCCATAGCCTTTGGGTCATATGCTATAACAGTTGCCCCCCTCGCCTGCAGTTCTTCAACCAGAGGTATTGCTCTTGATTCTCGCACATCGTCTGTGTTGGGTTTGAATGATAGGCCAAGAACGGCCACTTTAACTCCCTGTAAGGATCCGATAGCATCTTCTATAATACTCACGTATCTTTTTGGTTGCTGTTCATTTATTTTCAATATGGCCTCCAGCAATATAGGTTGGTATCCCACACTCTTCGCGAGATTTATCAGCGCTCTCACATCTTTGGGAAAACAAGAACCGCCAAAGCCAATACCTGCATTGAGAAAATGGGGTGAGATCCTGTGATCCATTCCCACCCCTTTCATAACATCATACACATCGATACCAAGTTTATGACAGATATTTGCAAGTTCGTTGGCAAATGATATTTTCATAGCCAGGAGTGCATTGGATGCATATTTTATCATCTCTGCCGTTTTAATATCTGTGCGTATGATAGGAGCACTAAGTGATTCGTATATACTCTCTACGATATCCCCGCTACGTGTATCGTATTCGCCGATAACGATTCTGTCCGGGTTGAAGGTGTCATAAAGCGCCATGCCCTCTCTCAGAAATTCAGGACACATTGCAACACCAAATCCTTCTCCGACTTTTAAGCCACTTTTTCTTTCAAGAATTGGTATAACGACGTTCTCTGTGGTTCCCGGTACTACGGTGCTTTTAACCACAATCACTTGATACCGGGACAGTTTGCTACCTATTTCTTCGGCGGCGCTTTTCAGATAAGTCAAATCAATACCACCATCCGGTTTGCTCGGGGTTCCAACACATATGAAGGTTAGATCTTTATCCTCGACGGCCACTTCCGTGGTGGCAACCATGTTTTTTCCTATATGTTTTTTAAGCAGCTCCTCCACACCTGGCTCGTAAATTGGCGATTTACCTGAATTTATACATTCAACCTTCCATTTATCTACATCTATTGCCGTTACTTTATGTCCTAATTCCACGAGCATCAGCGCTGTTGTAAGTCCCACATATCCCGTTCCAACCACGGCGATTTTCATGGCGTTCTGAGATATCCCAAACGTATATATATCATTTTTCTCATCGTCCTCATCAATGAAGGCGGTTATTCCGGCAGCGGGGCTAGGGACACGAATGCTACCAGTAACAAAATCACAGCCCAAAGAAATGCTCCCCATCCTCAATAAACCTGCGATACATTATGTTGTGGAGGAGGCTGTGAAGTCGGGATGTGATAGTATACTGATAATAACCGGAAGGGGCAAAAGAGCGCTTGAGGATTATTTTGACAGAAATTTTGAGCTGGAGGAGTTTCTCAAAAAGCGTGGTAAAGTGGATGAACTGAATATGATCAGGGAGATATCTGAAATGGCGGATATAATGTATGTTCGTCAGAAAGAGCCGCTGGGTCTGGGACATGCGGTTCTGATGGCCGAAAAGTACGTGGGCGATGAACCTTTTGTTGTTCTTCTCGGAGATGATATAATAGTTAATGATAGGCCGGCTACAAAAAAACTCATCGATATATATGAGGAACATGGGGATCCTGTTATAGCTGTGACGGAGATACGTCCTAATGACTCAAAAAAATACGGTGTGATTAAACCCTCTCCTCTTAGCGTTCCACCCCTTTATGTTATAGATGACCTTGTGGAAAAGCCAGAACCCTCCGAAGCACCTTCAAATCTCGCGATTGTGGGTCGCTATCTTTTGACACCCGAGATATTTTCATATCTCAAGGAGGTTAAACCCGGTAAAAACGGGGAATACCAGCTTACGGATGCACTCCGTCTTTATATTTTCACAAAAAGAATGCTGGGGTATAAAATAGAAGGAGTGCGTCTTGATATTGGGTCGCTTGAATCATGGCTTGAGGCGAATATTTTTATGGGGCGCAGGGCTGGAATCATAAAGTGATGACCTTTTTCTCTTTCGCGGATTCCATTATTTTTTCAATAATTTCCACAGATTTTTTTCCAACATACATATTTGCCTTTGGCAAACGCTCTTCTTTTATTGACATTACAAAGTCCAAGAGCTCCTCCTTCAGGGGTTCCGTGTAAGTAATTCTTTCGATCCGCTTCCCCTCGTTCTTAACGACATCCCCATCTATACAGGCTTCATACACTTCCAGTTCGTCGGGTTTGAGATAGTCTATTCTTACTGCTGCATCTTCTCCTATCACCACTAGTTCCCTGAGTTTGCCATTTATCGGGTAGTTCCAGCTCTCAAAAATGTATCCCTTTGAGTGCGAGAATCCCATAACTATGAAAGCTTCCTCCTCTATTCCTTCAACGAAGCTGGATTTTAGAGTTCCAAACACTTCACGGGGCTCCTCCTCGAGCAGATAGGTATATATGTCCACATCATGGATTGCAAGTGCTAGGAGAACCCCCATATCTTTCCTGGGAACACGCAGAGAGGTCCTCCTGGTGTGAAGGGAAATTATTTTGCCTAGGTCTCCACGTGCAATTTTCTTCTTCAAATCCAGCAAGGCAGGGTGGTACCTGAAAATATGTCCCACCATCAAAATTCTGTTTTTCTCCTGAGCGATTCTTATCATTTCTTCACATTCTCTGGAGTTCTCGGCCATTGGTTTCTCAACCAAGACATGCTTATCGTTTAGCATGGCGTTCTTTGCGAGCGGGTAATGGGTGGGTGTGGACGAGGATATATCAACGGCATCAATGCTCTTGTCCATTATAAGTTTCATGGGGTTTGTTATGTATGGCAGTGAAAAATCTTTGGCTATTGGTTTAACGGCCTCTTCCCGGATATCGCACAGGATGACATCATCTATGATTCCCTCATCCTTCAGCGCTCTCCAGACTTTTGCGTGGTTTCTTCCCCAGTATCCGGTTCCTATAAGACCAATCTTCATATCGGTCACCTGAAAAAGTTCACGACTTTCTTTCCTATTTCATATACATCTTCATCCTTCAATAGGGGATGCATTGGAAGAGAAATTATTTCTCTGACCACCTTTTCGGTGATAGGTAGATGCTCTGAAGGTGCTATGGTTTTTATTGCGGGTTGCATATGGACAGGGATCGGATAGTAGAGCCCGGTGGCAACACCCTCCCCTTTAAGGTACTCCCTAAGGGCATCTCTTTTTTCAGTCCTTATGGTATAAACATACCACGAATGCCTAGCCCAAGGTTTTACCTGGGGCACCCTAACAACGCCGTCCAAGATATCATTATAAATCCTTGCAATTTCGTTTCGTCTTGTAATCCATTCTTCAAGATGCTTTAGCTGTATTCTCCCAATAGCTGCATGGAGCTCACTCATTCTGAAGTTATATCCCAGCAACAGGTGTTCATATTTGTCTTTCCTGCCCTGATCACGTAGCATCCTTATTTTTTCCGCAACCTCATCGTTATTTGTTACCGCCATTCCGCCGTCTCCAGCCACACACATAACCTTGGAAGGGAAAAAGCTGAACGCGGCGGCATCGCCGAAAGTCCCCACTTTCTGGTTGTGGTAAAGCGCCCCATGAGCCTGCGCACAGTCCTCAATCAGGTAAATATCATGCTCCTCTGCGATCTCTTTCAGGGGCTTTATATCTGCGGGGTGGCCGTAGAGATGAACAACCACTATAGCCTTTGTTCTTTTAGTTATTTTCCTACACACGTCCTCCGGGTCCAGAGTATATGTTTCTTCATCAATATCTGCAAAAATTGGCCTGGCGCCCAAGTGCATGGCAGGGGTGACAGTGGCGATGAACGTATGGGATGGCGCAATTATTTCATCCCCTTTTCCAATCCCCAGAGCATCATATATCAGCCATAGGGCAGTAGTTCCTGAACTTGTCGTAATCGCATGTTTTATGCCGAGATACTTCGCAAATTCCTCCTCAAATACTTTGTTTTCCGGTCCTTTGATATACTTCTTCGAATTAAGAACTTCCACAGCCTTTGTGCGCATTTCATCATCAACATACATTTCCACGAGATTGTACTTCATTTTTCTCACCTTCCTCTTCAATAGGATATCTCGTCAGCATATTTTAGGAATTTTGCTGGA
>MTML01000144.1 GCA_002011215.1 Archaeoglobus sp. JdFR-24
CTCTAGCCTACCTCAAACAGAAAGCATGCCTCCCAACCCTCTCTCACCTTACGCTCTAACCAAACTGGCTGGTGAACACTACTGTGATATCTTCAGTCGGATCTATGGTATCTCCACCGTTTCCTTGAGGTATTTTAACGTCTACGGTGCAAGGCAGAATCCTCGATCCCAGTACGCCACAGTCATTCCCGCCTTTATAGAAAGAATTTGCCGGAATTTGCCACCCATTATCTATGGCGACGGTGAACAGAGCAGAGACTTTACATTCATTGAAGATGTGGTTCAAGCAAACGTGTTAGCAGCGGAGGCGGATAGTGCCAAGGGCGTATATAATATTGGCAGTGGCAAAAGTTACACCATAAACCGCTTGGCTGAAATCATCACTAACTTGCTGCACAAAGACTTGAAGCCAATCCATAATGAGCCAAGACCTGGTGATCCCAAACACACGCTAGCTGATGTCTCTAAGGCTAGAAGCTTCGGTTATGAGCCAAAGTGGACCTTGGAGCATGGCTTGAGCGAGGTCATCAAGGAATTCAAGCAATGAAACGCAAATTAGAGACGGCAGTAGTTTGCATCGTTGGCTTGGGCTACATCGGCTTGCCGCTGGCAAAGGCATTCTCTAAGAAGCTAAGAGTAATTGGCTTTGACACCGATGTCAGGAAAGTCAAACAGCTGAACCACGACGCGCTAAGGACAATGAGTAACGAGTCGGAAACTCCACCAAATTCTGACGACTTCTCATTACCCGTGATACAAAATTTGACTTTCACCAACGATCCGGGAGAGATTCGAAAAGCCGACTTCATAATCATCTGCGTCGCGACCCCGGTCACACCCTCCAAGGAGCCCGACCTTTCCTTCGTCGAGAGCGCTGCGGAGATTGTAGGGCGGAATATGAAAAAAGGAAGCATAGTTATTCTTGAGTCCACTGTCTACCCTGGAGTTACTGAAGAGATAGTTAAGCCGATTCTAGAGAAAGAATCGGGTCTCAAGTGCGGCGAGGGCTTCAAGATTGCCTACTCTCCTGAGAGAATAAACCCCGGTGATAAAGAACACACGATAGACAAAATAACCAAAGTGGTGGCCGGGATAGACAAGGAAACCACAGAGCTTGTCGCTGAGCTTTATCGTAATATTGCTCCTAAGGTCTTCAAAGCCAAAGGCATAAAGATCGCCGAGGCAGCCAAAGTGATTGAGAACATCCAGCGAGACCTCAACATCGCTTTGATGAACGAACTGGCGATAATTTTCGGAAAGATGGAACTAAACACCAAAGATGTCCTGAATACGGCAGCAACCAAATGGAACTTCCACTGGTACTCCCCCGGCCTAGTCGGTGGGCACTGTATCCCTGTTGACCCCTACTATCTTGTTTACAAGGCCAAGCAGCTTAACTATCATCCTCAGGTAGTCCTAGCAGGCCGATCTATCAATGACTATATGCCCAAGTACGTGGCTGAGATGACCATAAAAGCTTTGAATGAGGCAGGCAAAGTAGTCAAAGGTTCTAAGGTCTTAATCCTTGGACTCACCTATAAGGAGGATGTTCCCGACATCCGTGAAAGCCCCGTGAAGGGGATAATCAAGGAACTCAAAGACTATAAAGCGCAAGTATTTGGATTTGACCCTTTGCTAAGTGCTGATGACTTTGAGGGCGAATTCGGAATAAGGCTGTTCCGAAGCTTTGAAGAAGCAAAAAAAGAGAAGTTCGATTGTATTATTCTTACCCTAGCTCATTCTGCCTTCCGGGAGCTTACTCTTGCAGAGCTAAGGGAGATGCAGAAGAGCAACCCTGTTCTAACAGATGTCCGAGGCATATTTTCCTCTGAAGAAGCGCGAAAGAAGGGGTTTTACTATAAAACTCTATAGATTAATAACGGCCGAAGATACGGATAGAAGAGAACCCATAGAAAGCTCTCTGTCGAATGAAAGGAAAAGCCTATATCGTCAAGCGAGAAACTATGAAGCTGTTAGCAATGCATAGGACTGCTTGCCGAAAGAGAGGATGTACTTGAGCATAAGAGCTTCGGAAGGAAGACGGAGGCAGAGCAGGTCTCCAGCAAGGAATGATAAGTACCCTTGCTCAAAGGTTTAGGGAGAAAGAGGATGTTTGGGCAATGGCTACTGGTCTCTACTTCGGCCTACATGTCTGTGGTTTCACGAGAAGAGTCTGAGCATTTGCCGCGTTGCTGCTGGCGTTTCTATACTATACTATAGAATGGCTGATAGATTATTAAAAAACGAGAATCTTGGAAAGAGGAGAATAATGAAAATCTCAGTTATTGGAGCAGGCTATGTTGGTTTAGTGAGTGGAGCCTGTTTTGCCAAGCTGGGTAACAGAGTTACCATTATAGATATTGATCCCCGCAAGGTGAAGGCCATAAATAATAAAGCCTGCCCAATTTACGAGGAAGGCCTGGACGAACTCTTAAAAGAGACTAGTATTAGGGCAAGCCACGATTATGAGGACATTAAAGACTCAGAGGTAATCCTTATTTGTGTAGGCACGCCTTCTAGTGACGACGGCTCGATAGTATTAGACCAAATGGCAGACGTAGCAAGGCAGATTGCGGAGGTGCTCAAAAGAAAGGAGGAGTATTGCGTAGTCGTTGTAAAGAGCACTGTCCCTCCCGGCACTACTGAGGATCTAGTTATACCGCTCCTGCAAAAATCGTGTAGAAGGATAGGGGAGGATTTCGGCGTTTGCATGTCTCCTGAATTTTTGAGGGAAGGAAAAGCAGTTCACGATTTTATGAATCCCGCTCGGATAATTATCGGAGAATACGACAAAAGGTCCGGCGACATACTTATTAGCCTTTACAGGAATTTCAATACCCGCATTCTACGGACGAATTTAAAGACTGCTGAAATGATAAAACTCGCTTCTAATGCCTTCTTAGCAACGAAGATCTCCTTCGTAAATGAGATTGGGAACATCTGTAAGAAACTAGGAATAGACGTTTATGAAGTGGCAAGGGGAATGGGATTTGACAATCGTATAGGAAACAAATTTCTTAATGCTGGGGTTGGCTTTGGCGGCTCTTGCCTTACCAAAGACCTTAGAATACTGATAGCGAGAGTAAGAGAAATAGGTTATAAACCGAGGATTTTAGAGGAAGTCTTGAGCTTAAATGAAAAACAGGCTCTGAGAATGCTAGAATTGCTCAAGAAGCATATCACCTTGGAAGGAGCTACTGTGGGCATTCTGGGCCTAGCATTTAAGCCCGGGACTGATGATGTGAGAGACTCGAGAGCAATAAAAATCGTTCAAACTTTGTTGCAAGAAGGCGCTATGGTCAAGGCCTATGACCCTCTAGCAGTAGAAAACTTCAAAAAAATATTTCCACAAATACAATATGTGACCAAAGAGGGAGTTTTAGACTCTGATGCTATACTTATCATCACCGAGTGGGAGGAGTTCAACGAGTTGGACTACAGAGGCAAGATCGTAATCGATGGGAGAAGAGTTCCTAAAGCAAGGGAAGCAAAAATATATGAGGGAATCTGTTGGTAGCTCGGGGGCAAATTCTGGGAGCTAACATGTTCGACTTTGGAAGATTGAAAAACAAAAGCTTTGCCCTATTTTTCACTGCTGGGGTATCGCTAAAAACATGGCATGATATAGGAATGATAGATAGGGAAGTGTCAATATACAATAAGCTTAGCAAATATTTTAAGCATATATACTTTTTTACCTACGGAGACGAGGAAGACTTAAGGTTCAAACCCTACCTTGCTGATAACATTTCGATTATTCCTAAGAAACACGTCTCAAATAACATTCTGTATTCGTTCATGCTCCCGCTCATTCATCGCGACATATTGAAGCATATTGACGTCGTCAAGACAAATCAAATGTGGGGCTCATGGAGCGCAGTGCTAGCCAAGCTTCTGTATCGAAATAAATTGGTGGTCAGAACAGGATATATGCTATCTATCAATGCGCTGAGGAGTAACGCTAAGAGTGAAATAAAGTGGATACTAAGAATCGTCGAAAGCATCGCTTATAAGTTTGCAGACGGGGTCATTACAAGTTCTCAAACTAACTTTGAGTATGTGGAGAAAAATTATCGCCCGTCGGGCCTCCATGTTGTAATCCCAAACTACGTTGAGACGGATATATTCAAACCTATGGAGACACCTAAAAAGGAAAACTCGATTTGTTTTGTCGGAAGACTGAGCCAGGAGAAGAACCTTTATGCCCTGGTGGAAGCTTTAGAAGGGCTATGCCCTACGTCTTTAGATATCATTGGTTCAGGCCCCTTACTCCGCGGATTGAAAGACTTTATTGAACATAATAACATTAATGTCAATTTTCTTGGCAATGTCCCTAACCATAAGTTGCCGGAGATCCTAAATCAGCACGAGGTCTTCATCCTTCCTTCCTTATATGAGAATATGCCAAAAACTTTGCTGGAGGCAATGGCCTGCGGTATGCCCGTAATTGGAACAAATGTAAAAGGGATAAATGAAGTTATCGAGCACGGCAAGAACGGCATCTTATGCAGTACTGATCCTGCCTCGATCAGGGAAGCCATTATGACCCTTATGAAAGACGAGGAGTTAAGGAAGAAGTTGGGCAAGAATGCAAGACGAACAATTGTAAGGAATTATGGTTTAGATAAGTTGGTCAGGAAAGAACTGGAGTTACTGGAGCGGGTGATATGAGCTTCCTTTCTAAAAGGCTAATGCTTTATACGTTAAAGGGTATTTTGCGGCTACATTCATTGAGTTATAGCTGGGCAGGTCGGCTGGCTCAGAAGTTGGAGAAAGACGGGCTGCATCCAAAACATCGAATAATGAACTATCACAAGTTCTTTGTGGATAATATTAGTAAGGACGATACCGTCTTGGATATAGGCTGTGGAAATGGCGCTCTAACTTATGACATCGCCAAGAAAGCGAGGAAGGTAGTAGGAATTGATTTAAGCCAGAAGAACATTTCAATTGCGAGAAGTAAGTATTCGGGAGATAGCATAGATTATATATGTGGAAATGCGCTAACTGAGCTTCCAGATGAACGCTTTGACGTCATAATTCTATCCAATGTCCTTGAGCATATAGATAAGAGGGTAGAATTTCTTGCTTCTTTGAAGAAGATGGCGCCTAAACTCCTAATCAGAGTTCCTATGCTGAGTCGGAGTTGGATTGATATGTATAAGAAGGAGCTAAACCTTGAATACCGGCTAGACAGGACCCACTTCATTGAATATACCTTTGAGAGTTTCAAAGAAGAAATGCAAACAGCGGGACTCCAGATTCTAGATTATAGTATCCAGTTTGGTGAAATTTGGGCAATTGTGGGCGCAACTCAAAATGCTCGATGTCGTAAAAACCAAGATCACTGAATATAGCAGGAAATACGAAGTAGATCTTGCTTACATCACAAAAAATGAGCTCTGGGTATATTTAAGACAAGCCATCACTTTAATCGCTGGATTGGCTATCTCTGTGGCTTTTGCCCGATTGGCTTCCAAAGAAGTATTCGGGCAATACAACTTTATACTTGCCCTTTTGGCGATATTTTCTCTTATTTCTATCCCAGGCTTGAATGCCTCAATTATGCGGTCGGTAGCCCGCGGTTATGAGGGGACTTACAAAAAAGCCGTAAAGATAAGTTTCTTGTGGAGCCTGCTTGGTATTCCTGCATTGCTGGGAGCAGGTATCTACTATTATTACAGTAATAACCAAACAGTCGGAGTTTGCTTGATGCTTTCCAGTATCTTCTTCCCCTTACTCCATGCTCCAAATATTTGGGATAGTTTTTTGCAAGGGAAAATGAGGTTTGACATAAGAGCAAAATACGGAAGCATACGAGCAGTGGTTAGTGCTGCTGCTATGATCACCATACTTTTTTTGAATGCGAAAAACTTAGTTATTATATTTGTCACATATCTGGTGAGCAATACCTTCTTGACTTGCCTATTGTTCTTGAAAAGTTTGAAATACATTGAAAATAGCAGGAGAGACGATGCGTGCGTAGGATATGGATACTTTATGACTGCAGCGAACATAATAGGGACTATAGCAAACAATATCGATAGAATTCTGATAGGAAGCCTGTTGGGCGCTCAACAGCTTGCTGTTTATGCTATTGCAATTGCTATTCCAATTAAAGCAAAAGATTTACTAAAATTAGGTTGGAATCCACTGGCTCCTAAGTTATGTCAAGACGAAATTAAAATAAGCGTAGTCCTAGATAAGATAAATAGAATGAAAAAGAAGATCCTTTTACCATTAGCAATAATGGTTGTGGGAGGTAGCATACTATATTGGTTTTTTATAGATGATATTATTCTTCTGCTGTTCGGAGAGAAGTATGCCGGTTCAATCCCGTATTCAAAGATTTTACTTTTGATGATAATATTGTCAATTCCCACAGCGTTTTTAGGAACGTTTGCCATTGCTAAGAAGAGCAAGAAAGCAATTATTAGAGGGTATTATATTTTCCCTTTTGTGAAACTTCTTATCATGTTTGGCTTCATACATGCGTGGGGGCTCATAGGCGCAGTATGGGGACTAAACTTGAGTATGGTAGTTCAGATGTTGCTTATTGGAATGGGTATGGGAAGTGAGGATAGTAACTATGACAAAAGTTTTTCTCGTTGGTAGAGACAGCGTTGGCTGGTCGATAGATTATGACAGGAAATACACTGAGATGTTTTTGAGAGACATTGGTCATACTTTAACTTCTAATTTTTTGACGGCAGATGTTATTCACGCAGTATGGTGGAATCCATTATTGAGCATTAGATTTTTCCCTCTTCGGTGGAAGAGAATCATAAGTGTTGCTACTTATGAGGTCGATATTGGGGGCCTTGAATTCAAAAAAGCAAAAAAGTTTGTAAACTTGTGGATAGCTCCAAGCAAAGCGATGTATGACAAACTGAAACTCGCCGGTGTTGACGTAAAATATCAACCCTTTTATGTTGATGAAAGAATATTTACGAGGCTTAGCAAGGATAAAAGAGAAATAGCAGAAGAATTGGGCATTGACTACAAGTCGCTCCAAAACAAGCTGGTAATTGGATCCTTTCAGAGAGATTCTTTGGGGATAGACTTAAGTAAACCGAAGTGGCAAAAAGGTCCCGAACTCTTGGTCGATATTCTATCCAAATTACCAAAAAATAAATTTGTCCTGTTGTTGGCAGGACCAAGACGACACTGGATCATAAATGAATGTAGAAGATTAGACATTCCATATTTGTATTATGGTGAGGAACCGAGAAGATTTGATGATGATATTGAACAAAATACATCGGACAAACGAACTATGAACAAATTGTATAACTTAGCCGACCTGTATATTGTATCTTCTAGAAGTGAAGGAGGCCCAAAAGCGGTATTGGAATCTGCTTTCACAAAAATCATGATTTTGAGCACTGATGTAGGTCTTGCTCCGGATTTTCTTGATCCATGGTGTATTTATAAAAGCGCAGAAGAAGCTGTACATAAGGTGGAAGAAATAATCAGAGGAAAAGATGTGACTAAAATTATTGAGTTAAACTATCGGAGAGCAAATAGGATAGCGTCTTACAAACCTATGATGGATAGATGGGGGAAGATCTATGAATACTTTCAGAACAAGTACCTTTAAGAAAATCAGAACCAAGTTTACCGGGAAACATGGTCAATCACAATACATGCTTCACTTTCCCCCTACGCCTTCGCTCCAATGGAGAAAAACATATTCCGATATGGTTTGAATTTTTAATAAATAAAATCTTGAGCTTATGGATAAAAAATAGCCACTATGATAACGTGAGGGGTGATTACTACCAAGGGGAGGAGGATAGGAAAAGAGATGAGAATCCATCTATTATACGAATTCGTAGAAGGTCCCTGGGGTGGCGGTAATCAGTTCTTAAAGGCTCTACGGGACTATTTTAGAAAAGCGAGAGTTTACTCCGAAAGTCCAGAAGGTGCCGATGTAATTTTGTTTAACAGTCATCACTGTTTAGAGAAAGTGCTGAAAACTAAGAGAAAATGTCCAAATAAGATTTTCATCCACAGAGTAGATGGCCCTATATTTTATGTGAGAGGCAAAGATAAGATTATCGATAAGGTCATTGCTGAGTTTAACAGCCCTTTTGCTGATGGGACTGTTTTTCAATCCAATTGGAGCAGGCAAAGAAATTATGAAATAGGTATGCAAAGATCTCCATATGAAATTACAATCCTAAATGCACCTGAGCCAGCCATATTCAATCGAGAAGGCAAGAGACCATTTAACAAGAACAAAATTAGGTTGGTTGCGACTTCGTGGTCCCCAAACATAAGAAAAGGGTTTGATATATACCGTTATTTAGACGAACAGCTGGATTTTAGTAAATATGAGATGACCTTTGTTGGAAATTCTCCTATTCAGTTTAAGAATATTAGGTGGGTAAGGCCTGTTTCAAGTCAGCAACTTGCTAAAATTTTGAAGGAACACGATATTATCATAATAGCAAGTAGAAATGACCCTTGCTCTAATTCATTAATTGAGGGGCTCCACTGCGGTTTGCCAGCGGTAGCGCGAAACGATGGCGGACATCCGGAGATCGTAGGACACGCAGGTCAACTCTTCGAAGATGAGAATGATGTTTTAGATGCGATTGAGGAGGTTGCTCGAAACTATAAGCATTATCAAGCAAAAATAGACTTACCAACCCTCACAGAAGTCGGGAATAAGTATCATGAATTTGCTCGCACTATCCATGAAGACCACTTAAGTGGTGCTTATTGTCCTAAACGGGTAACATTGTTTGATATTGCAAAGGCTAAGGCAAAGATTATAAAGATGACGCTTTTAGACAAAGACTAAAAATCCAAGTTATAGAACGAACGAGAGCAAATGAATACAGGGAGATTCCAAATATATGAGTTCATATAGACGAATCCTACTGGATGAAGATTTGAAAAGTTCAAGAAAATATATGAAAGGTATTGTCCTAGACATAGGAGGAGGGAGAAAACGAGGTACCTTTGAACCACCCAGTGATACTACGTGGATAACCTTGGATATCGCTAGGGACTTTTGCCCAGACATAGTCGGCGATGCTCAAAATGTTCCAATAAAATCAAATTTGGTTGACTGTGTTAAGTGCGTAGAGCTGTTAGAGCACGTTGAACATCCTGAAAGAGTCATTAAGGAAATTGCAAGAGTGTTAAAGCCAGGTGGAACCTTGATCCTTTCAACCCCCTTTATTTTTGGCATTCACCCCGATCCTCATGATTTTCAAAGGTTTACGGATGAGAAATTGAGGAAGATGCTCGAAGATAATTTCAAGATCCTAATGCTCAGGAAACAAGGATCTTATTTTACTGTTCTAGCTCATATGATAAAGCAACCTATACTCAACTCCAGATTAAGCATAAAGTGTCTATCCTATCCGCTTCTTCCAACACTAGATTTGATAGTAAAATTGGATAATCTCGCTTGTGTCAAGAATTCAGAATTTATGAGTTCCTTTACCACAGGCTTTTTTGTAATAGCTGTAAAAAAGAGAGCCATTTCTTATCAGCTTTCCTGACCAGATGAAATTCAACTTGAGACCGCGCTCATCTCCCCATTCGTCCACGGCCTTGCTGGTAAAATCAGGTTGGATGTCCACTGTAATCACCTCGGGCAACTTCCGGTTCCACCAATCCCTCCAGCACTCGGCTATCTTGGCACGAGTGAATTGGATGCTCACCTCTACCGCTGGGCCTTTCTTTGGCATAGTCACCCGCTTCGACTGGTACTCCGAACTTCCGCCCATTACAGAGACTGTCCGAGGCGAAGTCTATCGGCCAAACTAGTCAACAGGCTCAGTGGCAGGCAGGCTGACCCACGTCAGGACTACCCCCTTTCGCCGCTTCCTCAACTGCAGAGAAATCCTGCCTTGACGATATATCGTTCTCTCCTCTTGCCATCGGTGGCAAGACGTTCCTGCTTCAGCATCACATGCAAGTTGGGACAAGTCAAACCTTGCCGTTTGCCTGCCAACTCCTCCAATCTTTCCTGCAAAACTTGATTTTTACCGCTGCACCTGCTGTTATAACCGCAAGTCGCACGAGTCATGCAGACCATCTGGTAGGCTCCACCTCGGGCCACAAAAGTTTTTAGAGAACTCGCTGAGTGCCCGCACTCTCCAACGCTTGGTCAGCAACAATTTGCTTCAAGCACCGGTTTTCTGCCTCCAATGCTTTCAGCCCTCCTAAGTCCACTCAGCGTAACTGGAGCATATTTCGCCTTTCAGCGGCAATAAGTGCCATCCCTAACACCGCTTCGGCGGCAAAGGTCAGCTACCTTTACCCCACCTTGTTCCTCCCTGAAACATGGCGATGATCTGTTCCCCAGTGAATTTGCTGTTGCTCAAGTAGCGTTCCACTTTCTCTGCTCCTTTTTTGCCATGCTGCTTCCGTGAGAACTCCCACTTCAACCGGCCTGATTCTTGGGCAAGCTCAAAGAGACCTTTTTCGTGGGGCAAATCTCGATACAATGCCGAACGAATAGATTTCGCTCTGTAGCTAGGGAGCTGGGTGGCCTTAAGGGCCAGGATTCAGCGCT
>MTML01000035.1 GCA_002011215.1 Archaeoglobus sp. JdFR-24
TTCCTGTAGCGTTTTGCCATCCTCCTCCATCTATTCTTATTTCTACTTTTACTATTGTTTCGTTTCCATCTTCATCCCATGCTTTTCCTTTAATAATTATTTCTCCAGAAACGGTGCTGCCATTGCTCGGATAATCTATTGAAACAACAGGGGGAGTATTTACAATGTTGTTTACAGTTACATTTATGGAAACTATGCTGCTGTAATCCCGACCATCATAGCAGCGAGCCTCTATTTTATGCAATCCATTGGCAACCTTTGTTGTATCCCATGAATAACTCCATGAAGTGATTCCACTCGCAACTATCCAGCTATCGCCATCTATTCGTATATCTACTTTCTGTATTGTTTCATTTCCATCCGCATCCCAAGCAATGCCCTGTATTGTAACAACGCCAGATACAACACTTCCGTCTGATGGCGAGGTGATTTCAATATTTGGAGGATGATTTACAGCAGGTGGTGCAATGCTAACAAAATTTGCCACTACTGTTTTATTTGAATCCATTGTAATTTGAATTGTTGCTGCTGTTCCACTTGCATCTCCACTCCAGTAGCTAAATTGATAACCAGCATTTGCATAAGCGGTTAATGTTACAACTGTTCCTTCATCATATTTTCTATCCGATGAAGCGGGATTCATTGTTACATATCCTGCTCCAGATGGAGAAACTGTTACTGTTAATGCATATTGAGGAACAAATATTGCGAATGATTTAACAGCAGAAATATTAACATTACCATTCACATCTTTTGCATATATGAAGAAGTTATATTCTCCTTCAATTTCAAATGTAGCATTCCAATAGTATATATCGCCTATTTTATTCATTGAGAAATTGTGCTTGCTTCCATCCGGATATGTTATGTTTATATATACTTCAGCTACGCCTATATTATCTATAACTTGACATGTTATATTAACAAACCCTTCAACTTTTTGAATTGGTGGATTAGCTTCAATACTACTTATCGATGGCCTATCATTATCAACAATCGCAATTACTTTTTCTCCTGTATTATTCCAGTTTCCATATGCATCCATTGCAGAAATTATGTAATGTAATGGTTGCATAGTATGCTCAATGATTATTTCTTTAATCCAATAATCTCCTACCTTTCCCATACTTTCATTTAAATGCTCACCACCTTCATACCAGTATTCAACATATACTGTAACATTACTCTCGTCTTCTACACTCACATTGAATACAAGGACATCACCTGTAGTTGCTTGTGACGGTGTATAATCATATATTATGGGTTTGATATTATCAGCTGCTATGGTAAGCTTTGTTAAATGCCATGCATTTGCCCAAGCATAGCCAGCGTATTGTTTTCCATCTATAACAAAATCTGTTGTATTTATTCCTGTGTCATTATACAATTCCCATTCTCCACCGGTTTCATTGTAGAAATAAATGCCAACAAGCTGATTCTCTGTTATTCCTGCATCATCTAAATCCTTCTGAGTGTAATAAATTTGGATGAATATTGGCCATTGTATAGCACTTTCATTTTTCACCTCTATCTCGATGTATTTTCCAACAGATTTTACAACGCATGGTTCTTCAACAGGTGCCCCTCCATAAAAAATAATCCTGACAGTGTTATTTGTGGTAGTATTTATCTTTATACTGGAATCTGTTTCATTAATTGCGTTTATCTCACTTTCTCCCGTTGTTATAATTTTTTCTATTACTCCTTTTACTGGAGCAGTAAGCCACGGAGTAAATTTAACGTTATTGCTTACATTACCCCCTGTTCCATTTGGATTTAATATCGGATGATGTGGTCCAGATGAAGAACCCCAATAATTATGAGTAGCATTTATAGGAAACTCTAAGTACTCAGCGTAGATTCCATACGCCGAATTGTTGTAAATATTGTTGTATTGAATGACATCATCTTTTGAAGAATAGATGTAGATACCAAAACTTTGGCAATCAAAAATATCACAGCCTAAAATTGTATTATTTTGAGAATTAATCAAATCTATGCCAACCATACATTCTGTGATTATATTGCTTTTTATCAAATTTTTAGACGCAGAAAATAATAAAATGCCTCCGCCACAATTATAGAAATCGTTGTTTTCGATTGTTATATTATTCGAATATGCTAATTCGATACCACAATATGCATGACTGAAATTGATATCTTTAACTGTCACATCTGAACAATTTGCAATCAAAACTTGACCTGCATCCTTTGGAATTTTTACATCCTTTGTATTGCTATAATAGTAAATTGGTCTCCCATTAACTGTGTTATTCTCTATAATCTGTTTACAGAATTGTTCCATAGATTCGAAACTAATTATAAGTATTCCCCATCCAAGCTCATTTTCAATTATTTTGTTTCCTACCGCATCAGTAATGTATTCTCCACCAATTATTATCCCACCTGAACAGATATTGTTATAAATGTTATTGTTACCGGATTCTACTATTATCCAACAACCGTATTCTCCTCCTCCAACTAGTTTTAATCCACTGATGTTACAATATTCAGCAGAAGATGTTAACTTAATACCAATCCCTTCCTCATTATCTCCGATATCAATAATTGTATTATTTTTATCTTCTCCAATCAAATTTATTGTTTTATTTACAACAACATTTTCATAATAAATTCCATTGAAAACATACACTGTTCCTCCTTCTGCAACTGCATCTATTGCATCTTGTATCCTGTTGAAATGGTCATATTGCCATCCAGGCGTAGAAGTATTAAAGTCATCATCAACATAAACAACGGAAGGAGACAATAAGGCCAGCGGATACTGGCAAAATCTATTTCCTCCTCCCCATGTTGATGGTGCCCCTTGCCAGTAATAAATGCTGTTGTTTGCATATGCAAGCCTATTGCCTACATACCATCCGACAGGATAAGGAATGTCCTCCAATTTTTGCCATGTATTATTGTTTATGTAATAGCAGTAAAAATTATATCCTGGGCTTTCATCTGCCCCGCCCCCTCCCAGAGCAAATATACGATAGTCACTAACCCATATCAAAGAAGCCCCGTCCCCTACCCCATTCTCTTCTGGTATGGGTGCTAATTCTTCCCACTGTTTTGTTGCTATATTAAATCTCGCAAAATTTGTATTTGGAATGGTTTCATCAACTTCTCCTTGCAGTGCATATATGTATTGAGAAGTGATTCCAACCCATACTAATGAACAACCATCATCTGTTTTGTTCCAGATAGATGGCAATATCTGCCATGTATTATTATCCAAAAAATAACGTGCAAAAACAGAGCCATGTTCTCTACTTCCTAAGAAAGCATATAAGTTTCCATCATATCCGCAATAGACTAATGCATCTCCTGCCCCTTGCGCGTGTGGCGTGTTGGCTAAAGGTTGCCAAACCCCATCATATATATCGAATCTGTAAAATAGGGTGCGATTTGTATCATCATATTTTCCCCCCATGAGAGCGTATATACCACCATCTGTAAATGTGGTAAATGCCAAACATGCACCATTTCTAAATGCTCCCGTTGGCAGTCCATCTGTTGGCATATTATTCCATGTATTTGTGGATGGGTCATAACGCCAAAATTCAGGTTCTGAAGAAGCATACATGCATCTAGCCACATATACTGCATCTCCAGTTCCAACAACTGCTTCCCCATATCCCCCTTGCTTAGGAGTAGATGCTTTTTCTATCCATGTGCCCGAAGGATTTGCTACAGTTCCCAACAAAATAATGGAGGCGCTACTTATTACAAGAATTAAAATCATCAATACATTCATCCATTTTCTCATCTTTTCTGCCTCCAAATTATAATGAAAAAAATGGGGATAAATTTTTCTACCAATCGTTAAAAATAGTTATCTTAGCAATTTTTAAAAATAGAGAAAACCCATACAAACCCCAATATATAGGAATTTTTTGAATTTTACATTTTTCCTACATTATATTTAAAAAATTTTAAAAAGACTATTTAATAGGATAAAAGATAAAATGTACTTAGTGTATTTGGACGAATCCGGTTACTCAAATATAAAGAAGCCATTTCCGCATTCTCAATCGGATTTTTTTGTTTTGGGAGGAATGTTTCTTAAGGAAGAGTATTACGATTATTGCGCGAGAAAATATTTACAATTCAAAGAATCCGCATTTCCAGAGGAATGTAAATGTTACCCAGTCCATGCAGTATATTTAAATCAAGTAGGTCTTAGCTCCAAAAACCCTTATAATGACATAATAACATTGGAGGACGGAAAACGTATGCTAAAAGAATGTTATGAATTTATTTCAACGTTGCCCATAGAAGCAATTGCAGTAATTATAGACAATGTTATGCTTAGAGAAAGGTATGCATACCCAATGAACCCTTATGAGTTAGCTTATGAATACATTTTAGAAAGAATACAGAGAATAGTGAAAGGAAGAAAAGAGAATGCAAATAGATGGGCTCTTATTAATTTGGCAAAATGCTCAAGAAAATTAACATATAATCTGCGAAAGTTACACGATGAACTTATACAGAGAGGAGGAGTTTATCACTCTTTTGAGAACATATGCAGAACATTAAATGTTGAAGAAAGTACAGAATCCCCTTTTTATGAAATCGCTGATTTGATATGCTATGCCTTTCAGAGATGTTATTTTCATTGGATATGTGAAAACATGGGTATAAAACATCAGGAAGATGAAGATTATATCGATATTATAAGCAACATTTGCACGACAAAAATTGGAAGTACTGTAATAAATAACAAGATTCATGTTAAGGTTTTTCCAAAACCAAGGTTTTTAAAGGAATAAGTCCGTGCGGGAACGTACACCGTTCGCACGGACATTGGCACCCGCTCCTGTAAACCAGTGGGGTACCAATATTATATCTTTTACTGATATATAACTCCTTTCAATTTTTAAATAAAATTCTATAGGAAACTAGCTGTATCTAAAATTACGTAATTAAACCTGTTTCTCACTTTACCTCCACCTTTTCATAGTTTTTGTAATTGCTTCCTCAATTATCTTTTCCATTTCATCTATGCCAAGATGATGGAAACGGTTTATGTGTTCCAGCCAAACACTTGTTATCCATGAACTAAAATAAGCTATTCTAATTGACGGTTTCTCTATATTAGGAAGACGTCTTGTGTAAATATCGTATTGTTGCATATATGCATGGACTTTTTTTAAGACATCCCCCATCCATTTAATGAAGTCTTCAATCAATATAATTTCTTCATCAATCAACTTTATGAGCCCTTTGCGTCTTTTCTTATGAATATCCCCATGAACCGATATCGTCTCCAGCATTCCGTATAACTCTCCTTTAATCTGTTTCAGGGGCTTTTCCTTTTCCTTCACTCTTTTCCTCACCTTTTGTAACTCCTCCATTTTTTCTTGCAACTTTTTTATTTGAAGTTTTATTAAGGTTTCAACACCGTTTAGCAAACACAAATCAATGATTTCATCAGATACCTTTCCATAATCTCTTCTCAAAACATCTTCAACATATTTCCTAATGTCAAAAAAACATCTTGTATAAAAGATATGGACTGGTGAGTACCCCGTTTCCTTCTCAAACGTTTGAATGGCTGCTTGTATTTTTCTACCTAACTCATCAATTTTTTTGTGTAATTCAATTTTGGCACGATTGTAGAGCGGCGGCAACAGAAATTTATCTTCATAATTCAGATACCATTTGTATGCTCGTGAAAAAAATAGAACGTGAATAAATTCGTTTATCTTCATAGAGCTGCAAAAATCCATCAAAAGCCCAGATATTATATCATCCATTAAATTCGATATTGTTTGAAAATGTTCTGCTGGTGTAGGGGGGTGTGAAAGCATAAATTTTTCTGGCTTCCCTCCGAGGGATTTTACGAGACCCCTTCCTTTTAGTTCCTTGATATAGTTATATACAGTTTTCCTACTAATTCCTAATTCTTTTATCCCATATTTAACGAAGTCTTCCGTTGTGGCAGGTATTTCACGCTCTAAAAATATATCTAGCAGTTTTTCTGGTTTATATTTTCTCCTTCGCATATAAAGAATTCTTTTACTCCACATAAATTTTTCTTTTAATCGATTTTATTTACATAAATATCGATTTAGTGTAAAAAAATAACTGTTTAAATCAGAGAAAAAACATGATAAGATATCGCCCTCCAAAGGGCGATGGTGATAAAAATGAAAGAAGAAAGAGAAAATATGGGTGTAAAGGAAGGGGTGAAAATTGAGGCAATAGAAGTGAAGGATAGCAAAGCAATCATCAAGTTCTGTAATGGAGAAGTGAAAATAGAGATTACACATGAAGGGGGAAAATGGGTTACAAGACTTTATCATAAAGGAAAGATGGTTGGGGCACCCATCGGTTCTTCAACACCACCATGGATATATGGAAGCCCTAGGAGAGACAGCGAGCTTATAGGATTAATAGGAAAGATCCTTAATTGTAAGCATGATGAAGCGAAGCAGATATGTAAAAAAATCATCGCTTCACTAGACCAAGTCAAGGAAAAATTATCAGCTGATGAATCAACTGCTACAGAAAGCCCTGAAGCATTGAGAAGGCAGTATTTCTATACAATTAGGCCTTATTTGCGGGAGGGCCTCGATGTGTTGAAAAGAGGCAAACCCCTGGAATATTTTGTTAAAGCTATGTCAATATTTCACAGGGGTGATGACACGATAAAAATAGTCCTCGTATTGTCTGCTTTCACACCATATACTCAGCCACCAAACGAAAAAATCCATGTCACCATTACCGGGTCAAGTGGTAAGGGGAAGAGTGAGCTAGCAACAATTGCATTGTTGTGTTTTCCAGAATATGTTGTCGAGTCATGGATAGGCTGCTCCCCTATGTATCCATATTATAGATGTAAGGATAATCCAGGGGCTCTTGCAGATAAAATTTTGTACATTGATGACTCAAGCCTTATCGACATTTCTTTCCTGAGAAGCATCAAAACACCAGATCTTAACGGAAGAGCCCATTACGGAACTGTTGTTGAGCAAAGCCCATTTGACATTATTTTGGAAGGCACTCCTGTAGTATGGCAATCAATGGTCAATCCACCAGAAAATGTCGAGGATAGAAGCCGTTCAATTATTGTTAAAATCGATGAGAGCAAAGAACAAGATGAAATGGTGATGAAATTTATACTTGAAAAAGAATGTAAAGGGGAAACAAAAAGCGAAGAAATACCAAAAGAATTTATGGTATGCCGAGCCATATACTGGATTCTTTCCTATCAAAGGAGGAGAGTTGTTATACCTGAAGAGATAAAGAATAGCATTCCAAAAACAAGGGACAGAAGAAGATTGAAGCGGTTCATTGGTTTCATACGTGCATCTGCATTTATCAATCAATTCCAGAGAAAACGCGATAATAACACAATATATGCAAATAAGGAAGACTTGGAGATTGCCCTCAAAATATACGCTCACACATTCCTATTCGATGCATATGGCTTGGATGCAGATTCCCTCAAAATCTTAAATTCCCTGCTGGATGAACCTACCTTGGAAATTGGGTATGATGAAATTGCCAAATGGATTAAAAAAAGCAGAGTTACTGCATATAACAAGGTACAGGGCTTATGTGAAAAAGGTTTAGTGTATATAGAACGAATTAATGGGAAGGATTGCCCTTATCTTTCCGAAGAAGGCAAGAAAATTGTGAAAATGCTAAGGAAGTGATAATATGCATCTTCATTTAACTATTAAGTTCTATAAAATCAGTAATTTAATAACTCTGTATAGCGATATTAAGCCATTAAGCGGAGATTACTGCTATATATATTACATCCATTTTTCCTCTCTGGAGATATATATACACCATAGAGTATCACTTAATTACTTAATTTTCAGCATACATTACTATAAAATTTGGCTTTTAATAGAGCTTAATGGTTTTAAAGGGGAAGAGGAAAATTAAAGGCTGAAAATGATAGAGGAAAGAGAAACAGTAAGTGAAGACAGACACATACCTTTGAATACTATCAGAAAGATTATAGAAAAATATTGCTCCTATCACATTAGCACAGAGGCTGTCATCAAATTGAGAGATGTGTTGGAGGAAATAGCATCAAAAATAGCAAAGAGTGCGGTGGAAGAATTTGATAAGCTAAATCGAAACAGAGAATATCAAGGCTTGCGACCTCTAAAACGCCTTAATTCATGGTGCATAAGTAAGGCATACATAATAAATTATTTAAAAAGTAACAATATTAAAAATTGGGGTTTACAATCCAATGGGGTTGTAAATCCTGACGGTGAAAATATGCCTGCAGGCAAAAGCACCGCCAAGCCCGACACCACCAATGACTCAAGGGAGGTGGTTTGATGGGAAACACGCAAAATAAGGAGGAGATATTACAGAGATATGCAACATGGCTAAGATTAGAAAGAGGGAATAGTGAATCCAGCATCAGAGATTCTTTGAATAAAACAAAACAATTCATTGCATGGTTGGAAAAGAACGGATACTCTATCCAAGATATAGACCAAGATATAATCAATAATTATCTCTCATACTGCTATGAAAAATATGCGTTGAATAGTTTGGTGGCCATAACAATAAACTTACGAAAATTCTGCTATCATTTCCTCAAAAAAGATGTGAAAATTAAAGTTGCTACAGCAAAATCACCTAACAGAGATAAAACAGCATTGACAAAGGAAGAGGTCAAGGCAATGTTTGATGTAGTTAAGGGCAAACCTTTAGAAACAGCCATACTTAAAGTTTTATACTACACGGGCATGAGAGCATCCGAATTGAGGAACTTAGATATTGATGATGTCGACTTTGATAGACTCCAAATAAGAATTAAACATGGTAAAGGGAACCGGACAAGAGTGGTGAATATAACTAAGGATTGCGCAATGGCTATTCAAAGATGGCTCGAAGTGAGACCAAAAGCTGCACCTGAATGCAAGAACGCATTGTTTATTCTATCACATGGGAAAAGATTTTCCTCTTTCTACCTGTGGAGTTTAGTAAAAAGAGTTGCAGCAGAGGCAGGAATTACCAAGAATGTATATCCTCACAAGTTCAGAATCACCATGATAACACTAATGGCAGAGCATGGATGTACTCCTAATGAAATACAGGCACAGTCAGGGCATAGGGACATTTCTACTCTATTGGGATATATTCAGCATACAAATCAGAGGATAAGACGAATGTATGACAGAGTATTTGGTGATATAGAGAATCCGTCGAAGCAGGAAACAAAAACTTTGAGTATAGATAGAAACCCAGCTTACTACAAAAAATTGGCATTTGAAAAGTATTTGCAAGGCGAAATAGATTCGCAAGAGCTATATTCTCTACTAAATCTTATTGATAAGCAAGAGCAGGAGAAAAAGGGACCAAGTGACATTGCATATCTATAAATAAAATATTATCTTAAACCAGAGATAATATTTTAGTTACCATAAAATTTTATAGCCATATTTTATTAATGAATGATGGAAATTGACATTGAGAAGGCAATAGATGAAATTCTAGAAAGTATTGATGTTGATAGAGAAACAGTGGAA
>MTML01000029.1 GCA_002011215.1 Archaeoglobus sp. JdFR-24
AACATGGAGGCTTTAGCCATGTTGGAGGAAAGAATTATTGAAGAATTGGCTGGAGAATTAGTTAAAGCAGAGAATGAGCGAATACCTATTCAACCGATAACTAGGTGACAGGATTGAAAATATCTGAAAGAGTAGATAGTGTAATCTCCTCAACATATCAGACTACTTTAACTTTACACTTATTGATATCTCTAACATATTGGTATCTCTAACTCCAACCTCTACAGAACAAATTCACTTAGCGTTTTCAGGTATGCGAAGCTCCAGAACAGGAGAGAGTGTTTGGCGAAAGTGCAAATCACGGTAGCCCTGCTAAAGCCTGAAATTATTTTCACTTTCAGACAACAATTTTCCCATTCTTTATTATCGCTTCACTATCGACAAATACATCGGGTTGTTCAATTACAAAATCTACATGAATCGATGCTTCGTTTTTACCCCCAAGATGTATATTCCTTCCTATAGCTATATGCACCGAACCAAAAGCCTTTTCATCGAATATACTAAAACCAAGAGTATTTACACCCGGATTCAAGCCGATACCAAACTCAGCTATTCTGTCCTTATCTCCATCAGCCTCCTGAATTAATCTGCAGAATTTATCCTCTCTTTTTTCCGCTTTAAAATTCACGATCCTCCCATTTTCAAAAATTAATTCAAGCCCTTCGATGTTGCCAGTTCTTTGGACAAATAATTTCCCATCAGCTGAATTTTCTATAGGAGCTACATAGACCTCTCCTGCAGGTATCTCAACTACACACTCTTGCCCAATCGATAAGCACTTTCTGAGAGTTCCCGTCTCAATACCCAGTTCTCTTCCCTCAATACTGAACTTTAAATCCGTCCCCCTTTTATCCCGAATAACGATTATATTTGCATCTCGCAGACTTTTTGCAATTTTATCTCCTAAGCATGTTATTTTTTCATAGTCAACATTTACAGCGTTCACAAAGGCTTTTAAATACTCGTCGTAATTGATTTCTCCCAGTTGGCCTGGTGAGGGGAGATTCACAAGGAGAGCAGGTTTTTGCGATGCTAATGCATATACATTGCCCCAGAAAGAAAACAGTGCCTCCTTTATATTTTCCAGAACCATATCGATATGTGTGTATTGAGAAAGCCATATTATGGTATCCGAATTTAGTATCAATGCTTTTACATGTTCTGGAATTTTAGAGGAGATTTTTATGTTGCTATGGAGATTTAAGAAAAGAGAGTCATCAAAAGACCACAAAAAGGGCAAGGTTCCGACTTTAAAAGCCTCCAAAGCAAGCAATTCTGCAAAGTTTTTGTTATGCTTCCCGTGGATAATGAGCAATTTAGTATTCTCTTCAACCAGTGCGGCTTGATTAATAATTGCCTCTGCAGCTTTATGGAGATTAAGTTTTATTTCTTTAATTTTGTCAACCATTATGTCACCTCTATCTGACGGGTTGGGTATCTAACTTAACAGTCTGGCAGATATATGAAGTTGCCGAAGGCAACTTGGGGAAATCTTTGATTTCTTTTTTATCTGTTGTTAGGCGATGGCTGACGAATATTATGTGCATTATTATTGCATTTCTATCTCTTATAATTGACTTGGAGGTTTAGGATAGGAGAGATCAAATACGAGTATCCTGATATCAGACAGTCCTGCTGAGTTTGCTAATCCATTGAGGAATAAGTCAATATTTCTGAGGTCGTGTTTTCAGGTTCCGTGAAATAAGGACCTTTAAAGAACATCACGCAGTAAAGCCCGAAATTGCAACCTTTAGCTCGCATATATGCAGGAAGTTGCTTTAGTGGATCCTCTTAATCAGGGCTGTGAGCATGCTTAAATTCCACACATACATTAGCGATTTCCCCTGTTTTTAAATATCCTGAAATCTGAAAATCCAGCCGTCGCAATATCAAAAAGTAAACCTATATTATTGAAAGGACATCTGGCTCCCTCTTTGGTTTTCTTGAAACTATTCGTGAACCTTCGTAAGTAATATCCCAGAAAGCATTATACATGCCTGCGGTTGCAACTTTATCAGGAATTGATTGTATCGCAAAGGTAACTTCTTAACAAAAATGAGGTAATGAATTATGTGTTATTGTTGGATCAATAACCTTTCTTCTAACCCAAGCTATTAGTGAGTTTGGAAGGGGCGCAGTCTATATCCGAACGAAGCAGAAAAGTGGATTTCTGTATCTTTTACAGCTTCAAGAAAGAGGCAAAAGTGATTTACGGATTAAAAAATATGATTCAGTCTATTTAAAGAATTTTTATAGTGATCCTATGGCTGTGACTTTATAGTGATAGTGATCCTATGGCTGTGACCAACTTGCTGCATAATCCTTAATGTATTCTTAGGTTTGACCCACATGTGAGTTAAATTTATTAATTTTTAACTCATACATGAGTTATGCGTAAAGGAGAAATAGTTGAGATACTCGTAGACTGGAACTTCTGGGAGAGAGAAGTTGACACCGGTATCCCCAGACCTGAATACGTCCAGAAAATCGAAACGCTCCTCGGAACCGGTCAAATACTCTTATTAATAGGTGTTAGAAGGGCCGGTAAGTCAACTCTCCTGCTTCAGTTCGCCAAACACCTAATTAAAAAAGGTATAAACCCAAGAGACATCCTGATTGTGAATTTTGAGGACTATAGGTTTGCAGATGTGTCTGTTCAAACTCTAAAAAAAATCTATGAAACCTACCTTGAAGAGGTGAAAAAAGGCGATGAAAAACCCTATATTTTTCTTGATGAAGTTCAGAGGGTAAAAGATTGGGAAAGATTTGTAAGAACGTTACATGAGAGAGGAGATGCTCGAATAATCGTTACAGGCTCAACATCAAAACTCATGAGCGATGAGGTTGCATCAGTACTTACTGGAAGACATGTAAGGCTCTTCGTATACCCCCTTGATTTCAAGGAGTTTTTGAGGTTTAAGGACTTCGAAGTAAGAGATGCAGTGGATATGGCTGCAAAAAGGAGAAGTATAAAAAGGCTTTTTAAGGAGTATCTGGAGTTTGGGGGCTTTCCCAGGGTTGTTCTTGAAAAGGAGAAGAAAACTTTGCTTGCAGAGTACTTTGAGGATGTACTTACAAAGGATGTGGTGGAGAGGTTCAGGGTAAGAGAAATAACAAAGCTGAAGACCCTGGCCAGATATTATATCACAAACTTTTCCAGCCGGATGACCTTTAACCGTATAAGCAAATTTCTTGACATACCTCTGCACACTGTCGAGAGGTTTTCATACTACCTCGAGAGCACGGGGCTTTTACATTTTGTAAAAAGATTCTCTTACACGCTCAAAGAGCAGGAGAAAGCTCCGAGGAAGGTTTACTGTGTTGATATGGGCCTGATAAATGTGGCTGGTTTCAGATTTTCTGGCAATTTAGGCAGGCTTGTGGAGAATGCAGTCTACATGAAACTCAAAAGATTGCTTGATACACCTCTTGGGAGTGTATATTACTGGGAGCAGAGAGCAGAATTGGACTTCGTAGTATGGGATGGAAGTGCCGTCAGCCAGCTGATTCAGGTATGCTGGGATGTGGAGAATCCAGAGACCAGGGAAAGGGAAGTAAAAGGATTGATGAGGGCAATGAGGGCTTTTAAGATGAATGAGGGGGTTATAATTACTGAAGATTATGAAGAGGAAGAGTACGTGGAAGGAAATACTGTAAAGTACATCCCAGCATGGAAGTTTTTCTTAGAAGTCTGATTAATGAATAGCAAGATTGAGCATTGAGAACTGCTTATGACTATGCAGGGTAGAAATGAACTTAAACAAGAATCAGAAATCCAAAGCATCGCAGGTATGGACCATGAGACTTATGATGTAGGTGTGGAACCTCGCTCAGGAGAAACGGTAAATGCCATGTGGGGTTAAAGTATTCAAAAAATAAAAAACAGCAAACATTTATAATGAATAAAAGAATATTTTTGCTGGTGATCTCATGGTGTACTGGCTCTGCATAACCACTGGAGAGAACTGGCAGATAATAAACCAGAAAAACGTATGGGGAGTTCCCGAGCGCCATAAAAACACCATTGCAAAGGTTAAATCAGGAGATAAGCTTCTGATCTACCTCAAACAGGAAAGAGACAAAGATAAAATCATAGAACCCCGAATCGTCGCTGTTTACGAAGCCGTATCAGAAGTCTTCAAAGACTCCAAAAGGATCTTCAAATCCCCGCCGGGGATGGGCAACGAAACCTTTCCGCTCCGCATAAAGCTGAAACCTGTAAAGATTTTCTCAACGCCAGTAGACTTCAAATCATTAATTCCAAAGCTGAAGTTCATCAAAAACAAAAAGAAGTGGACAGGACACTTAATGGGCAAGGCTATGCGAGAGATTCCCGAAGAGGACTTTAAACACATAATGGACTCGGCATGACAAAGAAGAGTGCAACTACAGTTTAAATCAAAAAACAAATCCATACGACATCTTTTTATGGTTCCAAAGAGTGTAGTGGATGAAATTAACGATGGAAATATAACAGATGATGAATTCCTAATTGTGGCTAGAGAATTTGCCAAATCAGTATCAGAAAAGGCCAACATGTTATTCAAGAGAAAAGATAAATACGATGATTACATCATTGGCTACTATAAGGTTGAAACTATGTGATTCTTCTTTGGATTTTCTCTGATCGTTTTTCATTCCATCCTCAGACTCGATAATGAGCTTAGCGACACTTTAAACCTCAAAGTTCTCAAAACATACCCAAACTATGGTGATTTCAGGGAAAAAACTTCACAAGATAAAAGTTAGAATAAACAATATTATGACAGGGAATATTCAAAATAAGGTGTGTAAAATAGAACTCATCTACAAGCCTTCCAAACCAGCGTATGATGCATGAATTCTTTATCCTCCAACTTTCATTGCCATGAGTTCAACACTTTTGGGTATATTTTCAGCTTGGTTTATGAAGTTCAGAGCCGGCTCGAGAGTTTTATGACATCCTATAATTATTAGTGGTAGTTATGTTGATACTCCTTGATTATGCTTAAGTATTTCCTAGATAAGTGTATTATGCAAGGCCAATTTGCAGATGCTTGGAAAGGAACTTAAAGAGAGCATACCTTGCACCGTTTTTCACGATCACAGAGATGAGAAGAGCTAAATAGTCGCATACTCTGGTAGTTATTCTAAGGTCAACTGGCTCTCCTTTGTTGATGTGGCTGTGGTTGATGAGGGTTATGTAGCTGGCGAAGAAGTGAAAGTCATCTGTGAGATTGAGGAAATTCTTTGGGGATAAAACCGGAGAGAATGATTTTACTATTGGAAATATGCGAGGATATAAGATTATTGAACAGAGTTATAGTCTGCAAATTGGTTTCGTAGTTCTTTTTCTTGTTATCTTCAAAAATGTATTGAATTCAACACATTTTTCAGTTGAAATTGAACAAAGATTTAAGTATCAGTTTATGAATCAATTAACTATTACATAACAGCCATAAATCAAAGTAAACAGAAATATTATAAAATTCAAAAAATTACTACTAATCCTGAAAAAATTGTCGATTCGCACTTGATGGGATGAGATTACCGATCTGGAGGTTGAGATTCGAGACTTCAAAACTCCCAGAGTAATGTGTCTTATTATGATCCCAACACGAGAAGGTTGAAGCTTCTTCAAGATGCAAAGCCTAATTTATATAAGGTTTAGACATTATCTCTATGGGTATGAGTATGGATGTGTTGAGTATCTTGAAAAAGCACGAAAAAGAAATAAAGGAAAGGTTTGGCGTAAAGAGAATCGGAGTATTCGGTTCCTTTGCCAGAGGGGAGCAGAAAGAAACAAGCGATATTGATATAGTTGTAGAATTTGAGAAACCGAGCTTTGATAACTTTATGGACTTGGCTTTTTATCTTGAAGGGCTGACTGGAAGAAGTGTAGATATTTTGACTCCTGAGGGTATAAAACACATAAGGATTAAAGAAGTTGCGAATGAGATTATGAGGAGTGTGATCTATGTCTAAACGAAAAAATATAGACCTCCTTAGAGATATTATGGAAGCAATAAACCGGATACAGGCTTACACCGATGAAATGGATTATGATGAATTTTTAGATGACATAAAGACTCAAGATGCGGTAGTTCGTAATATTGAAATAATCGGTGAGGCTGTTAAAAACATCTCACCTGATTTCAAGGAAAGACATGAAAACACTTCAGAAGACCTTGGAGGAATTAAAGGAACAGGCTGAAAAAAACATGCCTGTTGACATATTCACAGTTTACTGGGTACTGAAGAATGAAGGAATCGACAACCCGGAAGAGAGAGCAAAACAAATGAAAGCAGTTTTAGAAAAGTATCCTCACTGGAAAAAGAATAAGGGTCATGAGAGGGAAGTAAAGAAGAAACTCTACGGTATCCTGCTTAAATCCGGATTGAAAGACAAATCCGGGATTGTAAAGGTTGTTCAGGATATAATGAGACTGCTCAAAGGTGGAGTGGATGATTACACCTGAGGAACTTAAACAGGAAGTGCGAGCATGGGCGAAAATGGTTGGTGTTGAGCCCAAAGAGATCCATATACGAAAAATGAGAAGAAAACTGGGAAGCTGCTCCAGTAAAGGGAGATTAACATTCGATGTTTCTCTTCTGGATAAATCCGAGGAAGACAGGTCTCGAATTATTTTACATGAGCTTTTACACCTTAAATATCCAAACCACGGGAAGATGTTCAGTGTGTTATTGAACACGTATCTAAAAAAAGGCCTGGAAAAAGAGTAGTCAAATACTTTGCATCTTTCTTTACCCCCACATGTGTCCATGAGAGCAGGTAGGAGTAAAGATATATGCGTCTGTCACTATAAACTATCAGGGACGACAAAACTCAATCATTCAAATATTTCTCTATAACTTTTATTAGCTCTTCCTTTCTTACTGGCTTTGAGACGACATCTTTTGCACCTGCATCAATCATCTCTTTGCCTTTTGAAAATGCGAAGGCAGTTATTGCAACAATCTTTGCATTTGGGTATTTACTGATTATCTGCTTTGTTGCCATAACTCCATCCATCTCGGGCATAACAACATCCATCAGAACTATATCAGGAAGATGCTTGTTGAAGACCTCAACTGCGGTTCTTCCGTTGTCGGCCTCTATTACATAGTAGTCAGAGAGCATTAACATTAAAATTTCTCGCAGAAGCTCATCATCATCCACTATAAGGATTTTCGCCACAGATTTTGACATCATACCACCCTTTTTGACATCATACCACCCTCAAAAGCTAATACTTCCTCAAAAACTTTCTAATCTTATCGGACTCTATCCAACCCTCGTCCAGTTGCTTTATTACTTCATCGATTCTCTCAACCTGTTGAATTATCACTTGTGATACCTTCTTGTCTTCCACCTTTAATTCAGCAAAACCAACTATGATTGCTAAGGGGTTTCTTATTTGGTCCACTAAGGTGGCAAAGCGCTCTATGTTTTTACCTATCTGCTCATAGGCTTCTCTTTTAAGTTCGTCAACCTCGATTGCTTTAATTCCGAAAGCAAGATCGTTTGCCAAAGTCTGGAGAAGTTCGATTTCTTTATTACTTGGTTTCTCCTCTTTTGAGTAGATGGTGTTAACACCGATAACTTTTCCATCCATCATCATCGGAATTACTATGCATGTCAGTTCTTTGTGAAGTGAATAGAAGGGGCAAGCCCTGTTGTGGTTTGCAGGTTCTCTTACCTCAATCTCTTTGTTTTTCACAACAGACTTTAAACAACACACCCCTGAGTTCTTGAGGTTTATTTTTGCAGGAATGTATACCTCTGTCTTTGATTTAGCAACTGGAACGATAGAATCATTATCCACCAATCCAATCCATGCTGAATAGTACTCCTCAAGTTTTGCCAGCTCTATACATGCCTTTGTTAAAAGCTCCTCTTTGTCTTTTTCATGGACGATTAATTTGTTTATCTCGTTTATAGTTACAAGCAGTTTGTTTAATCTTTTCAACTCCTCCTCCATTTTAACTCTTTCTGTTACCTCTCTGAATATCCCTTCAACTCCTATAATTTCTCCATTATCAAAAACAGGCCACTCAACGAGCTCGAACCACAGAATCCTTCCATCCTTTGCTACCGCTCTAAATTCTCCCCTTAAGCTCTCTCCATTTAAAACTCTTGTGAAGAAATCTTTAACTGAATCCACCTCATCTGGGTGTAATAATCTTCTTGAAGTGTGCCCTATTAGCTCTCCAACGTCATATCCAAGCATCTCAGCAAACTTAGGATTAACGCTTACAACTCTGCCATTCTTGTCGATAATAAAAAACATGTCCTGAGCGTTTTTGTAGAATCTTTCATATTTTTTAAGTTCTTCAACCATCATCTTCCTTTCTGTTATATCTTTTGCAATGCCTAAAACTGCTGGTTTACCTTCGAATTCAATAATTCTGACACTCAATTCAATTGGAATAACTCTGCCATCCTTTGTTACATGCGTAGCCTCAAAAATAAGGTGACCTCTTCTCTTTAACTCCTCAATCTTCTCTGGGACTAATTTAGCATATTCTGGAGCGTCTATGTCCATCAGAGTCATCTGCAGTAGCTCCTCTCTGCTGTAACCTAAACACTCACATGTGGTTTTGTTAACTTCTAGGAAGTGCCCTTCAAGATCGTGGATAAATATTGCGTCACTAGTGTGGTCGAAAATAGTCCTGAATTTCTCTTCTACTCTCTTCAGCTCCTCCTCAACTTTCTTCCTTTCAGTTATATCCTCTATTGTGAGAAGGATCATTTGAGTTTTGTTTGCATCCCTGTATATACTTCGAGCGTTCAGGAGCATAACTCTTTTCCCAATACTCGGAAAGTCTTCTTCCACTTCAAAGTCACCGATGGATGCGTCTTTTTTGGATAAAATTTCCTCCAGTAGTTCTCGCAGTTCTGGAATATCCAACCACCTATTCCCCAATTCATATAGGTGCCTACGTTCTGTCTCTTCAGGTGTTAGTTTGAAGGTTTTGTAAAAGGAGTGGTTGGCGGAGATCACTCTCAGTTCAGCATCCAAAACCACGAGAGGTTCACGAACAGCCTTAAATATATCTTCTGCATAGATTCTTGCTTCCTGAACAGCCAATTCCACCTCTTTACACTTCTTCTCAGCAGACTCTAACTCATCAATTCGTTTATTTAGTTCTGATAACTCATTTATGAGCTGTTCTCTCGTATCCTCATCTTTCATTTTGTTTATCACCTTGAAAACAACTTCACTTAACTCTATCCGGTTCAATCGCATTTAGCGGCTTTCATTACTATGGTGAAAACCGCTCCTTTTGGTTCATTATCCTCCACATGAATGCTTCCACCATACCTGTCTATGGTCTTCTTGACAATATACAGCCCCAGACCAGAATGTCCGGT
>MTML01000063.1 GCA_002011215.1 Archaeoglobus sp. JdFR-24
GCAGTTCAGATATTTGGAGGGTATGGGTTCAGCAAGGAGTACGATGTGGAGAGGTACTACAGGGATGCGAGAGTCGGGACGATTTATGAGGGGACTAGCGAAATACAGCGATTGATTATTGGTAGAAGGTTGGCTGGAAAACTTTAAATATTTATTTTTATTTATATATTGATTTTATTGATTTGACCATGTGCAGGAGAACTAAAAAACCAAAATTTTTAATAATTAAGAAATAATCATCACACATAACCTATTAAAACCAGGAGGTGGCATGAATGATGGAACATCCATTAACTCTGCAAAATTTTCTTGAACGGGGGAGAAAACTTTTCGGGAAAAAGGAAATTGTTTCCAGAGAAGCAGATGGAACTCTTTTCAGATATAATTATCGTGAGTTTTATGATAGAGTTTGCCAGCTTGCAAACGCCCTTGAAGAGCTTGGAGTAAAAAAAGGAGACAGAGTTGGTACTTTTGCATGGAATACTCACAGGCACCTTGAACTTTACTTCGCTCCACCCTGCATGGGAGCTGTATATCATACAATAAATATCCGACTGTTTCCTGATCAGATCGCATATATAATCAACCATGCCGATGACAAGGTTCTCTTTGTTGATTCAGACCTTGTACCATTAATCGAGAAACTTAAGGATAACCTTAACGTGAAAAATTTTGTGATAATGGGAAAAGAGAAAAGTTACGACTCAAAGCTTGACGCATACGCATACGAGGATTTCATTTCCGGGAAACCGAAGACCTACGAATGGCCAGAACTGGATGAGTGGGATACTGCCGGTACTGCTTATACATCAGGAACTACTGGATTGCCAAAAGGTGTAGAATATTCCCACAGAGGGCTTGTACTGCATTCAATTGTGGCTGCACTTCCAGATATGATGAACTTGAGCGAGAGAGATAACGTCCTTCACATCGTACCCATGTTTCATGCAAATGCATGGAGCATTCCCTTTGCTGCAACAATGGTGGGAGCAAAGCAGGTTTTCCCCGGTCCTCAGCCCACACCCAAAGATCTGGTTGAACTGATGAGAAATGAAAAAATTACGTACACTGCTGGAGTTCCGACAATATGGCTTATGGTCTACCAGTTTTTGAAAGAAAATCCAGAGTTAAAGCCTGATACCCTGAAGGAGGTTATTTCTGGTGGTTCAGCCCCTCCAGTAGCACTCATAAAAGCTTTCAGAGAGGAGTTCGATATCGAAATCATACATGCATACGGTTTGACTGAAACAACACCTCTTGTAACACTTAATCGACCCAAAAGCTATTTGGAGCTGAATGATGATGCATATTACAACCTTAAAACAAGTCAGGGCCTGATAGCCCCACTTCTTGAGATGAAAATAATCAAAGATGATGGAACTGAAGTCCCATGGAATGGCCAGGAAATGGGAGAATTGCTTGTGAAAGGGCCGTGGATTGCAAAAGAGTATTTCAAAGATCCTGAGAAAACCAAAGAGAAGTTTACTGAAGATGGCTGGTTCAGGACAGAAGACATTGCAGTCATCGACAAGGAGGGTTACATTAAAATTGTTGACAGAGTAAAGGACGTCATAAAGAGTGGTGGAGAGTGGATTTCCAGCGTTGATCTTGAGAATACGCTGATGGCCCATCCAGCTGTGGCTGAAGCTACTGTTATAGGAATAGAGCATCCTAAATGGCAGGAAAGGCCTTTAGCATGCGTTGTTCTGAAGCCAGAATATAAAGACAATGTTACAAAAGGAGAACTCATCGAATTTCTAAGACCAAAGTTTGCAAAATGGTGGTTACCAGATGACATAGTGTTCATCGATTCCATTCCGAAAACGAGTGTTGGTAAATTCGACAAGAAAGTTCTCAGAGAGAAGTTCAAAGATTACTACAAAAGTTGATAACTTTCAGAAGTGCTATAGTTGTGCTAACTAAGTTCGTCATAACACAAGTAATCAGCAGACAAACCTGCAAGAAACTAACCAAGCCTCCTGAAATAACCAAAATCCGGTTTGTGAGCTTTAACATACCCTCCTTTATTTTTAGCATAATTGTAAAAAGAATACAGTAGGGTCTTTCTATTTGAATCTACAAGAAAGGATTTCTCGTTCCCGATGACAATTAATTTCCTTCTCGCCCTTGTAACCGCAACATTGAATCTTTTTCTGTCACACGCAAACCTCAAATCTTTTGTGGCTGTTGTCGAAAAAACGATTAGATCTTTCTCTCTACCCTGAAAGGCATCGACTGTATTAACCTCAGGTATTGTCCGGTTAACAGTCCAAAAACCGGAATCTTTTATAATCCGCAAAATCATATTTTTCTGAGCTGTATAGGGTGTGATAATCCCTATTTCATCAGAGCTCATCCCACATGAAATGAATGCTTCGACAATGTCTTTCACCATAATTGCTTCATCTAAATTATATTTGCTCCCCCCTCCCTGTTCAGAGCTTTCAAGGGATAGAAACACGACCGGTCGATCTGGATCAAGGATGTTATAAAGTGGATGATTTTGATTCGGATTTATCTCAAGCTTTATTGACTTACAGTTAGCATGAGCCTTTATTCCACCCCCATAAACGTATTCACCAGAAAAATTTATTATAGTTTCATTACTTCTGTAGTGGTTTCTGAGCCATACAGGCGGTTTATCTTTTGAATAGAAAAAGTTGAACGCACTGTATGAAACCGAATTCCTGCACGTTCTCAGAACTGGAGGGAGCTGGAATGGATCTCCAACCAGAACGGCTGATGGTGAGCTCCTGATGGCAAGCAAAGCAGAAGAAATCAGAGACTGGCTGGATTCATCAATCAGAACGAGATCAAATTCATGATCAAGAAGTGGATTCATCGCACTTTTAATAAGCGTGGAACCAACTATTTTTGCATTCCTCAGAATCTTGTACCCCTCTCTTTCTATTGCTCTCGATTTTTCAGATATCTGCGACAGAAAACTGTCGATACCTTCATCAATTTCTTCAATCTCTTCAGCCTCATCAGTTCTACCCTTCACTCTTTTTTGCCTACTTATTTTTTTTATCGCAAGAGATTCGAGAGATAGTCTTCTCACATCTGAAGACATTTTAGATTGTGTCCCAACCCTTACAACACCAGTTTGTTCCAAAAAATCCTTCCCGAATTCACAAATTTTTTCAAGAGCGTTATCTACCGCCCTGTTTGTGTGAGATGTTATCAGAACTTTTTTTCCTTCTTCGGCAGCCATTCTGGCAGCGTGTGCTATGAAAGTTGTTTTTCCGGTTCCTGGGGGACCAATAACCATCGCCAGCTCATCATCTCCAAGAGAAAGTGACGCATTGACAGCCTGTGTTTGAAATTCATCAAGTCCTCTGTACCTTTTACCCCTGCCAGAATACACTTTCACCACAGGCAATGGCTGATCATCAAACTCATCAATAACCGACAACTGCAGATCATAAGATATCAGATTTTCCATCTCAATAAGCGATACCTCTCCATAAGGTGGTTCAGAAAGAAGTTTCAAAAAAGAAAGAAATTCTCCACCTTTTCCAGACTTTCTGACTCTGAGAGATTTTATAACATAGCCAAGTTCAACCAAACCGTCTTCCAAGTTCTGTGGGATTTCATCATCACTTTCAAAATAACCAAGCAGTATGCCTTCAGATAATTTCCTTGGCAGTTTAAGAGCACATATGCCCTTCTTAATATTGAGTATATCACCTGAAAAGGTTCCTCTCTTCTGCACTTCCTGTTTCAATAATTTTTTCTCCTTCTCAAGTATTGTTCGCAGTTTTTTTAGCTTTTCCTGCTGTTTAGTATTCATTAAACTGTGTTCACCACCCGTTTTTAAAATACTTTTGAGCTCTTTGAATCCCTTTTATGCCAGTGTGTGAGCAAACAACCCCGTAAAAATTCAAGATAGCTGAACTCAGCAATCAAGTCTTCGCACAAGATCATTAACCCTTTTTTCTATTTCTATGAAAACAGCTTCATAAACTTCTCTATCCTTACCGGCTGGATCTTCTATCTCCCATCTCTCAACAGTTTTCTCAGTAGGTATGAGAATGCAACCAGCCATACCACACACAGTTACAAAATAGTCAAATTTGTTAAGATTGATCTCAGTGATGGTAACTGGTTTCTTTTTGCTAACGCTATAACCTTTCTCCTCCAGCAAGGAAACAACAACTTCATCAATTTTCTCAGCCCTTTTCACTCCCGCACTTTCAGCTCTGCATTTTTGCGAAATTCTGTTGAATATCGATTCGGCCATGACACTCCTGCACGTATTGTGAACACATATAAAAAGAACATTCATTATACACTCATATTGGCTTAATCTTTTATATACATTACCCCACAATATACATTTTCCACGTACATCTATAATGCACTTCTTATAGCTTCAAGATCCGCATCTACCTCAACCGGTTTTCCACAAACCTTTATCACCACCTCAGGGTCCTTGAGAAGATGCCCGGTTGTTATGCATACAACACTCTCACCCCTTTCAATTAACCCATCATGCATGAGCTTTATAAAGCCGGCAACAGAAGCTGCTGATGCAGGTTCAACACCTATTCCTTCCTTTGATGCTAGTATTCTCTGAGCATCAATAATTTCAGAATCAGAAACCTCCAGAGCCATACCTTTTGACTCATATATCGCTACGAGAGCTTTTCTTGCATTAACTGGCTGACCGATCCTTATAGCTGTCGCTATTGTTTCAGGATTTTTTACAGGTTCGATATCATTTATGAAAGATCTGAAAGCCCGGAAGATTGGATTCGCTCCCTCGGCCTGAACCCCCGTCATTTTTGGAATGTTATCTATTAGCCCAATACTTTTGAGCTCTTTGAATCCCTTGTAGATCGCCGATATATTTCCGGCATTTCCTACTGGAAGAATTATTCTGTCAGGCGCATATCCAAGCTCATCAACGATTTCAAAAGCGATGGTTTTCTGTCCTTCAAGCCTGAAGGGGTTTACGGAGTTGAGGAGGTAAAATCCTTCATCCTCACTTATCTTTCTCACAAGAGATAACGCTTCATCAAAATTTCCTCTAATTCCTATAACCCTTGCACCATGCATAAGGGCCTGAGCCACCTTTCCAAGAGCTACCTTTCCAGCAGGAAGGAGTACATAGGCTTTTAAACCAGCCTTTGCTGCATACATTGCCATTGATGCAGAGGTGTTTCCAGTTGATGCACATGCAACCGCCCTTTTTCCAAGCTCAATAGCCTTTGTAACTCCGACAGTCATACCCCTATCCTTGAATGAGCCTGAGGGGTTCATTCCCTCATGCTTGACGAATACCTTAACACCACCCTCCCCATACCTCTCCCTGAGATAATTTGCTCTGTAAAGGGGCGTTCCTCCTTCAAATAAGGATACGGGCTTTATCTTCACAGGAAGTAGGCAAGCATATTTCCACACATGCGGGTTGCTCCCATCAAATTTGAAATTAACTTCAACACTTTCAAAATCTATGGATACATCCAGCAATCCCCCACAGGAGGAGCATGTGTAAATGTCTTCCTTATCAAAAGTATAACCACAGTCAATACACCTCAAAACATACTCCATGAAGGGTGGTGTAATCCTAAGAATATATAAATTTTCCAAGAACATTGTTTTAGTAGATATCAAGATTATTAAATCTTTAATTTTGTAAATATAATTTTCTACACCCTATTTTTCCCAATAAACCATACCTGCTTCTGAACTCTGTTAATTTTCATCGGTTTATCGTTTTTATTTCAGATTTACTTTATTTTAAGTGTTTTTTCCAATACAATTTTCTTTTTCTACAGATATTTTGCAATATCGAGGCTATTCAAACTGTTTTAGGAAATTACCAAATTATAATCCCATCCAAAAATTTTAAATACTATGATGATTATCATGAGACGATGATTTCTAACACCCAAGTAATAGATTTTCCAACTGGATCAAATATTATGATATTAGGTCCTCCATTGATAGGAAAAAGTAAATTCGCCAGGATGATTTTCAGAGAAGAGATCAAAAAAGGTTCAGGTGGCATTTATGTAACAACCAAAGATACACCAGAGGAGTTGATGGAATGGTTTGGAGATATTGAATTCAAGATCATAGATTGTGTCACTAAAATTGCCATCCCAGATGTTCAGGATACTGACTCCATAAAGCGAGTTTCAAGTCCAATAGATTTAACCGGAATTTCAGTTGGTATTAACAAATTTCTCGAAGGATACATAAGAGGGGGAAAAGAGAATGTGATAGTTGTTTTCGATTCACTTTCAAACCTTTTAATGTATTCGAATCTGCAAACTGTATTCAGATTCTTACATGTCTTAACAACCAGAATAAAGACCTCTAAAGCAAAGGCCATGTACATAGTTGAACAGGGAATGCACGATGATATGACGATAACAACATTGAAACAGATATTTAATGGTTTTATAGAGTTCAAAGAGGAGAATGATAAGATATATCTCCGTTTTACGACGCCTAAAATGAGAAACGGTTGGAAGGAATTTTTTTTAGATGATAAGGGGGGTGATTAAATGAGAATAGGTATTCCTGTCCTGGATGACCTGATTGAAGAGATACCACCAGGCAAAACCCTAACATATTACATTAACCCAGAGGTTGAGGGCGACATATTTGCCATGCAAACGCTTTACAGCAACTTAGAGAGAGAAAAATGTGTGTTTGTAACAACATCAATGAGTCCTGCAAGTGTAAGATCTAAATTCAAAGAATTTGGATGGTTTGTAGATGATTTCGAGAATTTCTCAATGCTTGATGCTTATTCCAGCTATGTCGGAGATACTTCAAATGAAAAGTATGTCGTAGACGCTAATAATCCAGAAGACATCGATGAAGTTATTTCTAAAGCCATCGAGGAAAACGATTTAATTGTCTTTGGTTCTCTTTCAACTTTGATAGATCTGTACGGAAACGATATATTAGACTACCTAGAAAACTGGAACAGGTATGCAAAAATTAACGACACTGTAATTGTTCACAACTTTGTTGTATGGCCCTATGAAGAGGAGATCATTTCTAAAATTAAAGAGGTATCAAATGCAATCGTTACTATCGGAGGTGTTCATCACAGAGTTATTCTCGGCCAGTACTTTGGTATTTTTAAGGTTGATTGGAAAGAAGTGAAAGGAGGATCAGTATTATTTAAACTCGTCAAACCTGGAGGTATCAGAGCATATATACCAAAGATTCTCGTCACCGGACCATTTAACGCTGGAAAATCAAGCTTTGTGCATGCAATATCGACAAGAGCTATCTCCGTGGACAGACTTGGAACCACTGTAGCCTTGGACCATGGGCACGTTGAATATAAGGGATTTTCCATTGACATTTTCGGCACTCCTGGACAGGAGAGATTCGATCCTGTGTTGAAAATACTTGGTGGAGAAGCTCTTGGAGTTATATTAGTAGTCGACTCAACGAAACCAGAAGATTTTCCAAGGGCTAAGCAGATGCTTGAAGCCACAACAAAATTCGGATTGCCTTATGTGATAGCAGCAAACAAACAGGATTTACCAAATGCTTTGAGTGTTGACGAGATTAGAAAGAGACTTTCCTTACCCAACGGGAACCCAATTGTACCCTGCTCAGCAATAAAGAAAGAGGGTGTTTATGAGGTTCTGGATGCCTTACTGAATTTGTTGATAAGGTGATAAAAAATGGCTAATTTGAGGGAGATGCTTGAAAAAATCTTAAAAGATTTAAAGGCTGCTGGAGATGTCGAGGCTTCGGCTATTGTATCAAGAGATGGTTTACTCATCGCTGCAGACATTTCTCAAAACATCAACGCGGAGGCCTTTGCAGCTATGACCGCTACAATGGTTGGGGCTGCTGAAACAGCAACTTCTGAATTAAGTAAAGGTGTGCCTGATAGAGTCATAGTAGAGGGGAAAGAGGGGAAAATCATTGCCAGTGGTGCCGGACCAAAGGCAATACTTGTCTCAATGACAAATCCAAAAGCAAACCTTGGACTGGTCTTACTTGAAATGGGAAGAGCAAGTGAAAAAATCAAGGAATTACTAAAATGATATCAAATATTACCAAAAATCCTGAAGATGCTATCAGGGGTACTTGCTTCAGCTATCTCATGCCACAGGCAAAAGATGTTAAAGGACACTGCGGTTTTCTAACCATGGGTTTTGTTGAAAGCATTTTCAGGGTCTCATTGAACAACTCCCCAACTTGAGAGCTGAAATCGTATATACTATTGCCGAGGGCAGCAACAAATATATCATAAAAATTAATTTTAAAAAAGTTGAAATGAAGGTGGTGATTATGGAGGAACTTGGTAGTGAAATATTATCCAAAAAACTTACAAGAAAACAGATTTTTGATAAGTTTGTAAAACTGGATGAAAAGGAAGGAAGGCTATCTTTCCTTGGTTTTGATAATATCGCTTCTTTTCCAGCTTCAATGATTCTAGACATGTACGGGGAATTAACAAAAATAACAGGTAAAGCTGCAAGGGGCCTGATTGTCAGAGCCGCAAGAACTGCTGGAAGAAAAGAGGGTGAGAGGATTAAAAATCTTGATAATCCTATTACTGCTGCCATAAACATATTGACAATCTGGTCGGCTCTGGGATGGGGAAGAGCAAGGCTTGAGAGAGAGGGTAACTCATTCACATTTACCTTTGATTACTCTTTCGAGGGAAAAAACTACTGGGACAACTATGGTGAGAGCAAAGAACCAATGTGCTGGATCGCTTTTGGATATATCTGGGGTTTGTTTGAAGGGGTTTTAGATAAGGAAGTTATTGGAGAAGAGAAGAACTGCATGGCAAAAGGAGATAAACACTGTGTGTTTGAGTTCAGAGTTTAATTATCATAGTTTTATATATTTTATATATATTCCGGTGAAATCCAGTTAGTAATTCAAAACGTTTACATTTTGCTCAAAATCTCCCTAAGTTTCAAATACACATCAATCAGACCTACAGTGAAAACAAAGTAACCAGCTATTATAAAACCTGAACGTATGCTGGATGTTTCATGACCCAGCAATACGAATCCCATAGATATAGTAAAGACTCTGAACGCGAAAGCCATGCTATATAAGCTTACAGGAAAAACAAGCACATCCATCATCCTCATATATCTGGCAATGCTTGCAATAATGTAGAATAGACTGCCTATGAAAATAGCAGTTAGAATGGTATAAACCGCATGAGATGCCTCCACATCCAGTTTCTCAAACAATAACCAGAGAACAGCAAAGTAAAAAGCATAATCCACAAGCTCCTTCTTGAATTTAGGCCTGAAATCAGCTTTCCAGAGTGCAATGATCATGCTGA
>MTML01000010.1 GCA_002011215.1 Archaeoglobus sp. JdFR-24
GGTTTCGGGGCACAGAAAACCCCAACCGCCTCTCTAGGCGATGTATGCACCTTGGTAACTTTTTTGGATTACAGCCTGGCCAGGTAAGAGAAGAACGCCTGCCAAGATGGCGACGCAGCCAGAGAGTGGCAGCGGGATACTGTTGAGCAGGGGCGCCAGCTGGACAGCAACGGCGAGCAACCACTGGCGGGCGAGTGACTTCAGGCGAGATGTTGACCTGCCATATAGCCCATAGGTTGCGTTGTGCTTGTCACAAGGATAGACCGACGCCGATGCCGATCACCGAGCGGACGGCCAGAGTCAGTATCTGAGCCCCATAGCGGAGGTGCCGCAAGTCAACTACCGGACGGCCAGTGGGTTAAGCGACTTGCAGCGCGTTTGGGTCTCAGCGGTAATCGCGCTACTTATACGTTTGCCGAGAACCTAACGACCCGCACAGTCGAGGTTAGGACAACGATAAACATCAAACTCGGTGCGGTGCTTGAATAGCTCAAAGGCTCGTCCATAGGAGGGGCAACGAGGGCGGAGGGGGTCGAGACGGCCGTTCAGATGCAAATTGATAGCGACACACACGACAGCGAAGCTTCTGCCAGCTGCTTCTGCTTCCGCCAGTAAGGTTTTCCCATGGGTGTACGGTTGCGGCTCGGGTTCATCGAATAAAGGCGGGATCGAATCGTCGGGTATGTCACACCGATGTTGCGGTTTAGGTTCTGCAACTTCGTTCTCAGACGAAAGCTCAATCCACCGTAACACCTGCGTCAGGCTGATAAAAATCCAGGAGAAGAGATGTGTCAAACGATACATCGGGAGCTATCTCCTCCTTTCATGGTTTGGCTCGTTACCTACCACTTTTTGGGGAGGGAACTCCCATTTCCTTCTATACCAGAGCAAGAAGGCGAAATCGAGAGCTAAGTCATGTTAATCAAAAATCCGTATCTCATTCACTGGACGGGACTCTTCAATGTGTGAGGGGGATTAAAATGGAAAAAAAGCGGATATTGTTGTGATAGGAGGAGGCCCGGCGATTACATGGCTACAATAAGACTGGGGTAACTAGGAAAAAAAGTATTACTCGTGGAAAGAGACAAGCTCGGAGGAACGTGCTTAAACTCTGGATGCATTCCAATAAAAACACTTCTGAGTATGGCAAAGCTTGTGAGAGACGTGAAAGCTGGAAAAAAAGTTTGAACTCAAAGCTGACATCACTCTTGACTTCCAAAAACTTCAATCCTGGAAGGACGGAATAGTTAAGAAACTCCGTAAGGGAGTGAAGTTCCTATGCAGGGTTAAAGGAGTGGAAGTTATACATGGAAGTGCAACCTTAATTTCATCCAACGTCGTTGAAGTTAAAACTGGGGATGCCTCACAAAGAATAATCTGTGACAACGTTGTAATTGTCAATGGATCAAAGCCCATCGAAAATTCCCGAAGTTAAATTTGACGGAAAGCGTATACTTAACTCCAGCTAGATCCTTGAGTTGAATGTACTACCAAAGAGCCTAACTATGATCGGTGGAGGAGTGATAGGAGTAGAAATTGGGACAATATATGCGTCATTTGGTACAGAAGTTACTATAGTAGAACTCATGGATCAAATATTACCAGGACTAAGCAAGGATATTATTAGACCAGTAGAGTCAAATCTAAGAAAGCTTGGTGTCAAATTATACCTAAATTCCAAAACCAAAGGTTATAACTATACAGACGAAGGTGTCGAAATAAAAATTGAAACCGAGTCAAAAGAAGAAAAGAGGAAGAAGATAATTCTCCCACGGAAAAGAAGAAACAATAAAATCGGAGTACGTACTTGTAGCCATTCACAGAAAGCCAAACACGGATGGATTAAACCTTGAGACGGTTGGTATAGAACTGGATAAGAGGGGATTCATTAAAGTCAATGACAAGCTTGAAACGACCGTTGGGGGCATATATGCCATTGGCGACGTTATAGGACCTCCTCTGCTTGCCCACAAAGCAATGCACCTAAGATTAGCTGTAGCAGAAATAATTGCAGGTGTGCGCAATTCATTAGATAAACAACCAGTACCCTTGGTAGTTTACTCTGATCCAGAAATTGCAACCGTTAGTCTGAGTGAAGATGAAGCAAAACAGTTGGGGATATTAAATAACGGTTGGTATCTTCCCATTCAGTGCTTCTAGAAGAACTCTGACTCTAGGAGAGTCCGATAGCTTTGTAAAGCTTATAGGTGAAAAGGATAGCGGGAAAATACTTGGAGCTCAAATCGTAGGTCCAGACGCCTCGGAGCTTATATCCGAATGAATATTATCAGTTACAGCCCCATGTACACTAAATGGTATAACCTCTACAATTCATCCGTAGCCAACACTTTGAGAAACCGTGATGGAGGCAGCACACATTGCCCTTGAAAAACCCAAAATCACTCTATATCTTGTGATAATATAAAACCACACCCACAACATACAGATCGAATTTCTTCTAAAAGGTGTTTCTACACCAAAATCAACTTTTTATTTGAACAGAAAAATATGGAGGTGGAATATATGTCTGATTCCAAGACTGAGCAAAGACTCAAACGAGTAGAAAAACTGAGGAAGCAAGTACTAATTGATCGTGAGGTAGATATTAACCGTGCTGTTATACTAACTAAAGCATACCAAGAAACAGAAGGTAAACCACCCGCTATTAGAAGAGCAAAAGCTCTTTACAATCTACTTGAAGAAATGCCTATCCACATACTTGATGGGGAGCTTATAGTTGGTAATCAAGCCGCTAAACCAAGGGCCGGGCTAATCTTTCCTGAATTTCAGTGGGATCTAACATGGAATGAAATGGACACCTGGCCAACAAGACCTGGGGATAAGTTTAAGATCACCGAAGAGCAAAAGAAAATTTTGCGAGAGGTACTCGAATACTGGAAAGGAAAAACCGTCAAGGACAGAGTCTTCGCAACTCTGCCAGAGGAAGTTAAGAAAGCGCTCACGGATGGAGTAATGTCAAATGCGAACTACTTAATGTCAGGTCATGGGCACTTCATACCCAACTTTGAAAAAGTACTTAAAGTGGGTTTAAATGGCATAAAGAACGAAATCTTAGAAAAGATGAAGAAGTTAGATCCTTCAGCACTTGACTATTACAAAAAGGTCACATTTTACAAGGCTCTTCTAATAGCAACTGACGCTGCAGTAATGTTTGCTCGGCGTTATGCTGGGTTGGCTAGGGAGCTTGCTGCTAAGGAGAGTGATCCTCAGCGTAAGGAGGAGCTTGAGAAGATTGCTGAGATTTGTGAGTGGGTTCCTGCAAATCCAGCAAGAAACTTCTGGGAAGCACTACAATCAGTCTGGTTTATACAACTAATTCCACAGATAGAAGTGAATGGACTTGCAGTAGCATTGGGAAGGTTTGACCAATATATGTATCCATACTATAAGAAGGATTTAAAGGAAGGTCGTCTTACCGAGGAGGAAGCATTAGAGTTACTTGACTGTTTCTATATTAAAACTGCTACAATAAACAAGATATACAGTAATGAGGGTGCAATGCTGTTTGCAGGACCAGGTATAGGGCAAGCAATCATATTATCCGGAGTAACAAGAGATGGGAGAGATGCCACAAATGAATTGTCGTACTTATGCCTAGATGCAGATGCAGAAGTTCACTTAATGCAACCAGACCTTGCTGTTAGACTTCATCCAGATATTCCAGAAGACTTCCTAATTAAAGTTAGTAAACACATTGCCTCAGGAAGAGACAAACCAAAATTGTTTACTGATCCCGTCGTGATTCAAGCCCTACTTAATGTGGGGGTAACCTTAGAAGATGCACGTGACTATGCCGCATTAGGTTGTTCCGAAATTATTGTTCCTGGAAAGACCTGTAGCGGGGGAAACCATGGTAACATCTGTTTTGCAAAATGTCTAGAGCTTGCTCTTAATGAGGGGAAAGTCATGTGGTATTATGATGGAAGAGAATTCTGCATGAATCCTTCCAATGCAAAAGTAGGAGTACCTACAGGAGATCCGATAAAATTCAAGAGCTTTGAGGATGTATTAGATGCATATAAGAAACAAGTAGAATACTTTGTTGAATTAATGGCAATTCTTGACAACATTATAGACAATGTCCAAGCAGAATTAGTGCCTCATGTGTTTTACTCTCTCGTGACAGAGGGTTGCATCGAGAAAGGAGTGGATTTCACATGTGGTGGTGCAGTATACAACTATACATCCCCATGTGGGGTAGGACCAATAACAGTGGCTGATTCACTTGCGGCGATAAAGAAACTAGTGTTTGAAGAGAAGAAGATAAGCATGGATAGATTAATAGAAGCATTGAGACGTAACTTTGAGGGGCCAGAAAATAAAGAAATAAGGCAAATACTGATAAATGAAGCACCCAAGTTTGGAAACGATGATCCCTACGTAGATAGAATTGCCCGTGATGTTGTTCAAATTTATGTTGATAAACTAAGGAAATACAGAAATCCACGTGGTGGACCTTTTGTTGCAAGCATATATTCTTTAACAGGCAATGTTGGTTTTGGATGGAGGACTGGTCCAACTCCTGACGGTAGAAAAGGTGGAGAATTGTTGAACGACAACATTTCACCTATGCAGGGTAGAGACTTAAATGGTCCTACGGCAGTAATTAAATCTGTCTCAAACATTGATGCAGCAACGATACCTCAAGGTTATGTCTTTAACATGAAGTTCAATCCAACGACGTTAGATGATGAAGAGAGAATAAAAAGATTTGTAATGTTTAATAGAACAGTTATAGATTATGAAATCTGGCATATTCAGTACAATGTCATTAGTGCAGATACATTGAGAGACGCCCAAAAAGATCCAGAGAAATACCGCAACTTACTCGTAAGAGTGTCGGGATACAGTGCTTACTTTGTCGAACTTAGCAAAGAGGTTCAGGATCATATAATAGCTAGGACCGAGCATGCAATGTTGTAGTCTAAATTTTTGTCTCTTAATTCTTAAATTTTTCTTATATGGAGGATAAAAAAGAAGAGGGAGCCCATGAAAGAAACAATGCAAAAAGAAACAAAAGGTAAAATTAAGGGGCTGATATTTAATATCCAGAGATATTCAGTACATGACGGCCCGGGTATACGAACCCTGGTTTTTATGAAGGGGTGCCCATTAAGATGTTTGTGGTGTAGTAATCCCGAGGGACAAAATCCATGGCCTGAAGTAGCGTACTATGAGAGGTTATGCACTTACTGCTATAGATGTGTTGAAATATGTCCAAACGACGCTATTAAAATACGGGAAGATGGTAGTTTGGAAACTTTAAGGGATAAATGTACCAACTGTGGGTCATGTGTCAAAGTCTGTCCCTCTTGTGCACGGAGAATTTTTGGACGTTACATTACGGTGAATGAAGTCTTAGACATTGTAAAAAAGGATGCAATCTTCTACAGAAGAAGTGAAGGTGGTATTACAGTTGGAGGAGGAGAACCTTTAGCACAGGGAGAGTTCGTAAAAGAACTCTTAAGAAGAGCTAAGGAAGTGTATGGTATTCATACAGTAATAGAAACTTGTGCATACACAAGGCCTAATGTCGTAATGAGTGTGTTAAAATACGTTGACTTTATTTTCTGTGACCTAAAGTACATTGACCCAGTTAAACACAGACAACTAACTGGCGTCTCCAATGAACAAATTCTAAACAATATCAGGTTAATTGTTGGCAAATTGCTACCAGAAGAGAAAGAGCTAGTTATAAGAGTTCCCATTATCCCTAAATTAAATGACGACTTGGAAAATCTCCTAGGTATTGCAGAATTTATAAAGAGCTTAGATAAAAACATAAAAGTAGAATTATTACCCTACCATGAACTCGGAAAACAAAAGTACAAAGCTCTTGATAGGAAATATCCTTTAGAAGATTTAGAGATAAAGCCTCCTTCAAAAGAATATATTGAAAAAGTTAAAAGAGTCTTGGTAGAAAAAGGTATTAGGGTAGTAAAAACTTAATTGGGGGGGATTTAATTGAGGGAGAGGGTTAAGTACCTTTGTGAAAGGGTGTTGAATTATAAGCCTTCGTTGTGCCATGAGAGAGGGAAACTAATTACTGAATCGTATAATAGGACAGAGGGTATACCCCAAGCGCTTAGAAGAGCAATTGCCCTCAAGGATATTCTTGAGAAGATGAGCATTTACATAGCTCCGGGAGAGTTAATCGTGGGCAACCAAGCCAGTAAACCACGTGCAGCTCCGTTATTCCCAGAATTCAGCATGTCATTCTTGGAAGAGGAGCTAGAAGAGTTCCCAAAGAGACCTTATGATTCATTCGAAGTTGATGAAGAAGTCAAGAAGGTCATTAAAGAAATAGCCCCCTACTGGAGAGGCAAAACTCACGAGGATCGCGTCTTACAATTAGCCCGTCTCATACTCCCACCAGAAGTGCAAAAAGAATGGGAAGAAGACAAATTCAGATTAAACGAGGTAGTATACGCTGGTGTGAGAAAGGCCTCAGGAGACGGGCACATAATACCGAACTATGCCAGACTTCTACGCCAAGGTTTTAAAGGGGTAATTGAAGAGGTAAATCGCGTTATAGCATCTCTTGATTATAATAATGATCCGAATGCTTTTAAGAAAAAGGCATTCCTAGAAGCTGTAAAAATAAGTTATGAGGCAGCAATAAACTTTGTTCTCCGTTATGCTAAACTTGCCAAGGAAATGGCTTTAAAGGAAAGTGACGAAGAAAGGAAAAAAGACCTTTTAAAAGTTGCTGAAGTATGTCAGAAAATAACAGAGGGGTCCCCCCGTACGTTCTATGAAGCACTGCAACTCGTCTATTTCATTCACCTACTACTACACATTGAGAGTAATGGACACTCGGTTTCCTTAGGAAGAATGGATCAATATTTATATCCGTTTTATAGGAGGGATGTTGAGGAGGGAAAATTGACTAGGGAAGATGCTTTAGAACTCATTGAGTGGTTTTACTTAAAATTATATGAACTCAACAAAGTCAGACCATGGCCAGAAACTCGTTACAAGAGTGGTTATCCAATGTTTATGACTATTACTTTAAGTGGGCAAACGCGTGAGGGAGAGGACGCAACCAATGAACTCTCTTACCTATTTCTAGATGCACTTGCAGAGACTAAATTACCACAACCCACTGTGGTTGTCAGAGTGCATTCAGAAACTCCAGACGACTTTATGACATACGCTTCTAATGTTTTGATAAAGCACGGTGGTGGCTTACCAGCATTTTTCTCAGATGAAGTCATAATCCCAGCCCTAATGAACATCGGCGTACCCATCGAAGACGCAAGAGACTACGCAATAGCTGGTTGTTCGGAAGCAGTTGTTCCAGGAAAGAGTCTTTCATTCACAGGTGGTGACTGCTACTTTAATCTCCTTAAGATATTGGAAATTACACTTAATGGAGGTGTAAATCCCAGAACAGGAGTTTGCCTTTACCTGGCAAAGAAGCCAAATGAACACAAGGATATAGACGATGTTATTGAAGAATTCCGCAAGCAGTTATCTTACTATGTGAGCTTTATCGTTCCACTAACATCAATTACCTCAGCTACTGATGCTGAGCTTAATCCGACTCCGTTTGCGTCTGGACTCATTAACTACCGTATAGAGATTGGGAAGGATATTTCTGAAGGCGGAGGACCTAATACAAAATATTCACATACAATCATTCAAGGTCATGGTATAGCGAATGTTGCGAATTCGCTTTATGCCATTGATAGGCTTGTGTTTAAAGAAAGAATTGTGGACGTTAAGACGTTCGTAGAAATTCTTAGGAAGAACTGGAAGGGTCCCGAGGGAGAAAGATTAAGAAGGCTTGTGTTAAGCCTCCCCAAGTATGGAAACGACGTTAATGACGTCGACAAACTTGCCGCCAGAATAGCTAGAATGTTCGCAGAAGAAGTGCGGAAGTACAAGCCTTGGCGCGGCGGAGTATTCGGAGTTTCATTACAGGGTCTTACTGCGAATGTTCCTGAGGGTGAGACTACTGGGGCTACGCCGGATGGGAGATTGGCTGGCGAGCCGTTGGCTGATAATGCTTCGACTCATGCGGGGACTGACATGAATGGCCCTACTGCTACGTTGAAGAGTGTTTCGAAGATCGACCATACTCTATTCGTAAATGGTAACATTTTGAATTTGAAGTTTCATCCGAGTGCATTAATGACGCCGCATGGGGAGATTGATGAGTTAAGGGTGAAGAAGTTTGCACAGATGGTAAAGAGTTTCCTGATAGATTTAAAAGGATTCCAGGTTCAGTTCAACATTGTGTCGGCTGATGTGTTGAGGAGGGCTCAAGTGGAGCCTGAGAAGTACAGAAATCTGATTGTAAAGGTTGCAGGATACAGTGCCTACTTCGTCTCACTCGACAAGAGTCTTCAGGATCAGATAATAGCACGCACTGAGCACGTGCTAACTTAAGGTTTTACTCTCTTTGATTTGAATTTTCTAGGAAAAATCATAAAGATTTATAAAATTCGTTTATCAAAAAAAGACAGTGGTGACAGTTTGTGGTATGTTATAAGATCGCCGTAATTCCTGGCGATGGAATGGGACCGGAAGTAATAGTAGAAGAGACAAATGTAATTGAGACAGCAGATAAGTTTAACTTCAATGTTGAGTAGATTGAATTCCCATTCGGAGCAGAGTATTATCTCAAAACTGGAAAGTTATTAACAGAAGAAGACTTGAAGGAACTATCCAAATACAAAGCGATTTACCTTGGAGCTATAAGGGATTCAAGAGTTGATGATACACTACTTTTAAGAGAAATTCTTCTGGCAATCAGGTTTTATTTTGACCAATACGTAAACTTACTACTGGTTAAACTTCTTGATGGTTTGGAAACCCCTTTGAAGAACAAGATTTTGTAGTTGTAAGGAAGAATACGGAGGATTTCTATGTTGGGCTTGGTCAAGGGTAAAAAAGGGAAGGTGCAAAGAAGAGTTTGAACTTATAAGGAGGGTGAAAGAAATGGAAGAAAATATTAAGACCGGAAGAATTATGGAAGAAAATATAGACAAGATAAGGAAGTATGTATTCCATCGTTCGATGAAACCTTTATTATCTGCTGCAAGAGCCAAAATTGTAACAGAGGTATATAAAGAAACAGAAGGAATACCAATGATAATGAGGAGAGCAAAGGTTCTTCTCAAACAAGCACAAGAAATACCTATCGCTATTGAGGATTGGCAATTAATAG
>MTML01000071.1 GCA_002011215.1 Archaeoglobus sp. JdFR-24
TTAGTGCAATGCCAAGACAATAATGACTCCTTTCCACGTAACCTTTCGCAAAAAGCATAGCTCTTGCTGTATGGAAGGCACTGTTATACACTGCGATTTCAGCCATTTCGTATTCTTCGATTTCAATATTCTTTCTCGCAGATTTCAGAAATCTCTCCGCTATTTTCAGCTCTTTAATAACAAAATCGTGATTGTTTAATTTGAAAAGTTCCAAAAACTATTGCATCAAACTCACAGCATCGATTCAATACATTTTGGCCTAACCGACAGAGATATAAATGATAACTCAAATTATCATAACGGCGGTTATCATGAAGTTCGTTGACAGAGTAGAGGAGCTGAAGGCTCTGAGAGAAAGGCTGGATAACAACTTATTCGAGCTTATCGTGATCTACGGTAAGAGGAGAATTGGCAAAACCCGATTAGTCCTTGAGGCGGTGAAAAATAAAGAACACATATACTACTTAGCGGTGGAAGGAGACAACCTCAGGCACTTCAGGCGATTGGCTTCAAAACTTGTCCCAGAAATTTCCTACGCTCAGGAAGACTGGGAAGCTTATTTCAACTTTCTGAAGGGTAAGGTTGTTGTAATAGATGAGTTCCCCAACCTCATTAAGGAGGATCCAAAAGTCGTGTCGCTCTTTCAGCGTGTGGTTGATCTGATTCTCGGCAGTACAAGCACGAAGCTCATACTTCTTGGTTCATCAATCTCAATGATGAGTGATAGAGTTCTGAGTTACAAGAGCCCGCTTTACGGAAGGAGGACTGCCTCGATAAAGCTGAAGCCTCTGAAATTCTTCCACCTCAGAGAGTTCTTCCCCGATCTCCGGTGGGAGGAGCTCGTCGAGATATACGGGTTTGCGGGTGGGATTCCCTACTACCTCGAAAAAATTAAACCGCCCTTCTGGAAGTGGCTCGAAGGAGAGTTGAAAAAGCCAGATACTTTCCTGAAAGACGAGCTCGACTTCCTGATAAAGTACGAGTTCAGCGATGTGACAACATACAAGAAGATTCTGGAAGCCATAGCCCTCGGCAAAAACACGCCGAAAGAGATTAGAGAACACCTGAAAGCAAAACATTCGGACATCACACAGTATCTGAAAAATCTGATGGAAACAGAGTTTCTTGTGAAAAGGGTTCCCGTAACTGAAAATGCAAGGTCAAAGAGGGGGAGGTACTATATTGGAGACAATTTTGTAGCATTCTGGTTCCGCTACATATATCCGAATCTCTCATCCATCGAAGAAGGTATTTTCGATATCGGAGAAATTAAGAAGGACTACGCGAACTACTTGGGCATGGTTTTCGAGGGTATTGCGAGGCAGTTCCTCATTGAGCTCAACAGGCGTGAAAAGCATTTCAAATTCTCCAGAATCGGAGGATGGTGGCATAAGGGTGAGGAGGTAGATCTGGTGGCGTTAAACGAGCGCGAGAAGAAGGCTCTGTTAGTAGAGGTCAAGTGGAGAGAGCTTAGCGAAAGAGACATTGATAGAATCCTCGAAGACCTCAGGAGGAAAGCTGCCCTCATTGGGCTCGAAGGTTATGAGAAGTATTACGGCATAGTCGCAAGGAGAGTTTCTGAGAAAGATAAGCTCATCTGGGATCTGAGGGATTTTCAGGAGGTTTTTCAATAATTCTTTGCCTGTAATTCTTCATTTTTCAATAATTCTTTGCCTGTAATTCTTCATACTTTCCTCAAGCCTCTACAGCCCTCTCTTTCTCTCCCAGAATCATAGGTCTCAGGTGTTTCCACCACATCTTCCTTCTGAGCTTCCTTGAAAAAATAATCCAGAAACTTCTGATAAGCTTCCTTCACCTTATCTTCATCACCTTATTTTTGCGTATATCTTTCCAACATCCTCCCAGAATACTCCTTCCTCCTTAGCTTCTGTATAGTATTCAAGAACCCTCTGCCTTTGCCTTATCATGATTGCCTTCCTTATACATTTTCGCAACGTGTTAATTCATCCAATTACTATCTCTCTACGGATCAAATGAGAGATTCACCTCTTTCATCTTTGTATGTCGATTCTAACTGACCGAAATTAATTTTTTGGTTACAGGAATAAACTACCAATGTCGTCTTCAATACTATCTCACTACAAGGATGTCGCTCTCCATGCCTTTGCATATGAACCAAACAGGTTGGATCCTTACATTGTCACCAAATTTTTCTGGTATTTCAAGCAGGGTAATCAGTCGTCATTTACCCTAATCAATTTGCTAATTTAAGTTTTTTGAGACAGTACACTGCATTTCAGTCAGCATCCAGATTATACTCGGGCTGGCAATTCTAATTCTTCAAAGAACGCCTTCATCTCGTATGAGTAGTGTTAGTATGGTGTGGAGTGTCGATGTTTCGCCTTTCGCACTCTCGTATAATAGGACTCATTTTTATGATTTCAGTGCCAAGAATGATGGAAACTTTCATGCCTACACTTTTCTGTGATAACAACTTGACAGCACCAGCTAACCTCCAGCCAGCCTCCCATCACCGATCAGTTCAGCTGGCAGGATACAGAATGTTTTTTTCAACCACGGCGTCTATTCCCCATCAATCATGTCATATTTTCTTTCAACCAAACTTACTTTAATATATATTTATTGATATTTAAGACTTTTCCAAATTGAAACTCAACTATGTTAAGACTTTTCCAAATTGAAACTCTACAATGGGCTCTGCAAAGGCCTGGATTGAGACATAAACATGAAACTTCTGGTGAGACGAATGCTGTAGAGGGGCCCATAAAGGAGAACAAATAAATTCTGGAGCAGATTTCCATTCAATTCAACTTTCAGTTCAGCACATAGCTGACTGAAGAGATTTACAATGTTTCATAATCAGAGATATTAATTTGACATCCCCATGATAGTGGTTTAAACTCAAACTCACCCTAAACTCAAACTCACCCTAAACTCAAATCTCAATTCCCGCCCTGATCAAAGCCTCCTTTATCTTCTTTATCTCCTCCTCAAGCTTCTCAAACCTGTTTTCGAGTAATTCATTGGTCTTATCTAGCTTCGATGAAACTACCCTTATTTCACTCCTTGTTTTACTAGATTCTTCTCTTATCACATTTATTGTTTCATCCTGCTTCTCAATCATCAAATCCTGTTTCTGCAGCATGGCATCCTGCTTTTCCAGCATCAAATCTTGCTTCCCCAGCATACTCAAAGCCAGCCTGAACGATCTTAGATAGTAGGGCTGTATTAAGACTCCCCCTGAATCTCTCGATATCCCTGATCCTTCCCATATACTCTTCAATCTCAATTTTCTCAACGACGGCATTCTCCGGCCTGCTCGATTTAACAAATCCCAGAAACTTGTTGAGTTGATCTCTCTCGCCATCAGCCAGAACTATTAATGCTTCCTTACCTTCTATCCTTACATTTCTTGCATCAAAACATGGGATAAGAGGTAATCTGCTTCTTCAAGCAGGAATAAGCGATAACCAACACCTTGAACCTTGCCGGTTATCGTTATTTTTATAGCTATATACTCTATTTGTTTGAATTTTAAAAATATTTTTCGCCGTTGTGATTAATTTCTCAGATTATCTCGCTACTGCCCCTATTTCACATTATCATTGTTAAAAGGAGTTAACAGAAGTCGTTAGAGCCTAAGAAATCTACTTCCATTTCCAAGAAATCATTATCTGGTTTAAATCTTTCATAGGTGTGATTTCAATCCTGTAATAGTCATATATTTCATCTTTGTAATCTGTGAAATGAACATCATCTGAAAGAATCCCCTTCCTACTCCAGGGTTGTTTTGTTGTTGAAATCAAAATTACTATATCTTCATCCTCTGGAATTGGATTCTTGGGAGTTCTGATTGAAAGTTTTTTTCTTCCTCTGATAAAAGAATGTTCTGCAATTGTTTAACTCATTACCAGAACAACTTTGACCAAGTTCAATCAGTTTTTCATCAAACAGCCTTTTGAGCTTGTCCCTCACACTGTCCATGATTTTATAGTAATGGTAACTCCTCAATTTTACTTTTCTCTTCTTAAAAAGGTCATCCAACGCTTTTAACAGATTTCTTTCAGACATCTCTCTTATAATTGGAAAATATCCAACTAAAACCTCATTGAGTGTACATTTATTGATAAATTCGTTTATTGAGTCTTTGTAGAAATCTTTAACTCCTTTTGCCTCTAAAATCGCTTTAATACAGCAATTTGCATCAACTACAACCCCATCATTTACACTGAATGGACCTCCAAGAATTCCTCTCCCTCCTCTGACTCGTCTAAGTAGGAATACAGGAGTGCATTTCTTTCAATTGCCATAAATACAGCTTTTATTTTCTGTTCAAACTTCTTACACTCATTCCATTTTTCTGAAATACACATCACCTCATTTCTGCACTCCTCGAATGGGTAGTGTGTTGTGATCAGGCCAAGTCCTTCTTTCGCTTTAGAAAGGATGAAATACTTTCCAGCCTCGTCTGGCAGAAGTAAGTCAATAATGGGGTCTTTAGACATTTCAACATCTTCTTTAATTTTTTCAAGAATCTCGACAACTAAATCCGCCAACCCTAAAACAGCCACCCATACAAGACAATATCTCTGGTCTTCCTCAGAAAGTTTTTTCAGGAGTTCGTGATACCTTCTTAAGGTGTTTTCAAGTTCGTTCTTAAATTCGTCCATATCATCGAGAATCAGCTCCTTGTGTACTAAGTCAACGATTTCTCTTGAGGGGATGGAGTTATTGTATTTTGCTGGAATTTTACGTAGATTCTCCTTGAAATAATCATATTTCTTTTCAAATACAGGTAGAATTTCGTCCTCGACAACTCTTTTTCCTTTTTCGGTAAGAACATAATCGAACCTGTCATTGTAACCTTCCGGCATTGGCATCTGGTAAACCTCGATTAATCCACTGTTTTTAAGCTGGCGAACGTTATCTTGGACACTGCTCGAGAAAGGCCCCATATCGAGAATAACAAAACTGTAGTCAACAGGGAATCCCTCTTTTTGCATTTCTGAAACAACCTTCTGTAATCTCACTCTACCATAAACCCTTCCATTAAGCAGATAACACGCAAGAAGAATCTCCCAACCTTTTGGAAACTTTTTTTTATCATCCATCTTTCAAGAGGATTGTCTTTAGAAGTTTAAAAAAATTACTGAGTTTTGCACCAAAACCTTAAGAAAACATAGCCAGTTTCTCGACATTTGTCAAATAAGTGTTTGTGACTGTGACGTTTGGGATCCATGGATCCATGACAGAGGTGTTATATAAAACATTTAAAAATTTTTGAGAGCTTGTAGAAGAATAGAAAAGGGTTCTTAGTTTGGTTAAATAGAATACAGTTGTTGTCTGCTTAATAACCAAAACCTGACATCCAAGTTACGGAATAGTATATACCAGTTAATCAAAGCCAGACTCATTCAACGTTAGGGGAATCGAATAATTTAAAATCAACATGCTCAGAGAATAGCCTCTATAACATCTCTTGAGACCTTAACATATTTACCCACAACCGAAATAAAAATCTCCTTTTGCTTTGAGAATGTTATCCAGTAAGTGTCATCAAATCCATCGATTTCGCTAAGCTCCTTTACAATTAACCTTATCTGAGCGTCCGATACCCTATAACCTCTCTTTTCAAAAATTTTCCTGAGATTTGATAAAGAATTTACAAAATAGCCCATTTTCTTCCCTCTATCGGATGAGACATTTTTCACAGTGCCACAACTGTTACAATAAGGGTGGAGCTTGAGGATGCCATTTGGCATTGCAATCCAGTCTTTCTTACTATTCGACTCATGAATACAGAGACCCATACAAACCATCTCCCTACTATCTCTCTACTATCTCTCTACTATCTCCCAAACCTTCTTACAACTATCAACATCGCTATAACTACCAGGATCGCCTCAAATCCGGGCGTGCTGACGCTCAAACTGGTCTTATCACTCGAACTGACAGAATCTGCAGAAACCACCACTTCCGCAGTATATGTCACCGGCGGAATATTTTGCGGTATTTCAAAAGAGATCTTCTTGGACAGAGGGGGAGTCAAACCTTTAGTATTAATTGGCAGTAGCTCAAACCTCTTCTCAAATCCGGCGGCTGAGAGGATTATAGATACATCCAACTGACCCTCCCATTCTTTCGGTTCCCAACTTAAAGTTATAGTGTACTCGAGAGTGTCCCCTGGTTTCCCTTTCGCAGATTTTGGTTCTATCAAAACTTCGAGTTTACTGAGCTCGGGTGTTGTTGCGGTTGGGGTTGAGGTTGGTGTAGGGGTTGGCGTGGGCGTGGGAGTAGGAGTGGGATTGGGTGTTTGCCCATAAACTGGGGTTTGTGTGGGCGTGGATGTGGGAGTCGGGATAGATTCAACGATGTTGGCTTTAATTCTAACATCACCAATCTGAAGGTCAATCTTCCCGTAAGGTAGTGGAGATGTGCTGAATTTCAAGGTGTATTCTCCATTAGCATCGAGGTTTATGCTCCCGCTTGAGGAGGCTTCAAGATTGACAACACTGTTCTGAGTTGAGCCATATATTTTAATGTCATACTTTCCTGGTGGGACTGCTAAGCTGGGTTTTACGATCGCTACACCGTTCTCCGCCTGTGCTGAAAAAGTCGCATATAGTAGCCAGAATCCCGCCTTGACTGTTAAATCGCTGACGGGATATGCTTTCAAAGTGAACTTACTACTAAACGGAACTTCAAAGCCTTTTAACTCATACTGGTACTCTCCAGATGCTTGGATGCTGAATGAAAAAGTAGACGTTACCGATACACTTTGATCTGCATTTCCAGTTATTTTTACATTAATCGTGTCTCCCTTCAAGACATAATATTCTCCATTAACAAACTGAGCGGGAGAGATGCTGACATCTAAAGCTTGTGCTGGCAGTATTAAAACCAGCAAAAAAATGAATAAAAAATAAAGTTTCATGTTCACATTAGTATTTTCTTCTCAACAGATATGCTACTGCAACCAGGCCAGCGATTGCAAAGACTGCCTCAAAGCCTGGAATTGGCCACCATGGCTTGGGTGTAGGTGTGGGTGTAGGCGGCGTGGGTGTAGGTGTGGGTGTAGGCGGCGTGGGTGTTGGAGTTGGTGTCGGGGTAGGTGTGGGTGTAGGTGTAGGCGGTGGAACGATTATAACTTTCGGCTTGGCGACGATGGCAAAGAGGCCAAGAGAGTCAACTTTGGATTTGAAGTACACAAAGGTTCCATCCTCACCCACTTTTTCTGCTGTCAATTCTTTCCACTCTTCATCATATTTCATCAGGGTTATGTCTGCGGATCTGTCACCCAGCCATTCTTTGCTCACTCTGAAGTAAACGTATGCTTCTTCAGGTACAATATTCTGCTCCAGTCCGTATTTCATGAGTAATATTTCGAAGAATCCGAATGCGTCATAGGGTGGTGACACCGGGATTTTATCTGTCTTTGGCTTTGATAGTATGAATGTTGCTATAACCTCTTCAACTTTTACTGTAATTGAGGTCACTCCAGTAGCTTTAACCAGTTCATCAGGCAGCTTGAATTCGTACAAACCTGTTGGCAGCATGAGAGACCTGTAATATTTCATCTCTGGCTCTACTATAAGCGGCAGTGAAATATAAACTGGTCCAACTCCCGGTACAAATGGGGCTGGGGGTGGCACAACCACTTTCACCTTACCTCCAAGAGCGTAAATGCTGAAATGATCCAGCTCTGCCCATACGTAGTTATTGCTTGTATCTACTCCAGCACTGTAGACGTGTGGACCTCCAGGTATTGTCTGCCCAACATAGTCTCTGATTCTACGCCATGTGTTATTCGCTGCATCCCAGTAATACAGGCTGAGGGTTGATTCATCCAGTCCAAGAGCAGTTACATCAGCATCATCGTATTTGACTTTCAGCATCACTTTTGACACGTTCTGCTGTACAGGAGCGCTAATTTCTAAGTATTTCAGAGGTTTGATTTTTTCAGCTGCAAGTGCGACTGATATATCTGTTGTATTAACACTCTCGTTAGTTGGAGCCACTTTAACATTAATAGTAACACTGGCAGGGGATGTTGCATTTGCAGACACATCTATTTCAACATCCTCGTGAACCACTACACGTGTTGTGTTCCCTGCCGGAATGCTGGTGGAGTTTGTTATAGCCTTAATACCATAAAACTCAACCGATGCCGTTGCAGTATTGTCAGCCAAATCTATAGCCGTGACCTCTGCCTCATATGTTCCAAACTGAGTGATGTTGAAACTGGCAAGATATTTTCCTCCTGAAAGCGACATTGGGAGCATTAGCGTGCTACCGTCAGGATATGTGATCTCCACTTTAACCTCTTTTATTCCATTGGCATCGTACACTTCACAGCTAATTGTAACTGTCTTGTTTATTTCCTGTGATTCTGGCGTTACTGTCAGACTTGTTATTGTCGGGGGAGTGGTATCTGTTTTCACTGTAACATCCACCACTCCGGCGAAATAGAACTTCCCTCCATATTCCTGGGCAATAACATACACCTTGTAGGACCCGGTTTCAAGATCGTTCGTATCAATAGTTGTAACATTGCTACTCACATATGTGCCTTTGACCATTCCCTCAGGCACCCATATCTTCGTGTGTTTACCACTAAACGTTAGTTCTCTCA
>MTML01000039.1 GCA_002011215.1 Archaeoglobus sp. JdFR-24
CATCGAATCGGCTTACAGTAGTGAAAAGAATCTCAGTAGGATTATAGACAAGTACGGAGTCGATTACGTTTATCTCGGCCTTGACGAGTATCTCGGCTCGAAAAATTCCTCGAAGGTTCTGATGAACTCGCCAAGGCTGTTGCCTGTGTTTGAGAAAGGGTGGATTATGATTTACAAGGTAGTAAAGTGACATGAACGGGACGATTCTACATCAAATCGGATCAAATACCAAAAAGCATTAAACCTGAACTTAAGGTACGAATTACACTTTCAATTTTATATACTTTAAAAATTAAAATTTAATAAGATATTTAAGATATTTATTTGCCAACAACTACAATCAGCGAATTCCACTAATCTTTCCTTTTTATGTACCTTAATCCAATCATAGAACCCAGTACAACTATACCAGTATAGATCTCAAACCCTGGAGTTTTCCTACTCTCAACCTTTTCACTGGCGTAAATTTCCTTGCTTACCTTTATCAGCCACGCATCGTGCATTCCTGCATCATAGAATTTGTTGTGCCTGCGATGATGTAACTTCTGCCACCCTTGACATCCCCGATTTCAGCATCTACTCAACATATAAACACTCAATTTCTAAGGTTCGCTTTTAATTTTCCGATATATTAAATACAATATTAGTAAAAAAATTATAAAACCGATTATTTCGAAAATGAAAGTTTTATGGACTGTAACCCCTATGTTCCAATCGCTTGCTATAACCTTTGAACTAAGGACCAGCATGAACCCCACCCCGTATCAGTTACAGAGTCGTAATCTGACGGATTATACCCCGGTGGATAATCTCTCCAGCGATGCCCAGTTACACGCCAGTATACTTCATAACTGGCAGTATATGTTGTTTCTGCATTTATATTTCCGTGGATAAACATTTTACTCCATAATGTGTGTTTAAGATGCGGCCACTCTGGATCGAGCCACAATTCTGATTTATCGTATCGAGTTATAACATCTTTTGTTTTTGTGTCAGATTTATTCAATCTTGCTTTTTCAATAACAGAGTTTTCTGTTTTCTCATTAGGCCAAACTATCTTTGTTGAATAGAGTCTCTTTTCTATATCCTCAGGAACATCCTTTAAAAGCTCAGGATATACTTTCTCAATATATTCTCCTAATGTAATATCCTTTCCCATCAGTTTTCCTATTATTCGAAGTTGCCCTCATTTGGATTGGGGAAGGTTATAGATTATCCATTCGGTTCGATTTTGACATATCTGTTCTCTGTTGTAGTTGTATTTGATGTTGCAATCGCCATTCCTACCATCACCTTTGTCAACCTATCATCCATTATATTTAAAATTTCCTTTTCGATTTATTATAATATATAGTATCCCTTTAATTTCCTCAGCATGTGAAAAACTAATTTATATAGCTTTCATATACAACATTTAACTGTTATTTTTCACAGAACAGAAAATGCAACATTTGAATTTACAGTGGTGTATGCCAGACTACTGGTTCTGCGAGTATTATAATTATAGGAAGATAACTTCTGACAATTTACCCGGATCATGGATCCCAGGATCATGAGAATTGGCTCTCATAGAGTTTTGCAATTCGTTCAATCGTGTCAACCTCGCTCACGTCTTTGTCTTCTCTAAGCCTTACAAATCTGGGAAATCTGAGAGCATAACCACTGCTGTATTTTGGACTTTTCTGTATTTCCTGATAAGCCACTTCAAACACGTATTTCGGCCGGAAAATGACTTCTTTTCCCTCTTCAAGCTCTATTTCTGGTTTGAACAGTCTGGTAAGTTCTTCAAAATCCTCATCTGTAAATCCGGTTGCGACCCTGCCAACGGGCAGGAGATTACCGTTCTCGTCAATGCATGCGAGTTCGAAAGAGCTGAGAAGGTGACTTCTTTTCCCCTCACCCCATTCTCCACTTATTACGATAAGATCAAGCGTCTCCATCACTTCTTTGAGTTTGAGCCAGTTCTTTCCTCTTTTTCCAGGGATGTATCTTGAAGATGGATTTTTGAGCATCGCACCCTCATGACCGGCGGAAAGAGCCTCGTTAAATATATCTCTGACTTTTCCCACATCTGAGGTTATCACCTGTCTTGCTATTTTGAGCCTCTCTGACTCCTTAACGACCTTTTGAAGGATTTCTCTTCTCTTACTCAGTGGAAGATCGATCGTCTCTCCGACATCAAATGAGCTGTTTTTACAGTAAAGTATATCAAAGAGTTGCACTGTAAGTGGAATCTTCTCCATAACCTTTGCAATATCGTGCTTTCTCCTGAATCTTCTCAAAATATGCTGGAATGGGAGGGGTTTACCATCTTTTACGGCTATCGCTTCACCGTCCAGGATTACCCCTTCTTCAACATTCTGTTTGACCTCTTCAACTATGTCTGGGAGTGCTCTCGTCACATTTTCGAGCCTTCTTGAGAATATGGTTATTCTGCCACCACTGTAATGAATCTGGACTCTCGTTCCGTCAAATTTCCATTCGGCAGCAACCTCTCCCATTTCCTCTATTGCAGACTCAATACTCTCAGCAACCTGTGCGAGCATCATCCTTACAGGAATGTGGGGTTCAATTTTGAGTTTCTTTAACCCCTCAACCCCATGATTTTTTGCGGTAACAGCGACACGTCCAAAATCGTTTGTGATCATGTATGCTCTCTCTACCAGATCGGAGTCTATTTTCCACGCTTTGGCTATTGCATCCCTGAGAATGCCCTCTCCAACCCCGAGCCTCATCTCACCAAGCATGAGTCTGGTGAGGTATCGCGCCTCAACCGGTGTTGCTGAGGAGTAAAGGTCAACGAGCATTTTTACCTTCTTTTTCTGACTCTTCTCACCTTTAAGAGAACTCATCGCATCAAAAACTCTGCGGACATATCTTATCGTGAGTCTCTGTTGGAACAGAGATGTTTGAAGTTTTCTTTTCAGTGCCTTCTCAGCAGCAATACCCAGATCTCCAGTTTCCTTGACGAACTCTTCTATATGCTTTTTGTCCAATCCGGTCGATATTCTGAGAGCCTCATAAATCAAACCCACACCGACTCCGATCTCTCTCTCATCCCATGGTGGGTATATTCTGCCTGCTATAAAGAGTGAGAAATCGTAGAGATCATCGTTGTTCGTGAGCTTCCTTAAAAACTCAGATATTCTTGCAGCAAGCTCTAATGTAGATGAAATTTTCTCAATCTGCATACAAAACTCCGAAAACTCAGAGAAAGTTAGTTCGGTATGTTCAAAATTATTTTCTGACATTTAATAATAGCTTCGTATCCGAGTATATAAAAGTATTTAAGAGCAGCTATACCTTTCTTTTTTATGGTGGCCTTTTTGGTGGGTATTGCAGGCGATAGTGCGTCGGGTAAAAGTACATTTGCTAAGGGAATAGTTCAACTTTTTGGTGAGGAGAACGTTCTTTCAATCACTCTTGATAACTATCATAAATTTGATAGAAAAGAGAGAAAGGATCTTGGAATCACCCCCCTCAACCCTCTTGCAAATGATTTTGACCTGATTTATGAGCATCTGAAATCTCTGAAGTCTGATAAGAGCATAATGATGCCCGTTTACGATCACTCAAACGGTACATTCGACTCACCTGTTAAGGTTGAACCTAAGGAAATTGTAGTTGTAGAAGGACTGCACCCCTTTTATCAGAAACGGATACATCAGCTCTTTAATATAACGATATTTATTGATCCTGCATTTGAAATAAGGAAGGAATGGAAAATAAAGAGGGATGTTGAGCAAAGGGGTTACAGATATGAGGATGTCATCAGGGAGATAGATTTGAGACTACCAGATTACAGGAAATATGTTGAACCACAGAAAAGAAAGGCAGAAATCATTATCCAGATCCGAAAGGACAGAAGTAAAAGGGAATATAAAAAAGGTAGTCCATACTGGATAAGGATTTTTCAGCTTATTACTGGTGAGAGGCTCAGCAAAGTTTACTTCCCCCTTAATCTATCTTCCATGTGTGAACTTGAAGCTGAAGAAATGTATTTTGAATACAGGAAGGTTAGCAGGGGTAAAAGGAAGTTCAGTGTAATTGAATTCAACGGTACTGTAAGGAGAGAGAGCTTAAAAGATGTAGAAAAAGTGATTAAAAGGGTGGCTAACAGAGAAGGAGATATCTTTGAAGGGGAAATAGTTACTGAAACTGATGTTGGGAAATTTATAATAGCCTGGAGAGTAGCTGAAAGGTTTAAGGAGTTGAAGAAAGGTTGAGAGGAGGTTAGAAGTAGGAGAGGTTAATAAGTAGGAGAGGTTAATGATTATGGATAAATTAATGATTACGGATATATGATTGACACCCTCCTCGACTAAAACCAGGAGATCGCTTCAGGGATTTCATCCCTATTGAGTATTAATTTTCACAACCCGTCGTCAGCATGGAAGCAATGAGTTCGTTCTGTGTACTGAGAAGATTTTAGCTCGATGCAGGAGAATGCAGGAGATGCAGGATATTCCTGAGTTTTGCGAGAGTGATGAACCAGCTCCCTAATTCATCTCACGGTTCAAATCATAAGTTAGCGACGGTCTGTAAGGTTAATCAAAATAATTTAAAGTTGATCAGGAAAGGGAAAAGCCCCCCTCAAGAGGTAATTTAATTCCAGAAAGAGGATTAATTGGCTTCTTGAAGTTTGAAATAGATTTTGTAAGCTCTTATATCTTTGTCTGGCAACTCTAAAAAATTGGGCTTTAGTTTGGAAAATTCAAAGTTTAAAGATTAGGTTCCAGTATACCAGTTTTTAATTACTTTTTCTGCTTCAAATCCATGGAAATTATAGGTTAATTTTTGATTTTTTGACCATGCTAGAACAAAAAATCCATCTGTTTTATTCCAAGCCTCCTCGAAAGCGATTTGAAAAATCTGAGCCTGGGTTTTTTGGTCAACAATTTTTCCAGCCACCAATCTTTCATCCTCACCAGGGCCAATTTGTGTTGGAGCTCCCAGTTCTCCTATGATCCCACCTTTAAGATTGTACATTCTGACAATAGCTTCCATTTCAGACACAGCTGTTTTTATGTCTTCTCTCCAGTAATTGATTTCTCCTGGAAATATATCTATAGCTAAGTAGTCATAACCTGAATAGTTTCCTGGTTTTGGTCGATCTGCGATCTTCAGAACAACATCACCAGAATAAACCTCTTTAACTTCAGGTAGGACTTTTTGAGCCCATTCAAACCCCTTCTCTCCTAAAACCAAATTTGGTTCATTCAGAGGTGAGAACATCTCTACCTGATATCTCTCGGCAATTTCAGCCCATTTTTTACTCTCATGAATAAAATCTTCTATAAATTTATCTTTATTTTGGATCACCATATCACATCCTGGAGCTAAGGTATTGAGTTCCAGGAAAACTGCAAAACCCTTTTGATGCGCCTTCTTGATATTCTCAATTACATAATCCTCTGGATTTTTTGTCATCCAGGGTGGCCCGAAAACAACCTGTTTAATTTCATCTCCTCTTATACAGTAATTTGCATTTAGAGGGATGATATTCACTCCTAAATCTTTAATTTCTGATTCGGAATCTAACAGTTCTTCAATTTTTCCTGGAGAGGGCCAAACTCCTTTAAATCTTGTTAAATTTTTCCTATGGTACATCTTCTCTGGTTGTTCTTGTAACTGCTGACTTGAGGCTGGTGGTGTGTAGGTTTGGACCGCTTCAGGTGTTAGAGTAGGTGTAAGGGGTGGAATGGTCTTTGTTTGGTGATCATCATCAACGCATCCCATAATTAGGAATCCTAGGAGGAGAAGGAAGGTTAATTTTTTCATGTTTTTCAGGATAGATGGAAAATATATGTTACTTTCGTATTTCATGAGGCTTGGTGAATTGAAAGTGAACTATAGCAGGCTCAAAATTTTTTGTTTAATGTTGAGATAAAACAGCGATCTCCCCCTCATAGCGGGTACTGTTATTTGGATTGACCTGTTGAATTGGGATCTGGCATATGTTTGTATAGGTAATTGCAAAATTCGATAAATATGCTGACAGCCCCCTCCTGCGACGAAAAAGAAGTAAACATAGGAAAAAAATTATTTTTGCACTCGTAGACTATGCAAAACTGAAAATTTTGGAAAAAAATAATTTTTAATATTATTCTTTTAGATACCAAAACCTTCTTAAATCCTATTCAAAGTGGTAGTATAGGCACAACTACACATCTGTCCAGACAAAATAAAAGCTAGAAAGAAGCCTCTAAAAGCCAAAAGAACCGCAACAAACCGAGAATCCATTCAACGCTAAAAAAGACAACATTGGCTGGCTGAGAAAACGGATTTAAACATCTCTGATTGCATAGGTGGGCTTATATACTTGGCTAAACAGGGCATTGAACCCAAAACGATCGTTATTGTTGGATTAGGAGAAGCGGGGGTTGCCGAGTCAGGAAAAGGCGCTAGATTGAGGGTCTAGTCCCGAAGGGGTCCGAGGGTTCAAATCCCTCCCCCCGCATACGTTTAATTCTCCATTTAGGAACTCTCTTAATCTGTTTTCTAGAAAAGCCGACAGATTAAGCCCTATTTTGCGTGCCTAGGCCATTATATCTTCATCGACACTCAGCTTTATCGCCTTCTCGCCCATAATCCATACTCCTATGAGTATCAACACCCATTTATGCACATAAATCCAGTCTCCCGTCGATCTAATCCCTTTAAGACTCTTCTTAACTCCTTTAACGAAGCTCCTTCTCATCAACGATCTCATCAACGATCTTGATCACGGATGTGTAAAGCTCATCAAACTCGTCAAACCATTTATTCTTTAACTGCCCTGATAGCCTATGTATCTATTTGCATTCGGATCCAAGGATAGGAAAGTACATACTTTCACCTAATTTATAAAGTCTTGATCTCCAACTTGATTCATGAATGTGTTCGTGAATTGGATGAAGTATTGTCCAGAAAAACTAAAAAATAAATAAATCTCAAGAAAACCATGTAATTGGAGATAAAGAATATGCTCTATGTAACCTTTGACGCCAACAACTTGACCACATGAATGTGGGTTAGCATCGACGGTCTACCAAAGTATTCGAGGAAAAAATATATTATTACCATTTGCATCTTATAATATATGATCGTTATAATCGCTTTAGGGCTCATATCGTCTCTGATTTTATTAATAGTGGTGCACACACTCGATAATCTTGACGTTATCGATAGTTACTATGAAGAAATACTGCCAAAAGCTGAGATTTTCCTCATATTCTTTTCTGGATTATTTCTCGTTGAGAGTATAACTTACTGGATGGGGTTAAATCACGATTATTTTATTGTTGTTGAAGTGTTCGTTTTTCTACTGGTGCCAATCTTTATAATTTACAAGTTGATATTTGAACTGAAACTAAGAAAGTTTAGTGAGAACTATTCTGATCTAATCACGATTATATCTTTTCTGCTGTCTTTTCTGACTTTCTCACTCGTTGTGGATATCTATCTAAGATCCACACAGAATTATCACTATCAACACCTCTATTTGCTCAGGGGTTCATTGGTTCTTGCCGTCTTTATTGTTGTATCAAGTATACTGGCTTACAATTACAAAAGATCTCTCAAAATTCTGATATTTCCTGTAAAGTTAACTCCGCTTCTCAAGCATATTGCAATCGTTTCATTTTTAGTTGAGCTTAGGGCAATATTCTCTCTCCTAGAACTCTATATAGCTGAATTAGTCAGTTTTGCGGCAATAATACTTCTGGTCTCTATAAGTATGATCTATTATTTCTTTGAGTTTAAGAAAACAGGGGCTTTCAGTTAATGCGATTGAAACCGAGTTCTGCGAATCCTAGCTCACTTCGTTCGCCTAAATTTCGGCTTCACCGAAACTTCATATACACCAGAAACGTTATATGTCATTGCGGGCTCTAAAATAGACTGTAGGATGAGACGATGAATAATCAGGAAAACATCCAACCCAAGTTAAGGCAAAGAGCCAGCGACATCATGCGCCGTCTCTCGTCATCAGAACGCGAAGCACTGCTGATCAAGTGCTGGATGTCACACGATGCGCGCTGGTTTATGGCGGTCGCCATGGAGTGCGGCATAGAGGTTGCGAACCGCCTCAATCAAATCGCCGCACATGAGATCGGCAAGGTTGAAGCTAAACGTATTGTTCACGCCTTACAGTTGCCCGTGAAGAATATGGACGACTATCTCCTGGCACAGGAAGTCCTCATCGGCTTTTTTGGACCCGACCTACTGGATTATCGCGTGATAAAGGTTAGTGACAATACATATCAGGTGCATGTAAAGCGCTGTTT
>MTML01000122.1 GCA_002011215.1 Archaeoglobus sp. JdFR-24
ATTCATTTTTTTCCTTGCTATCATTTTTTATAATTGCTCCTCCAATGGAATAACTGAATAAAATAAGCAGAAACACGCCTAAAACAACATATTTTCTGTTAACCATGATGTTATATTTTTGTGAATATTTAATTTTATTCCAGATTTGTCAAAGATTGAATATCCACACTTCTTTTTCATCAATTGCAATATTGCCTGCATTGTCATATACGACTATTTTTATTGTGGATTTTCCAAAAGCTCTTTCATCCCATGTCCAATGATATGGTGGTTGTTCTATAACGCTTTTTAACTCTCCGTCAACATAAAATTCAACTTTGTCAATACCAGAAATAGCATCAATTGCTTCTGCTTCAATAGTTATTTTGTTAATAATGATTGTTACAGGGAGAGGCAGAATTCTTCTGTCAAACAGATAAAGACCTTTCTCTGGCTTGGTTATATTTGCAGACGGAGAAGAATAATCAATATTGAGAGATGTCGAGATAATGCTGCCGGTATTGCCTGCAATATCAGTTGCATAATATTTGATGATGTGCTGTCCCTCTTTCAATACTATATCCTTTTCAAAAAGTTTCCATTCTCCTCCATCTATCTGATACCATATTTTAGCCACTCCTGATAGTATGTCATTTGCAAATAATCTAAGCTTTACCTTGCTAACATACCAGCCATTCAATCCATTTGGAGCAGATGGAACAAAAACATGACTTACAACTGGAGGAGTTTTATCTATTTTTATTTCTATGGATTCCTTTTTCTCATGATTTCCCACATTATCTACAGATTGATATGTAAATGTAAGTATTCCTTCCGAAGATATGGTAGCAGTTGTTCCCATCTGCCATGCATTTTCATTTATTCTCCATCTCGTCATACTCACTCCACTCATTTCATCATAGGCTGTGAGATTTATGGTTACATTGCTTATGAACCATCCATCATTTCCCATAACGCCACTAATTTCAGCTGTGGTATTGGGGGGAGTGGCATCTACTAGCAAAATTTGCTGTTGTACACTCTGTTTCAATCCAAATGAATCCATAGCATAATATCTCAAAGTATATTCTCCTTCCACTGCTTCAAGCTCAGGAGTTGAAATTTCTAGCACAATGTCCATATTTTTCTTTCCCTGACGCCATGTTCCATCACAGGCATAATAATGACCATTCCAGAAAAATATAGAAGAGGCTGGCCCTGAAACGCTGAAATTTATGATATAATCTACACCCCTTCCAACAATGGTTATGTGTGTGAAACAGTCCACATAATTGCTTCCATATACAGGCTCAAAGACAACAAAAGCATTTGGAACAGTAGATGCATAAATTGTAATTGGAGAGAAATGATTTACTATTGCCCAGCAATATCCAGAATAATTATTTATATCTGTAGTGTTTGCCCAGCTATTGTTATAAATCTTCCATATTCCAGCAGAAGACAAATAGGCAATTCCCTGCAAAAATTCTTCACCAATACTTGCGTTGGCAATGTCTTGGCTGGTGTAATACATGGTAACGTTGGCTGGCCATTGTATTAAAGAAATATCTTCAACGATGATTTCTATAGCACCTCCCACAGCATACATCCCTGTGTCAAAGTGGCCAGTAGGCGTATTCTTATATTTCCCAATAATGATTGAATTAAAAGCAGAAGAGTTTAAAGAAAGGATTGTATTGGTTTGGGAGATAGCATCTATTGTTTTTTCTCCTTTTACAAACACAAAGTAGCAATGGGGATAATCATATTCAGCAGACAGCCATGGGTTGAAAAGCACATTGCCATTTATGTTACAACCCACCCCACCAGGATTTGAAGGATGTGTTGGTCCGCTAGCATTACCCCACCAATTTTTCGTAGCATTTACTTGCGAGGAAACAGCACTATTTATTCCATATGATAGACTGGTAGCAAAATTGTTGAAATGCGTTTTTATATTGGAAGCTCCATGCCCATTTTTAACAAGTAATTTTATTCCATCTCCTGCGCCGCTAAAATTATTTCCAACTATAGATATGTTTGTGCATTTTCCCTCTATGATGATGCATGCTTGTGAAGAAGAGATACTGTTATTGAGTATTATGGAATCGTATATTCCTCCTTCTGATGATGAGCTCACATTTGGTGCAAAATTTAGCAAATGAATGCCTTTTTTAGCATCAATTGTATTATAATTAATCTCCATATTTTCATATTTGGCAGGTAATTTTCCACTCATTCCACCTGAAACGTAAATGGCTGTTCCGCTATTATTAAAGTTATAGAAATAATTTCTGTAAATTATGTGCTTATCTGGTATTATGCTTGAGTTGCCGTAATGGAGGTATGCTATACCTACTGGAGGAGAGTTATCTACTGGATGCTTATGCAATTGAGTAAATTCATTATCAAAAATTTTCACTTTTCCTGTCCATTTTTCTAAATGAATGGCATGCCATATATTAGAGAAGGTGTTGTTGTAAATGTAAAGTTCACTGTGCGAACCTTTACTATACCATCCATAGGCATCTCCGTTAATAACCTTGTTATTCCTAAATCTTATAGCACTTCCATTTGGAATATCTATTGCTTTGATGATATAGTCAGTGCTATTTTTAAAGGAGAAGCCCTCTATGAAAATATTTAATGTTTCTGTTAATCCTGATCCATTTATGAAAAGACATGTGGAACCATTGCCATCTATTATGGTGGTGTTTGACTCGTTTCCAATTATAGTAACAGATTTATTTATTACGAGATTTTCATGATATATTCCAGGATTCACAATGATTTTGCATTCAAAGTGAGATGGGTCTCCTATTCCAAAGTAACTGCTTTTATACGCATTTATTGCATCTTGGATGGTAGCAAAGGCATCATAGCCGAAGGTATGGCCGTTTACCGTATCTCCTGGACTTTTACCTTTCCAGTCATCATCCACCCAGATTATATTTGGAGTAGCGGTATAATTTATATAAACCATATCCCATGAAATTGTATCCAGCTTTGCTGCTCCAGTTGCTAAAGATTTTACTGCAATGAAAGGAGAGAAAGAAGAATAGTTTACATTTGATATATTCAAGGGGTTATTTGGGGGGAGGGTAAGATTAATCCATGCTTTTGTTGCATTGTCAACATTATTTAATGCTACATTCCATTGCCCACTGTATCCTTCGTCTGTAGCAGAAGAGCGATGCATTAAAACGAGGCTGTAAAATTGATAAATGTTGCCATTTTTCTTCCAGTGGAGAAGCAAATCAAATTTATCATAGACAGATTCATTATGATGTTCTCCTTTCCATTTCTCTGGCTTATAATGGATTCCATTTGCCGTATAAACTGTGCCATTTAAATCTATATAATATGCATCAAATTGGTAGCTTGTGTATCCACTGCCTTCCCTATTTGGTATGGTAACGTTCTGCCAGTTAACTGCTCCTGCAGAAACATTGCTGAATACCTGGCACCAGTTCGAATTATTTGCAAAATCAGGTATGCCAGTACCTCCAATTCCTCCAACTAACACAACGACTCCTTTTTTGCTTCCTCCCGTTGTCGGTGGTATCGGATCCCACCACTGAACATCGCTTAAATCCAAGCCAACAATAACCATGGTTAAATCGCCTTTTTCTAAATCATAGGTACCAAATTTTTTGTAAACAAAGCCTGAGTTTGGAGCAGTGCTTGTAATGGTAAGGCTACCTCTTTCATAAATATGCATTTCTGCTTTTATAATGAAGGGAATAACAAAAATGATAATACTTGCTACTGCAATTATGAGGAGGAATTTTAAACCATGTGAAATATTTTTCTTCATTTTTTCACCTCGTTATCCTTATAGATTTCCAAAATCTGTGCCAATATCTAAGAAAGACATAAATTCTTGCGATACCATCCAGTATATCTTTTGGGATATGTATATGGAGAAAGGAACGAGGTAAAACCATGATATGCCATTTACCCGGTTTAGTCAGGTATATCTTATTATAATATTCTTTAATGTGCGGCCATTTCCAATGAAATCTAATAATGTGTTTGATGCCGATTTCTCTATCCCTCCATTTATCTTCCCATTGATAAATACAAAGTTTTTTAACCATATCTAAAGAATATGACTCTTTCTTATAGTTGACTTTAAATATGTCGCGTTTCCACGTTTTTATTTTGAATTTTATTTTCCACCAAAGAATTTTAACAAAAAATCCTATTGACACGTATACGCCAACTTTCAAACTCATTTCTATATCTATGGAAGCAGAAAGCGACCAATTCATCATAAAGCTTGCATCTGGCTCCCCATTAAGTTTAACTATTAATTCTAAGGTATCTAGTTTGCATTCCAAATAATTAAAACGTCTTAAGATAAAAACAAAATTTTTAATACCAAAAGTGGGCGTGAATTTTAAAATAGCGTTACCATATATTCCAATATCAAATAAACTAATATACACCGGGCATAAATTCATTAAACCTTTTTTAAAGCTCAATAAGCCATCAAAAGTTGGTTTTAAAATTGCATTAAAGTTAACATATATCTCTCCAATTTTTTGTGACGGATCTTCTGTTTTGGCGATTATCTTTGCTTCCATTATATCACTATAATATAATGCTACTCCACATGAGGGAAGATCTATGATTTTAAGATAAAGGAAAGGCGGTGCTGCAAGAGGCGGCGGAAAATTAATAACGCCTTTGAAACGGGAGCCATTGAGTAGAACACTAATATCTAAGCCAGCAGAAGAAGCATCATAGTCAAGATGTGGATATTCATCCATTCCGAATCCTATGGAGAAATATTTTGGAATATCGCTTATATTAACATATGCTGCCCATCCTATCTTGCTGTTATTGCTGTTATCAGGTCTATGTATTCCTGTAAAAATGAAGCCGATTCCACAACTTGCTTGATAACTAACATAACAATTTTTCATGTCAGAAAGATTTACGCTTACAAAAATTTCATCTGGTATATTTGTCATGTAAAAACGGAAAATGCTATTTTGTATAAAGCTTGAATCAACATAACAGTTTATGTCCACACCTCTTGAAACATTTACCCCTTTGATACGTATCATGAATCTGTTATCATCTCCCATGAAATACCAGAAATTCATTTCCTTTGGGATATCTATATCTAATAGTCCTCGTACTGCAATTAAACCATACCAGTATTTCAGCCTTATTTTTATTCCAAGCCCCGTAGGTGGGGGAAGTCTGCTGAGAATGGAAGGATCTCCGCATTCAACTGTAGCTGTTACTCTACAGCCGTCGCTGGCATTATAATGAAAATTGTTGAAATCCTTTGTATCAAAAGAAATTTCAATATTCTCTGGAATTGAATGGAAAAGAATATCTGCATATGCTACAAAAGGAATGAAATCGAGGCTGGCAAAAGCTCGAATTTCTAAGCTTGCTTTCTCTCTGCCTGTATTCATTTTGAGATATATTCTGTTTTCTGAGGAGTTATATTTGATATGCTGCGGATTGAATAGCCTAGCATTTATTCCCAGAACTTCTAAGCCAGAGAGGCTGAGAGAGCTTATAATGGCATAGAAGGTGAGATAATATTCGCCAGAGAGTGGTTCATAGTAAATAAAATTACCCTGGTTATCCGCTTTTAAAATCTTAAATTGAATTTCACTAACAGGAGCGAATTCAGATAACTTTCCTCCATACTCTATTCCATCACTCCAGTTTACATAAAAGCTTGGTATACCCAGTATCTTAAAGGAAGCGACTAAATCTTTTCTAGCGTTAGGGGGATCAGGAAAACTTCCATTGAGAAGAGATGTATAATTGCAGGCAGCGAAAACAGAAATTTCATCTATAGGTTTACTCATATTTATGGAAATATTGGATGCAGTAAGGTTCCATAAAATTTCCATTTCTTCTGGCAATCCAAGCATTGATAGCCCTATCTTCAAGCCAGAATAGTTAATGACTACAGTTGTGTTGTTAATGGTAGAGCTTGCGCGATAGCTAATTCTATTTGGTTGAAATGTTATATTAATTAATCCATGTGGTGTGCTGTTAATACAACCTGTAATATTTAAATTCCTTTTACTTTCCTTTGTTCCTATCCAGAATATAATAGGCACGCTGTCTACATGCTCAATAATAATATTTCCCTTTCCTCCAGATAGGTTAAGTGAAACATTCTGGATATGAATATTTGCAAATTTAATGTAAAAGCTGTTTCCTAATAACCCACCAATAAATCCTTTTTCTTTAACAGACCAATTATATTTTGGCTTTGAAAGATCTGCAAGATAAGTTTCTAAATGCTTTATGCTGAGGTTGGTAATAAAGGAGGCATATGTAAAGTCTCTCCAGTGTAAAAGAAAATCGGCAGATACTCCGCACATTTTCATTTCCAGTTGATAACCTTTTTCGAGAGTTAAATGCCTTTTATTGCTTGCCCCAACATTTTCTATTGAATAAATTGTAGTTATATTGTTTTGAATAATCAAAGGCATACTCCTCATTATTTTGAAAATGTCTTCAATACTTATTGATACATAATCTGGAATAGGAAATATTTCTCTGCCAAAACAATATATATAGCTATTTTCAGCATCATTGCTAACATCGCCATATATTACAGGTTGCATATTGTTAATGTAGTTGACATCACCAATATCAATGAAGGTGGCATTTTTGAAATCTCCAATAGCTTTTACCTGTATCTTATCTATTAAATGATTATTTATGCATTCTAAGATGCCTTTGCTCCAAGAGAAACCAATAAGGATAGATTCATTAATTTTATCAAATAAAAATTCAATTGAGAAATTCCTCCCTCTAACAGAAGATAATATGGTCACCGGTGAAGAACTCTGAATGGTAACATTGATGGGATCTAAAGCAAAGCCACTCGTATCAAAAACAATATTGAAACGCGAAGGAGGGGGAGCAAATTGAATATCAAATCTTGTGAGGTTTTTAAGAGCCACATTGCCATATTTATCGACCACTCTTCTTCCAATTCCAGCAATTAAAGTTAGATTTTCAATTGCTTTACGATTTATTAAATCAATAGATGCCTTTCCATTGGTGCCCATTGAAAAACGTAGTGATGCAAATCTAGGAGCATCCTCTGAAGCATAGCCAAGTAAAACTAGATGATCTGATTTTCCATCTTTAGAATCAGGAATTCTGAAAAATGCAATTATTTCCAGTGGCATCTCTTTATTTTGGATCAGCCACAGTTTCCTTACTTTAAAATTTACAGCCAGCTTAATAGCTCTTTCCCTAATAGAAGGCAGTAAGCTAAATCCGAATTTTATGGAAATATCCTTTCCCAAAATTCCAGTAGAAATTTTATCATCTGCATTTATTCTATGTGTTTTCCAGAAACTCAATCCTTTGACATATTTTACTGTATCACCACATTTTATGTAAACGCTGTATGTTAAGGAATCGATAATTGAAAGGATTTTTAAGATGATTCGGGTAATGTTAAATTCTTTGGATGCGGTTAATCCCGGATTTACTTTGAAAATAGCGTTTTCATTGGAGGAAGTTTTTGTAGGGGTAATTTTTGGAGTGAATGCGGAATCGAAAGATTGTTTTGTAAGAAAACAAGTTTTGTTTTCCAGTCCTAATTCAAAAGTTCCATTATACACAAAATCAATTTCTTGTTCTTTACCAGTTTCTATTATGGGGCTGATGATATGTTAAAGCCCGCCTCCATATAAGCATGAAGGAGGCGGTAAAATGTTGTATGCAGGTATGGATGTGCACAAAAAGTTTTGTCAGATC
>MTML01000134.1 GCA_002011215.1 Archaeoglobus sp. JdFR-24
TAAAGTACGATGTTGAAGTATTCGGCGAAACAACAATGGAAATAAACCACGTTCTCGCAGCAAAAAGAAAAATGAAATTAAAGGACATCAAAAGGATTTATTCTCATCCTCAGGCAATAGCCCAGTGCTCGGCGTTCATAAACAATTACCTTCCAATGGCAGAAATCAGATACACCTCAAGCACATCGGACGCTGTTTCAATGCTTGATGATGAATCCTGTGCGATCGTTTCTGATAACGCAGCCAATCTTTACAATCTGTTCATTCTTAAAAAGGGAATTCAGGATGCCAAGGAAAGAAATGTTACTCGATTTTACCTTATCAGACAGAAAGGGGCTTCTGAAAGGAGAGGAAAAATAACGTCACTGTTTTTTGGAGTGGAAGACAGGCCTGGGGCATTGAAGGATGTTCTTGAAGTTTTCTCCAGCAGAAAAATCAATCTCAGGAAACTCGAATCAAGGCCCTCGGGATCGGCCCTTGGAGATTACATATTCTTTTCCGAGGTTGAGAAGAATCTTGATGAGGATGATCTGGTTCAACTAAACAGAGTGACGACCTTTTGCAGAATAGCTGGAGTTTTTGATAGGGTTGACAGGCTCTCTCTTTAGTTAGATGTTTTAGTATCTTTCCATTATCTTTACACGCTTTAGCGTGAGAGGATATGGGATCAGATTATGATACTCAATTCTATCAAACCTGTATCATCCAGCATCATGAATCCTCTATGTGCTCCTTTATAACCGTATTCTTTGAAATGGATTTGTATTCTCCAATTGCCATTATAAGAACTTCCTGCAGCAGATATGTCATCAGCTCAAACTCCCCTGCGCCATAGAAAGGTGAATTGTTTTTTGAAACCTGTGCTTCAAGATACTTCCACCCCTTTGCCTTCTCTAAACCACCGGGAAGCGTAATTATGAGATCGGCCAGTTTTCCAAGTGTGGATTTAGGGTAGGAAGTGATGGCAATAAGTTTCGCCCCCTCCTCCTTTCCCTTTTTTGCAACAAAAATTGCCTCGGCAGTCTCTCCTGAACCGGAGAAAACAATAATCACATCTCTTTTGTTAATTTTCTCCCTAACTTCATCTCCCAACCACCACACCTTGTGGCCAAATTTCTTCTCAAAATGTTTGAGTCTGATGGCAAAGCACAGTGCCACAGCACCACTTCTGCCAATGCCATACACATGAACTGCGTCCCCACCCTCAAGCATTTTTATAAATCTATCAAACTTATCTCTTTGCTTATCAATAAATTCCGGAAATATACTGAGATATTCAACGAGTCTTTGGGAGTTTGATACAACATAATCTGAATATTTCATAATAATAAATTGGTATAAAGAGTATTAAATGTTTTTTAGATTTTAGGGTTTTTAGATATTTCAGCCGGGCGTTCATGTAATTTTGGATAAATCATTAAAGAGATTTATACTATCTTCTGGTTCTACAATCAAAGGGCCCTTTTTCAGTCTCCACCGGCGAATTCTAGTTTTTCTGTTTGATTGGACTTAAATTGGGTTTAATAAACTATTTTATCTCCCAATTATTTTATCCCTCAGATCCCTCCATATCTCTGAAACCCTTTTTTTAATTTCTGGATCCATCTCTACTGCTTCAGGCCACTCTCTTGTAAAACCCTCCTCCTCCCATTTTCTTGTTGCATCTATTCCCAGCTTACCTCCAAGATTCGGCAAATAGGTTGAATGATCGAGGGAGTCAATGGGAGCGTTATCTATTATTACGACATCTCTGGCAGGATCAAAACGACTCGTAACTGCCCAGATAACTTCCTGCATGTTATGGATGTTTATGTCGTCATCGACCACGATAACCACTTTGGTGAGGGAAAGCATCCCTATACCCCACAAAGCGAACATCACCTTTTTTGCCTGTCCGGGAAAGCTCTTCTTTATTGACACAATTGCCAGGTTGTGGAAAGCAGCCTCCACCGGGAGATTTATATCGACAATTTCGGGATATAGCATCCTGATAATGGGAAGGAAGATCCTCTCAGTTGCTTTTCCAAGCCATGCATCTTCCATCGGTGGTTTTCCAACGACTGTGGCATGGTAAATTGGATCTTCTCTGTGTGTTATGGTGGTTATGTGAAAAACAGGATATGGCTCGGGAGGGGTGTAATAGCCTGTATGGTCTCCAAATGGTCCCTCTATCCTGAACTCGTCGGGCTTAACATACCCCTCGAGAACGATCTCGGAATCTGCAGGTACCTTTAAATCCACGGTCTCGCAATCTATTAGCTTTATTCTTTCCTTTCTGATGAATCCTGCGAACATGAACTCGTCAATTCCTCCGGGAAGTGGAGCTGTAGCTGAATAAAGTATGGCAGGATCAACGCCTATCGCTACCGCAACCTCAAGCTTTCCATCTGCTTTTCTGAAATGTGATGCGCCATGCTTGTGTATCTGCCAGTGCATGCCGGTCGTTCTGGAATCGTAAACCTGCATTCTGTACATCCCGGCATTCAATTCGTCAGTTTCCGGATCTTTTGTTATGACGACTGGAAAAGTTATAAATTTGCCCGCATCATGGGGCCAGCATTTAAGGATCGGGAACTTCTCAAGATCTGGTTCGCTCATTATCACCTCTTTGCAGGCACCCCTTTTTACGGTCTTGGGGATGAAACTCATGGCATCTTTAAGAACAGAAAGGCTTTTTATTCCATCAATAAGTCCAGCAGGTCGAATTTTCGTCATTCCAGTAAGCCTCTCACCAATCTCCTCAAGCCTCTCCACCTCAAGAGCCATTTTCATTCTTTTCTCTGTTCCGAAGGCATTCATCAAGACTGGTATGTTATATCCTTTAGGTCTCTCAAATAGAATAGCCTTTCCACCTTCTTTTACTGCTCTGTCTGTCAGTTCCGTCATTTCCAGAACAGGGCTTATTTCTTGCTGCACTCTGACAAGTTCCCCCTCTTCTTCGAGCTTTTTAATGAAAGCTCTGAGATCATTGTATGGCATGAACACATTTCATTCAGTAACGTTAAAAATATTTTGTAAACTCTCACAGCCTCACGAATATTGTCGAAATCATCTCGGAGCGGAGAGACGGAAAGGGTTATAAGCACATACAGCACTCAGAAACTATCTTCAAAGGCTTTATCTAATAGCATTGTGTGAGGCTCTAATAATATCGTGTAAGAGTGGATGGAGCGGATGTTTGAAGTATTTGAAGAAGGTGTAGGGGTGATATATTGAAGGTTACAGTATTCGATACGACTCTCAGGGATGGGGAGCAAACACCAGGAGTCTCGTTTCCATTAAATTACAAAATCCAGATCGCCAAGCAGCTTGATAAGCTTGGGGTTGATGTAATAGAGGCTGGATTTCCTGTCGCATCAAAAGGTGAGTTTGAGGCTGTTAAAGCAATAGTAAATTCAGGTTTGAATTCAAAAATTTGCGGTCTTGCCAGAATTGTTAGGGAAGATATAGATGCAGCTCTTGATGCGGAAGTGGATCTTGTTCATATTTTTATCTCAACTTCAAAGATTCAGATAGATCACACGATAAAAAAGAGCCGGGAGGAAATCGTAAATTTATCTGTTGAAGCGGTTGAGTACATCAAGGAGCATGGAAGGGAATGTATGTTCTCTGCCATGGATGCTACAAGAACTGAAATTGATTATCTCAGGCAGATCTATAAAGCTGTAGAAGATGCCGGTGTTGATATTGTAAATGTTCCTGATACTGTGGGAATCGCAACCCCTTTCAAATTCCATGAGCTTATAAAAGATCTCAGAAGTCATTTAAAGGTTCCAATTGATGTTCATTGCCATAATGATTTTGGGCTTGCAACAGCGAACACATATGTTGCTGTTCTTGCTGGTGCAAATCAGGTTCAGGTTACTGTGAATGGAATAGGTGAGAGAGCCGGTAATGCAAATCTTGCAGAGGTTGTGATGATTCTTGAAAGTATTGAAGGAATTGAAACCAATATCAGGACTGAATATCTTGTTGAAACGTCCAAGCTTGTGGAAAGGTTTTCAGGATTCAGAATGCCACCAAACACGCCAATTGTCGGTGACAATGCCTTCAGCCATGAAAGTGGAATTCATGCCCATGGAGTGATAAAGGAATCATCGACTTTCGAACCCGGAGTCATTACACCTGAAATGGTTGGACATAGGAGAAGGATAATCCTTGGAAAGCATGCTGGAAGACACCAGATAAAGAAAATGCTCGAAGATGCAGGATATCCTGTTGATGAAGATAACCTCACAAAAATCGTTGAAAAAGTCAAGGAGCTGGGAGATAAGGGTAAAAAGGTTACCGATTTAGATCTTTTCACCATTGCAGAAGTTGTGCTTGGTGAACTGAGGAAAGAGGAAAGGGCGATACTTGTTGATGAAATTACTGTTCTTACGGGGAACAGGATAACCCCGACTGCTGTTATTAACGCTAATGTCTTCGACAGCAAGAAAGTTACTTCAGCAATTGGAGTTGGACCGGTTGATGCAGCTTTGAAAGCTGTAACGGATCTGGTGGGCAAGAGTGCAAGAATAACTGAATTCAGAATGGATGCAATAACTGGTGGAAGTGACGCACTTGCTGAAGTTTATGTCACTGTTGAAGACGAAAACGGGGAATCTTTCACCGCAAGAGCAGCCGGACCGGATATTATAATGGCATCAATAGATGCGGTTATTAATGCTGTTAACTACCTCATGCTTAAAAAAATGAGAAATAAGAGTTGAGTCAAGCAATGGGGCCGAAGTGATTGGATTTCAACAGAGAAGAACTTAAAATCTCGTTTTGGTGGAATATATAATGTACGATCTGATTGATTCGCATTGCCATATACAGATGGCTACCTTTGATAAAGACAGGGATGAAGTGATAAGGAGGGCAAAAGCATCTGGTGTTACTAATATGATTGTCTCAGGATATGATTCAATCTCAAACCACAGGGCCCTTAGACTGGGCTATAATTGTGTTTTCATAACTCTCGGCCTCTCCCCTAACATGAGGGTTGGTGAGAACATAGATTACATAAAAGATCAGATAAAAGATAATGCAGATCGTATTGTTGCTATTGGAGAAATCGGCCTCGATAGGGTTAAGAGCAAACTTCCCGTAGAAAAGCAGAAAAAAATTTTTTTAGAATTTCTAGATCTGGCAGAGGAATTGAAAAAACCTGTCGTGATACATGCGAGGGAGTCGGAAGTTGATGTCTTGAACATTCTGAAAAAATATGATTTAAAATGCATGTTTCACTGCTTCAGTGGAAATGTTAAAGCCATGAGGGCTGCTCAGGATAATGGTTATTTAATTTCGCTATCTACGATGGTCTGCTTTTCAAAAAAACATCAGCAACTTGCCTCAAAAGTGGATCTTGAAAACCTGGTAATAGAGAGTGATAGTCCATTTCTTTCGCCAAAAAGAGGAAGAAACGAACCGGCAAATGTTATCTATGCTTTGAAGGAAATTGCTGTTCAAAGAGAATCAGAGGAAAAAGATGTGGTCAATGCAGTAGCTGAAAATGCAAGAAGATTTTTTGAAATTTGAGAGTTTAAGTGAGGATTGGTTATCTTTGTAAAATAGGATTGGAGAACATAAATACTCAAAAATTTTTTAAACCTGAATAAACAAGAAAGTTATGGGCTTTTGGTTGGTAGTGGTGAAATGGTTATGGTGGTAGTGGTGAAATGGCTCTCAAAAGAAGTATAAGTCTTGGAAAACTGCAGAAAATCAGGAGTTATATTTCTTCTAAGAAAGGTGATCGAAGAAAGGTAGGTCTACTTATTGATGGCCCCAACATGCTCAGGAAAGAATTTAACATCAACCTACATGAAATACGTGAGATTATACTGGAATATGGTGATATAAAGGTTGCAAGAGTATTCTTAAACCAGTATGCGGGAGATAAGCTTGTGGAAGCGATAGAAAACCAGGGCTTTGAACCGATTATTACATCTGGTGATGTGGATGTGAGAATGGCTGTTGAAGCGATGGAACTTATATATAATGAGTCAATTGATGCCCTCGCTCTTGTAACGAGGGACGCTGACTTCAAGGCAGTTCTAAAAAAGGCCATGGAAATGGGGAAGGAGACCATCATTATTGGTGCAGAACCTGGCTTCTCTGCAGCTTTGAAAAATTCTGCTGATATTGCCATCATACTGAATCAAGAAGATTTTGAAGATTATCCTGATGATTCGAAGGAAAAGAGTAAAGAAAAAGAAGCTGAGAAGCAAGTTGGTAAGAGGGTTGATAAGCAAGTAATTGAAGATGAGAGTTTGAAGGTTAGTGAAGAAGTTAGTGAAGGAGAAAAGACCTGAAAGTCTGTAGCCTTTAAGTGAAGTTATGTTGAACTACATTAAACATGTACAGTAGCATGGATGGGTGAGATAAGATAAAATTAGATAAAATTAAATAAATTAAGCAAATTTTGAGTTCATGGACATCTTTTTATTTGAGTATGTTACCTGTGGAGGTCCGGTTCCTGAAGAAATTGTGGTTGAAGGGCTCGGAATGTTTGAATCATTATACAGTGGATTCAGTAAATTCGCTAAAGTTAATTCTTTTATAAAACCGGAATTTCAGGAATCCTTGTCTTTAGATTTGCCCTCGTTTCAGGAAGAGGATTTCATGGAAAGTTTCACACACTTTTCAGAAAAATCAGAATACTCTCTGGTAGTGGCACCTGAAGATGATGGACTGTTGCTTGAACTTACCCGATTAATCGATAGATCTGGAAGTGAAAATCTTGGATCTAAAGCTAAGGGAGTTAAGATAGCTTCAAATAAATGGAAAACCTATCAATTTTTAAAAAATAAGGTAAATATGCCTGAGACATCGAAAAAGCCTCTCAACCCCCCTTTTCTAATAAAACCGGAACGGTCTTGTGGAGGGGAGGGGATAAGTGTTGTTGATTCTGATGAATATGTTGAAGAAATCCCGAAGGGGTTCATTGCCCAGGAGATCATTCATGGAAGTAATTTAAGTGTAAGTCTTATTGTAGGTGATGAAATAAAGGTTTTAAGCATTAACGGGCAGCTTATAGAGAACTTCAGGTATAAAGGGGCTGAGGTGCCATTTAAGTTCCTCACGATGGAAGATAAATCCACTGGAGTTTTGGAGATTACAGAAATTGTAGAACAGGTTAAAGAACTGGCTGTTAAAGCAGTCGAAATAATTCCCGGGTTGCACGGATATGTGGGAGTGGACATCATTTGCCCTCCATCCGGGGAACCATATGTGATTGAAGTTAATGCCAGATTGACCACTCCATCAATAATATTCGATAGGGTTTACGGGATAAATCTTTCAGAACTGATTTACAGAAATCATATGGGGGACAGAATTCCAGATTTAAAGCCTGAAAGGTTTTTGATCCTTAAAAAAGCATCCTCAGACTTAAAACCTGATCCGTTTTCTGTTATAGGGAGGTATGGAAACAATATGCTTGTCTTTGAAGAAAACCCGAAATTTAAATAACCAAACATTCTACTTTTTTTGAATGGATAGAAATAGGAAAGCAGTAAGCATAGTCCTCCCGGCCTACAATGAAGCCTCATCCCTCGAGAAAGCGGTTGAGGAAGTAATGAGTGAAATGAACAGATTTTACTCACCGA
>MTML01000065.1 GCA_002011215.1 Archaeoglobus sp. JdFR-24
TTAAGACAAAAGCTCGCTTATGCCTGTGCTTTGTTACCTCACCATACTTCATCAGATAGTAGTTCCTATACTCCAAATTGTGTATCCTTAAACAGTTTGCTGCTTCAATTAGATAATATCGCAAATACCTATTACCTGATTTCATCATCCTGGTCTCTTCTGCCTCAAAATTTCCTGAAACTCTCTTCTTCCAGACAAGTCATGCAAATTTTGCAATTTGACGCTCTTTCTTGAACCTCCCAATATCTCCTATCTCTGCAAAAATACTTGCACTGTAAACAGGGCCAAGCCCACGAATTGACTTAAGAGTGGTATTAAAAGCATCAAATTCTTTTACAATAGCCCTATCTATTTCTTTGAGGCATTTAGTGAGGGCTCTTATCGTCTCCATAGATGTAGAAAGAATTGTACTTGTCCAACACATGTTGACCACCTACCTCTAAAGTTGTGAGTGGTAATGTTATCCAGAAATAATGCCGGGAAATAAGCAATCCTTATGTTAATCCACGAATAATAATCCTTCAACTTTATCCAACCTGCGTTACCTCCCATTCCTCTACCATAATGTCTTCTCTATAATACACACTGCAGTCTGTACCTCACTCCCTTCAATTAGAAAGCTTCGGAACATAAAACTCCTCATCGTCAACCCAGTGTATTTTGAAATAATGGGTTATAAGTAGGAAACGTCCGATTTTTGGCTCTCGTTTATATAACTCCAGATAAGTTAAATTTTTCATGTGCAGTATTTCAATTTCATTATAGAGTAAAATTCATCCAATTGCGAGATATTTTTTAACAGTTTAAACATTTTAGCCCGGTCAATATGTGTTGGACAATCTACATATTATATTGACAAAAGAAAAGGAAAATTTTAAGAAGAAATTTTACATATTCAACAAAGCATCTTTTTTTACATTAATAGAAGAATATTAATTTGCGAGGTGAAACTTTTTTACCTACTTGTAAGCGATAAAAATATACTCCAGATGATACTTTGTGTCCCCTATTAGTAGTCCCATCCCACTCTGTTATGTACTCGCCTGGTATTAATTTCTCATCTACAAGCGTCCTTACAAGCCTACCAGTTATGTCATAAACTTTTAATGAAGTGTATACCTTCTCTTTAGTAGGAAACTTTCCAGGTACAATATACTTAATATATGTTTTTCCTTTAAATGGATTTGGGTAGCTCTGATAAAGTGCAAACTTGAAAATCTTATACGCCTTTGCTACACAAGATACTTCCTTATGCCACACCGTATCCCCTAAAAGCCTTACACTACCAAGTCTATACCAATAAGGAATACCAGCTTTAACTAATGAATCTCTATACATATATGTATGAGGTTTCCCATAAGAAGGAATTTCTCCTATTATCTTCTCTTTACCTTTTTGTTCTTCTCTTCTCTTAATTAACCACTTCTTATTACTAACTTCAACTTCTGTCTCCCATATTAGGACTATCTCTTCCCACCCAGGTATTGCAGTAAATGATAAAAGTTCAACAGCATATGGATCATATCTATTTATCTCAATTACATCATTTGAATTTATATCTCTAAGCAATTGAATCACATAGGTTGCTGCTAAAAGAGATTGCGATAACCTATAATCAACTCCTTCTGTCTGAAGAACACCATTAATATGAACTGTAGGTAATTCTATATTTGTAGGATTACCAATTGTTGGTTGATCAGGCGTACCACCAATTACATCATCATAAATATAAAATTCATCAATTACTCCATCAGTGTTATATGAACCATTAACATTGCCAATAACAAAGCTATCAGGAGGAGTATAATTTGCTGAATTATAGTCAGCTGGAGAAAAATCATTATATGGAGTAAGGTCTTCTCCGTTTAAATAAAGTTTAAGTTGCTTAGGTATAGGTTTTGTATCATCCCATGTAACCCTTATATGAACCCATTCTCCAGCTTTCCAAGAGTATTTATCTGGCGGAATTTTTACCGAACAATCTCCTCCATCAGGCTCCTCTACATTAAATCCTAAACTATTATCAACCCACTTTAAAATTTGAAACGTATCATTTGTTGCTGAATTATAATAACCACAAATTTGATGCATTACTCCATCATCATGGTCATAATTAGGTTTATACCAAAATTCTATCGTTCCCTTTGCTTTGTTAAAATTTTCATTTGTAGGGATTAATATTTTCTCTCCAACTGCATCAAACCTTACTCCNTACCCACGTTTAGCAAGNACAAAGGTAGCTCCATCATTCCTACCTCCTGTTCCATATTGTGGTGAAGTGATATCACTTTCACTATCAAGTCTTGAATGAAATAGTGTTCGGTTCTGTTTGTTTGTTATAGGATAAATTTCATGTATCTTGTATATGGGATTATATTTAGTATAAGTTCCCGCATTTACATGCTGAAATAATAAATGATTCTTTTTTGCTTGAAATTCATAACATCCTTCTTCTTCATTAAACCCATCTTGATTTGCATCCCCATTACAAGCAGAACTACCTGTCAAAAATGTACCATCTAACATAGTTGGTGAATCTGGATTCCTATAATCATCACTATACGGCTTAGCAGTAGCCGCTGAATTCATTACATCAACATCAGGTTTAAGCCTAAGTAAAAAGTGCCAAGTTTCATTCGTACCTTGTGTCCATGTAATTGGATTAGTCTTATCTTCCCACCCTATACAACGCTCTGTATTAGTTACATAAGAAGTAATGTGTGTTGCTTGAGTTAAGTGTCCATTGCTCGTGGTCCAATCTTTATGCATTGCAAATAACACAGATGCCTTATGCTCATTTGTGGGAGAAGTACCATATTGAATTACAAAGTCATCCTCTTTGTTAGTTGCATCCATATCATAATCATTTTCATCAGCAAATGGATCGTTAGTTTCAGTTGCATGATTCCATTCCCCAGTATTACCAGCATCTACATTTAATCCTAATCTCATATCATATACACTTAAATCAGAGCTAAGCCGTTCTCTTGTTAAATTAACATAAACTTGTCCTGTTCTATATATTGTATATATAGTATTTATTACAGAATTTGCATCCTCTGTATATGGAGAATCACGTTGTTTCATATGTCCTTTAATCAAAACTCTTACTCTTGTATCAGACTCTTCTATTACTTTGAACTCATGCCCAGAACCAGAACTGACTGTATCACAAGCAAGTTCCCAGTAAGTATTATTTGGACTTTCATAATGGAGATTAAATAATCCTTTAAAATCAATTAAATCTGGTGCTAAATTTGTACTCTTATTAGCGTCATTCTCAAGGTCATACCAATACCTAATTGTTCCTCCATAATTACCATGAAAAATGATCTCAAATTCTCCAGGAGAGGTAACAATAATAGAATCATCACTACTTGTTACCCATTTTACTGCTTCATCAGCTCCTATGTCATAACCTCCACCCATTGGTCTTGTCTCATTATCTATATCATAAGTTGGAGCACTTTTAGAATTAAAAGTCCCAGTTCCTGCATCTGTACAAGGAGAAGTTTTTTCAATATGAAAATTTGTCCCTGCGGTATCAATAAATGATGGATAGTCTGAAATACTATTATTATCCTGTGAAGACGCGGTCCTCCATGCACTTAAGTCTGATCTATCTGCTCCCCAATATCCACAAATAGCTCCATTAGTATAATATAAATCATTGTAATCACTTGCAAATCCTGACTGTGAATTATCACTTACATAAATACAATAATTACCTGAACCATCTGCACATACGATATTATTAAATACAGTATCAGTAGTGCTTCCTTCGTCAAGATAAATACCTCGTGTAGTGTTATTATAAAAAGTATTATTAACTATAGTATTATTTTTAGATGCATTAAGCAATCCAATCCCTGCTTGACTATTTTTATAACAAATATTATTAGAAATAGTTAAATTATGAGACCTTGTAAGTCTTATACCATATCTGTTATTAGAGTAAACAGTATTTCTATCCACAGAACCCCCGAGCACAGAATCACAAAATATTCCTGAACCATAATCAGAATTACTTCCACTAACTTCATAAACTGTATTATTTACAAGAGAAAGATACTGAATAGGGGAACCTACTTTTATTCCATTTGTCCAACTACCACTCAGAGAACCAATAGTATTATTCTCGCAAATCACAGTATCTACTATATAATTATCTCTTCCCCATATACTAATTCCTACTCCATAGCCATATGTGAGATTAGTTATAGTATTATTACTGACTATAAATTTCTTATTATTTGTATTATCTCGTCCCTCAATCTTAACACCGCTTCCGCAATTATCAATAGTATTATTAATAATTGTCACTCCTGATTCTGTCCATCCAAAGGTTATAGCATCCTGGAGTGTATTTTTTATTGTAAACCCATCAATAGTAATGTAACCTCCATAATCAGCACTAAATCCATAATTCCTTGTATTCTCGCCATTTACAATCACATCATCTGCACTGACATCAGGAAACTCACTTGCATCATTATCACCAATATAATAAGTCCTTTCTGATTCTCCTGAACCACTTTGCTGTGGTTCTACATCCTCAGGATAAGTACCCGGAGCAACATATACTGTGCATCCAGCAGCCATTCTATGAGCAGCAGTATCAATATGTGCCCATGCTCTATCCTTAGAATAAGCTAATCCATCATTGTTATCATCACCATCAGTGCGGACATAATATGTATTTCCACCATCTCGTTCATCACACCCAATATCATAGTTTCCATCTAAGGGTCTTGATTGCCCATCAATATCCTCAGAAGGAGCACTATAGCCATTAAAACTACTAGTTCCTACATTTCTACAAACCGAAGAAGCTCTAATATGTCCAGTAGATAAAAGTTGAGGGTCTCCTGAGGTTATCCCATTTGTTCCTGCATTATCAGTTCCACCTGTTCCTGAACAAAAATTATAATCAAATTGATTGCCAGTGCCCGCATCTCCAATATTAAAATTAGTATTATTATAACATAGATTATTGAATACTGTATTGTTATCGCAACCAGTATATATTCTGATACCATGATCTGAGTTATTAAATGCAGTGTTATTTTTTACTACACAATTGTCTGCATCGCCCCACAAAGAGATACCTCCCTGGCTATTATAACCAACATTGTTTTCTACTATGATGAAATCGGAGTTTATGCTTATTGTTTCATCATATGTGTCATGACATCTATTTCTTGCAATAGTTGCGTAATCACTTCCATTCACNATAGAAACTGCACCATACAGATGATGAATATAATTATCGTGTATATTTACAGAATNCGAATTCTCTACTCTAATACCTCTTGCAGCAGAGGCACTTGCACCAGAAGAGTAAATAATACAGTTTTTAACTTCCACATTGTCAGAACCGTTTCGCAACATAATATGTCCAGCATTTTCNCCACCTGTACAATATCTAATTGTAAATCCGTCTATAACAAAATAATCACAATTATTTAAATCAATTGTAGGAGAAGAAGANGTAGTTGGTTCTATGATTACAGAGCCAGAAGAAATATCTGGAAACTCAGAACCATCGGTATCTGCAATTAAATANGTCTTAGAGCTTGAAGAACCTATAATATTTGTCCCAATAGCATTTTCTGTGTAATTTCCTGGAGCAACATAAACAGTAACACCACCTGATATTTGGGTTAGTGCATGAGTAATAGTTTGCCAGGCTTCAGAAGCTGAGGGTCCTGTACCTGAATTAGAATTACTACCATCAGTCCGGACATAATAAACAGAAGAACCAGTCCAAATAAGTAGTATAGGATGATAATCTGAATTAGAATGTTCTTTGCATCCAAATCGTGGGAAATTTCCTGGTGTTGTTGGAATAATTTTCCACCCATAATTAGAACTTGGATTATCCACAAAAAACTTTACATCAGAAGTTACAGTCCACTCTACTGCATCCCCTGGGCCCACTGTTCCAGAAAAAGAACTTGTTGCAGTAGAGTTATGAGATGGCTGATTATTCCATGTAACAGTAGATTCATCCCAACTTCCAAGAACCCTATGAACCCCAGCAGTAAAAGTGTCTGACTCTTGCTTTCCATTAGTATTAAAACCCTCACATTTAGCATCACCTCTCCCAATATAGTAAAGTCTAAGGACAGCTGAATCAATTACAGTACTTGTAGAAAGTGAAGAAAGGTCAAACCAAATTATTCCATCTCTATAGTATCCTACTGATTTTCGTTGAATAAGCATTCCAATATCGTCTCCGTAATTATTATTTCCACAAGCTTGATATATCCATGCATCACCCTTTGGTGAAAGAGTATGCCCTTTTATTTTGGTAGAAGATTCAAAAGGAAAGTTATATCTTGAAACACCGTCAGGATACTCAACTTCAAAATAAGTTTTGTTCGGACACCTAAGTCCTATAGTGACCCCCGGTTGTGCAGATGAAGAAATATCAAATACAATGAAAAATATTTGACTAGAGGTAGTAATTGATTGGTCAGTAATATCTATATTAGCTACTCCGTTATTAAATACATCAGACCCACTACTAATTAAAATATCTCCTCCATCAAAATTTCCATCATTATCATCTTTGTAAATTTTAATACAAGAAATATCACTGTCCTTTCCATTTCCAATTCTGTCAAGTTTAATATTTGTCCAAATAGCAGCATTAGGATGAGCTACTATAGTTAACTTTACCATTCCGACCTCAGATTCCCCAACATCTACTGAAAGTGGAGCAATAGACTGGGGAGTAATTATTAATGAGTCATCTGGAAGATGGTAAGTTACTTCCAACATAGGGTGATAACTTGAGTTATCGTGTTCTTTGCACCCAAATCGTGGGAACTTTCCTGGTTTTGTTGGAATAATTTTCCACCCATAATTAGGCTCATCTGCTTCTATGAAAAGTTTTACATCCGAAGTCACTACCCACTCTACAGCATCCCCTGGACTTACAGTGTCACAAGAAGAACTTGTCGCAGTAGAGTTATGAGAAGGTTGGTTATTCCATGTAACAGTAGATTCATCCCAACTTCCAAGAACCCTATGAACCCCAGCAGTAAAGGTGTCTGGCTCTTGCTTTCCATTAGTATTAAAACCCTCACATTTAGCATCACCTCTCCCAATATAGTAAATTCTAAGGAGAGCTGAGTCAATCACAGCATTTCCAGGAATTGAAGAAAGATTAAACCGAATTATTCCATCTCTATAGTATCCTACTGATTTTCGTTGAATAAGCATTCCAATATCGTCTCCGTAATTATGATTTCCACAAGCTTTAAATATCCATGCATCAGCATTTGAAGAAAGAGTATCTACTTCTGCCCAACTGGAACTTGGAAAGATTAACAATAAACTAAATAAAAATAAAATTATTATCTTCATTCCTCCTTACATTTATTATAGTAAAGTAAACACAAAAAGTCAACCCTAAAATTTCTTACTATTTTTAATGGCAAATCTTGTGACAGAAATACAAAACTGTACTTGTCTAACACATGTTGACCACCTACCTCTAAAGTTGTGAGTTGTAATGTTATCCAAAAATCCTTAGGTATCCTCACTAATTTTACCCCTAATGGAGTAAAAA
>MTML01000092.1 GCA_002011215.1 Archaeoglobus sp. JdFR-24
TTAATGCGATAGGAAAAATATTCGAAAGATTGTATAAAATCAACATTGATTATGATGCTGAACTAATCGAAATGAACCCTATAGTTGAAACAGCAGAAGGAGAATTTGTCGCTGCTGATGCCCGAATAATAATGGATGACAACGCATTATTTCGTCATCCCCAATACAAGAAAAGATTTTTCGAAAGCGAAAGTGAGCTATCTCCACAAGAGATAGAAGCCCTAAAAAATGATCTAGCTTACGTCAAGCTAGAAGGAAACATAGGCGTAATAGGAAACGGTGCAGGACTAGTTATGGCAACATTAGACACAATACAACTTTATGGCGGGAAACCAGCAAATTTTTTAGATGTAGGAGGAGGAGCATCTGCAGAAAAAATAGCCTTAGCCCTCAAAATAGTTCTTTCTGACCCAAACGTTGAAACTTTATTCATAAACATTCTAGGCGGAATAACCCGTTGTGACGAAGTTGCAAAAGGAATATTGGAAGCAAAAAAGAAAATGGAAGTAACCAAACCTATGGTGATAAGGCTCGTGGGAACAAACGAGGAAGAAGGTAAAAGAATACTAACAGAAGCAGGAATTCCCGTATTAGACAGCATGGAAGAAGCAGCAGAAAAAGTTGTCGAAATCTCCCGAAAAGGAGGCTTATCCTTTGGGGATAATAATAGATAAAAACACCTATGCAATAGTTCAGGGAATAACTGGAGCTCAAGGAAGTTTTCATACTAAGCTGATGCTGGAATACGGAACAAAAATTGTGGCGGGGGTGACTCCGGGAAAAGGTGGAACAAAAGTTTGCAACCTACCTGTTTACGACACGGTTGAAGAAGCACAGGAAAACCATTCGGTTGATGCCTCTATAATTTTTGTACCTGCCCCCTTTGCGGCAGACGCAGCACTAGAAGCATTAGAAAACGGTATAAAAATCCTTGTAATAATCACAGAACATATTCCCATAAAAGATTCTATAGAAATAATGGAATATGCAAAGCGCGTTAATGCCACAATAATAGGACCTAACACACCCGGTATCATAACTCCTGGAAAAAGCAAACTTGGAATAATGCCCGCTCACATTTTCAAACCAGGCAATATTGGCATGGTCTCAAGAAGTGGAACTCTGACATATGAAATAGCGTCAAGCCTAACAAGAAAAAATCTAGGGCAATCTACATGTTTAGGTTTAGGCGGAGACCCAATTACAGGATTAAACTTTATTGACACACTTAAAATGTTTGAAAATGATTCTCAAACAAGAGCAATAGTTTTAATAGGGGAGATAGGTGGTAACCTAGAAGAATTAACAGCAGAATATATTGCTAGGGAGAGATATCCTAAACCAATTGTAGCTTTTATAGCTGGACGTTCGGCACCGTCTGGAAAACGCATGGGACATGCAGGGGCAATTGTAATGGGTAAAGCTGGTACAGCCGAAAGCAAGATTAAGGCCTTAAAAGAAGCAGGTGTTAAGGTAGCAGAAAAGCCAAGTGACGTAGAGAAACTTCTACGTATCTAAAGATTAATGGCAAAAAGTATATTTGTTGGCATAGCATCTGATTGTCAGCTATAAAATAGAGGTTAATTAAATGCCCATCATGGATCCCATTAAGAAATCATTAGCTCAAAAACATAGGCTTTACATGAAGATTTGCAGGGAATGCGGTGTAAGAAACGCTCCAACAGCAGTCAAATGTAGAAAATGTAGAAGTAAAAATTTGCGTTGGAAGAAAAGAGAAGTTGTAAAGTAAATTTTGAATATTTATAGTTTCAACTGTACTTGTATGAATACATTTATTCCTTTTTTATAAAAAGGGCTATACCATTAGATTAGAGGATATTGTATAACGTTTCGATGTTGAAAAACGTGTTTGCACACCCGTTCTTTATGAGAGGAATAGCTTGACCCGCTACATTCATCTCCTTCGTCAATTCACCAGCCATTTTTATCTCTTCTCCACAAGCAATTCCAACAACACCTTCATAATTGTTAGCTCTGAGAATCTGAGGAACGCACGAACCACCAGGTAAAATATATACGTCATACTTCTTCTTCTCAGCAATAGAAACTGCCTTATTAATTAAACAATCTGGTGAACAATGAGCACATGTATACGACGGAATATCTGGATTAAATAATGCCTTACAACGGCTATCCATATACTTTCTTGAACAATGTGGCAAAAAAAGTGCTCTCTTTTTTGTTTGAAGAAATTTTTGTCTTTCTAAAAGGTTTCTAGCTTGTATTTCTAAAATGTCTTGGATAATAAGCACAGCATCAGAAAGGTTAAGACCTGTAGCCTCGTCAATTCTAAACTTTTTTATAATTTCTTGAGCTGTTCTCCCCATTTTTTTATGAATACTTATTTTATATCCTGCTCTAGTAATCTCTGTAAAGAAAAAACGCGAAATTCTCGAAAGGTCAAACGTAAACTTGTATGGCATACCTTACAATGTAATCATACAAACCTTTAAAATTAACTATAACACTTATATTGAATCTCATCTAAAATGACTTGCTCGAAGGGAGACGTCTAAACATGGGCTTACTTGAAAAGTTAGGATTAAGAAAAAAAGAGGATGAACAAATAAGCGCTAAACGAGAAGAGGTTATAAGTGAACTTGAAGAACTGTGTAGAAATGACAAAGGAGTTTATGAAGCATTGTTTGATACAATGTTTCTTGATCCGAGAAAAACAGGCGTTTCTATGGAAGAAGCGGCAGACAAGGCTAAAACCTTTGAGAAAAATAAGGATTTGTTGAATGCTAGAGTGTGGTATGAAATTGCAGGTGCAATGGCAATTTATGAAGGAAACGTCAAAAAAGTAAAAGAATACTTCGGCAAATGTGAAAAACTTTCTTCCAATAAGAAGTATAAAATTCTAGAAAATCCTGAAAAAGCTGTGGCTAAAGCACAAGAATTTTATAAAAAATACTTGGCTTAAAACTTTCTTGTAATAGAGAAGAGTGAAAATTTTATTTTTCTAAGTCCTCTGTGTATCCTAAAAGCTCTCTCAATGATTTCACTTCTTCCCTTAACATGCTTACTTCGCTTTCAAGAGCAACCACTTTTGACTCTGCAACTTTTCTTAATTTTTCTATTTCCATCATCAAATTTGCTCGTTCCGTCTCCAAAGTTTTTATTTTTTCCCGAAGATTTTTTAATGTCTGCATAAGCTCTCCCCTTATATCTTTAATCTTTTCCACCATGTTTTTAATACTTACCCTTTCTTTTGGCGTTATGTCAGATTCTAAAGTCGTTCTAAATCTTGCATTGCAGTTTTGACATTTAAATATACCCAGTATAATTTTAGGTTTTTCACCATTTTTACTATACTTCCGAGAAGAAAAATACCACGTTTTGATAGGATATTCTACGTTACTTCCGCATTTTGGACATTTAACCAACAACTAACACCATCTATTATTTAATTTCACATGGTTTAAAATCTATTTTGTAAAAAATAGTGAGATGTCCTCTTGTTTAGTACAATTTACATAAATAAAGAAGGTATGCTGCTTGCCTTATTTGTGCTAATGAGATTCCAACTAAAATTGAAATGCAAAATCTTAAGATATACGTGGTGAAAATAAAAAAAGAAGGAAGCTAGAGGCTTATATGGAACATCAACCTTTCAACTAATTCTTTATAACGATTTCTTATTGTGACTTCTGTTACCTGGGCTATTTCAGCTATTTCTCTCTGTGTCTTCCTTTCGCCAGTAAGGACAGAAGCTATGTAGCTTGCAGCGGCAGCGATGCCTGTAGGACCGCGTCCTGAAGTAAGTTTAAGTTCTTTTGCTGCAGCCAAAATTTTGTGAGCTATTTCTTCGACTTTTCCTTGCATTGTCAGTTGGTTTGAAAACTTAGTTATGTATTGGCTTGGTTTAAGTGGTGGAATAGAATAGTCCAGCTCTCTTATTAAAAAGCGATAGCTTCGACCTACTTCTTTTTTATTAACGCTTGATGCTTGGGCTATCTCCTCTAATGTTCTTGCTAGTCCACATTGCCTACAAGCTAGGTAGATCGCTGCTGCAGTTACCCCTTGAATAGATCTTCCTCGTATTAGTCTTTCTTTTACTGCTTTTCGATATATGACTGACGCTGTTTCAAGTATGTTCTTAGGAAGGTTCAGATTGTTGGCGATTTTTGTTATTTCGGATAATGCGTAAGCAAGATTACGTTCTGTGGCGTCTGAAACTCTTATACGTCGTTGCCATTTTCTTAGACGATATACCTGAGCTTTCTGTCCAGGTGATAGACTTTTTCCATATACGTCTTTATCATGCCAGTCAATCATCGTAGATAAACCTTTATCGTGAATAGCGTATGTCAAAGGGGCCCCAACTCTGGTACGTTTTGTTCGTTGTTCTTCGTCAAAAGCTCTCCACTCTGGTCCTCTATCTGCTATTTTTTGTGCTACTATTAATCCGCAATTCATACAAACTATTTCTGCCGTTTCATAATCACGCATAAGCCTTGTGCTACCACACTCAGGGCAGCTTTGAACTTTTACAGTTTCTTCTTGAGAAATCGCTAAAGGTGGATCGACATACTCTTGTTCTTTTTCATCCTCCACCATTTATTTCTTCTCCTTTCTCCTTTTAGAGGGGATTATGTAGAGTTGCTTGTTTGTTAACTTTCTAGGTTCTTTAATAGACGGTTTTACTGCTACATACGGCGAAGATGTAGGACCGATTATGTCAAAAACTTCCCCTATAATTGTCAAATTATCGTCAACAACTGTTTGGCCGATTTTCGGGATATTTTCACTTTTTACTATTACATTCATACTGGGAGATATATGGAGGACTCGGCCTAGTCTCTGCAAATTTTTAATTTCCCCTCACGTAAAAACAAGTTTTCAAGGGCAGCATGTTATTTAAATTTTTCTACCTTTAAATTCAAAAAATGGCTTTTTTCGGCTAATTGTGGCTAAAATCAGCATAAAATTTCAGTTTTATTCGAACAAGAAGCTCCTTTATAAAAATTTAGCCAAAAAATTTTTAAATTTACGTGTGAAATTTCTAAAACTAAATTATGTTTCTTTGCCATTTTCTTTTTTCAATAGTATCACAATTTTTTCTCTTCCTTTTTTCTGCCGTCTTATTAGCCCCTTCCTTTCCATATCCGAAAGAGTTTCACTCACTTTAGATTTTGATAATCCAAGTTTTTCTGCCAGTATGGATTGACGTGAATATCCTCCGCTTTCTTGAAGGATTTTTACTATTTTATCCACATTACTTTCAATTTCAAAGGTTGCTGATGGAACGTGCTTAAAATTTTCTTTTCCTTTATTAGAGATTCTGAACCTATAAAAAACAACCAATATACTTGCACCAAGCACTAACAAACCGATTAAAAGACTATAGGTTTGTAAATTAGAGAAAAAACTGTTAGTTTCCCTAACCATCTTAATAGCCGGTGTTTTAACTGCAAATTTTTTAGGCCCAATCCATATGAGCAACCTATCATTTTCTACGATATCATCAGGATCAGGATTAACCTCTACTATCTTATAACCTTTAGGATAGAAAATGTCTAGCTCGTCTTTTTCTAGAAGAACTAAACCTATTTCGAATACGTCGCCAATGTGAATTTCGCCATCGTTAATAGAAGCAAAACCCATCCAGAAAAATTCGTATTCCACGATACCACGGAACCCTGTTATTGTTTGAAGCATATAAGCAGAAACATTAAAATTTCTTGCGTCCATAATCCTATTAGTAATGCTGCTTGCTCTATTCACCATAAAACGCGTTTCGTTGGAAAACCTCTCCAAGAGCCCTTCTCGTGTATTCTCAAAAACCGAAAGATACTGTTCAAATACGGACACATCATCTTCTGTCGCTAAGATAAATGTTCGTCTAAAAATGCATATTGCTGAACCGTTACTATAAACTTTAATAGAGAACAGTCTTAATTCTTCAAGTTCAAATTCCCCTGAGACTATTGGAATTTTAAAAATAAAAAGGAGATCACATGTTAACAGAAGCAGTGCTAATGCCGCTTTGATTTTCATTCCTCTTCCATTTGAATAATAAAACAGTTTCTATTTAAACACATTGAAAACAGAATCTATATTAGAGAAACATGAAAAAAGTTAGGAAAAACATTTTCATATAACCTAATATCTAGAAAACGACATTCTACAATTTATCAACTAAAAAGAACTATTTTGAAAGTTCTAAAACAAATACGAACGGTTACAAACACTGTTTCCGAAAAACAAGCTCAGAAAAGCTTTTATTTGAGAAAAACAAGTAATTTTATAGAGGAATGAAAATGAAAAGAAATTTAGTAAGCTCCGTATTATTTAGCTTCTTGGCAACTACGTTGCTCCTAGCACCGGCAATGGCTTCAACATACACTGTGACTTTGCGGTTGTTAACGCCTAGCGGTGAAGAATTATATACTGCGACCTATCCAGAAAAGGTAGACAATATGACGTTAACTGTTCCAGAGCCCCTATACTTAATGATAGTTAGCACATATGGAACAGATGAATTTACAGCGCCTTTCAACCTAACGTTTTTTGCTGCTCCTGCTTGCATTCTGGAGGTAACAAGTGAACCGCCAGGATTTACTGTGACTTTTGAGCCTATGATTATTCCTGACTTCAATGAAGACGGTGAAGTTGACATCTTTGATATGGTAAAAGTTGCAAGATGCATCGAAGTTGAAGTTGGACCGCCAGAAAATTACGACATGTTCGTTGATCTAAACTTCGACTTAACAGTTGACATCTTTGATCTAGTTCAAATTGCTCAACACATCGGAATAGTCGTCAATCCTCCAGAGTTGCCGTAGGTGTCATGCGAACCATCACCGCTTTAGCACATCTCCCTTCTCTTTTTTTTGTAATTTCTGTCAGAGAATAAAATAGATAAATATCGAGAGAGAAAAATGAACATGGGAGGAATAGAGATAACCAAAAAGGCCCCTGCCTTACTATTGATTCTGGCCCTTGTAATATTAATTCATGCAAATCATCAAGCATATCAGACATTAAAAGCTGATAATTCCTTTGTATCCCTAGCGACTTCATCTTCTGAAACAATTTTGTTTGTCAATCCTCCAAGATCCTTCACAGAAGTAAACAATGAATTTTTAATAAACGTTTCAATCGCCAATGTTACGGATCTCTACGGTTGGGAATTTAAGATAAAATGGAATTCAACGCTGCTAGACGCTAGAAATGTCACAGAAGGTACTTTCCTTAAGACTCAAAGCGAAACTTTTTTTGTAATCGACATAAACAACACTGCAGGATACATAAGAGCA
>MTML01000115.1 GCA_002011215.1 Archaeoglobus sp. JdFR-24
ATAAATTGGATGAAGCTTTAAAGATTTACAAAAAGATATATATAAAAAGTAAAAAGCAACAAGACAACCGTTTAACTCATTACGCTGTTTGGGGGATTAGCAAAATATTAGTTAAACAAGGCGAGATTAAGAAAGCACAACAACTTATTAAAAGTGTTATAAATAATGTTAAAGATTCTAATATCGAGACTAATTTATTAAACATTTTAGCCTCTACTTATTTTTTACAAGAAGATTATTTTAGGGCAAAAAAATATTGGACTAAATGTCGAAAATTATGCAAAAAAACTAAACAAACATCTCTTCTTGCTTTGATATACGGTAATTTAGGACTTGTTGCATTAAAAGAAAGTAATTTTTCTACAGCATTAGATTATACTTATCAACTATTAAAAATTGCTCCTCGGCATCAGTTACCTATGGTCTATAATAGTATTGGTGCTATTGAAATGACAAAAGCAGAATTACAAAAAGCAAAAGAGAGTCTTAACAAAGGTATTTCTTATGCAGTTAAATATGATGATAAATTATCTCTTGCTTATTTATTTTCTAATATGAGTAAAGTGTATTACTCAGAAGGCAATTTAGAACAAAGTCTTATAGAACTTCATAAAGCAATAGAGTTAGCGAAAGAAGTAAAAGGAAATATTTTATATCCTTCTCTCATAAGACAACGAAGCAATATTTATATTACAAATAAAGAATTCTATGAAGCTCGTCGTGAGTTAGAGGAAGCATTTTCTTTAGTAAAGAAAAATACTATTTTATATGGAGAATTATTGTTGACTAAAATTAGGCTTAGAATACAAATTAAACAACCTATTCAAGAGTATTTTAGCTTAGTCTCTCAAATAGTCAAGAAAACGCGTGATAAAAATCTTTTAATTCAGTTATATTATCTACGAGCTATGAGTGCTTATAGAAGTCAAAATTTTTCTTCTGTAAAAAGATATTTACATACTATGTTTAAATTATCTATGCAATATGAATATCATAATTTTATTCTTACAAGTGCGATAGAAGACTTTACTTTATTTCAATTTGCTTTAAAAAATAAAATAGAATTACATTATCTTCTTTTTATTTTTTCAAAATCAAATAAGTTTGTAGAAAAGATGAATTTTTTAAAAGAAACTCATGACCCAGAACTTAATGAATGGTATGGAACTTTCTTGGATAAGATAAAAATTAAACCTAAAGTTATTACAACAATACCATCTAAATTTAGAATCAAGTTATTTGGAGAATTTAGAATTATAGATTCCAATAATCAGCTGGTTACTATAAATTGGCGTTCAGTGAAGATGAAATCTCTTTTTTGTTATTTGCTCTTATCTCGGGAAAGAGGTATTTCTAAAGATAAGTTAATGGAAATGTTTTGGAGCGACTCTAAACCCAAGATACAGAGTGCAAATCTACGTTCAACTATTTCTGAACTTCGTAAAGAATTGAGTTCTGTTTTTGGACAAAAAAGAAAAGACATCATCCAGTACCAATATCAAACTTACAAGTTTGTTCCTCAGGTGACATTAACTGTAGATACTGAGAATTTTGAAAAATTAATTAATGAAATTCAGAAAGAAAGTAAATTAAAGGCAAAAATAGAGAAATGTTTATTAGCTGTATCATTATATGAGGGAGACTTTCTTGAAGAACTGTATGATTCTTGGACAGATGAGTATAGAAGATATTATAAAGAAAAATACAATTACTTGCTTTGGCAACTTGCTGATTATTATTATAATAGAGAAGAATATTGGGAAGCTATTAGTTATTATCGCAAAATTTTAAAAATAGAGCCTTTTTCTGAAAAAGTTTATTCTCAACTAATGTTAGCATTTTCAAAACTCGGCAACAAAGAAGCAATAAAAGAGACATATATCCAATTAGAACAATTATTTCAAGAAGAGTTGGATACTAAACCTTCTCCTACAATCACATCTTTATTCAAAAGACTTATCTTGTAATTTGCGAACAATTTGCGAACAATTTTGGGTATAATATTAGTGGTATGAAAAAATATATAACATTATTTTGGAAAATTTGTGTATTAAGCATAATAATTTGTTGGAGCGAAGCAAAAATCTTTGTAGGACAGAATTGTTATAATAATCTTATGCAAAAATCAGGTCCATACGAAGGTTGGACTAATTATACATATGGACAAACAGTTTATACCTTGGGTAATAATGGAAATGAACTATGGATAGGAACTGGAGGTGGATTAGTAAAATTAAATAAAACTACTGAGGAAAAAGTTTTCTACAATCGTGCTAATTCTCCGTTACCAGATCAAGAGGTTCGTGCTCTTATGATAGATAATAATATCTCTTGGATTGGGACTCAGGAGGGTGGGTTAGCAAAATTCGATGGTGCTAATTGGACAATATATGATACAACCAATTCTGGATTGCCTTCTAATTGGATATTTTCTATTGCAAAAGATAGCAACGGTATTTTATGGATAGGAACTTGGGAAGGATTAGTAAAGTTTGATGGTACTGATTGGACAGTGTATACCCCATCTAACTCTGGAATGCCTTCTAAGTGGGCTAACGATCTTGCAATAGATGATAGTAATAATCTATGGATTGGAGCATGGGGTGGGTTAGTTAAATTTGATGGAACAAACTGGATACTCTATAATACATCTAATTCCGATTTGCCAAGTTATCGGGTTTACCATGTTGTAATAGATGATAGTAACAACATATGGATTGGAACTCAAGATAGTGGATTAGTAAGATTTGATGGCATTAACTGGACGATATATAATTCGTCTAATTCTGGATTGCCCGGTAATAATATAAGTGCTATCGCAATAGACGATAGTAATAATAAATGGATTGGAGTTTGGGATGGTGGAATAGCTAAGTTCGATGGAACTAACTGGACAATATATAATAAATCTAACTCAGAATTGCATAATAATCAAGTCTCAGCTATTATAACAGATAACAGTAACAACATATTAATTGGAACTTATGATGGATTAGCAAAATTTAATGGCGCCAACTGGACAGTATATAATACTTCCAATTCTGGTTTACCTGGATCTTTAATCAGTGCTATTGGAATAGATAATACTGATAACAAATGGATTGGGACCTGGCGTGGAGTAGCAAAATTTGATGGCAGTAATTGGATAACATACAATACATCTAATTCTGAACTACCGCATAATCGTGTATACTATATTACAGCAGATAACAGTAACAATGTATGGATTGGAACCTATGGTGGTTTAGCAAAATTTGATGGTGTCAATTGGACAATATACAATACATCTAATTCTGGATTGCCTGTTAACAATGTACACGCTATCGTAATAGATGATAGTAATAATAAATGGATTGGCTGCTGGGGAGGTGGATTAGCAAAATTTGATGGAACTAATTGGACAGTATATAATACTTCTAATTCAGAATTGCCTGATGATAGAGTAACTGTGGTTGCAATAAATAGTAATAATATATGGATTGGAACTAATTGTGGCAAACTAGCAAAATTCGATGGTGTTAATTGGACAGTGTATACAACTCCCCATTCTAATCTGGCCGAAAGTTATATTCGCGATATTGCAATAGATAAGAATAACAGAGTATGGGTAGCCACTAATTATGGAATAACACAATTTGATGGTATTGATAGTAGTAATTGGACAGTATATGAAAAGTCTAATTCTGGGCTTACTGATTATCGTGTTCGTGTTCTTACGATAGATAATGAAAACAATATCTGGATTGGTACTCAAGAAGGAGGAATTTCAGTTTATACAGATGAAATAAAAATAGAAGAAAAGTCAAATCAACATAAAACACAAAATATAAAAATAGAAGTTTATCCTAATCCATTTTGCAAAAAGACAATTATTAGGTATTTATTTTCTGATCAATTGGAACATAAAGTAATGCACGTATATAATATTACTGGTCGTTTGATACAAAGATTTCCAATTATTAATAATAGTGGAATACCTATTACTATTTCATGGGACGGAAGAAATACTGAAGGTAAAGAAGTTCAGGCTGGTATTTATTTCTTAAAAGCCCAAAACTACAAGCCGATAAAAATTATAAAATTAAGGAGGTGAAATTATGATTAAACTGTTCTTAGTTATTATATGTTTTTGTTTGTGGCAAGTTAATACTCAAGCAATTGATTGCCGATATCATACTGCACCAACTATAGATGGTATAATTTCTCCTTCCGAATGGAGTGGAGTTGATTCAATTATACTTACTAACTTTATGGCTACTGATACAACTATAGTTTATTTTATGCATGATGGGAGTAGTTTGTATGTTGGATTTGATGCCCGATATACTCCAGTATCTGATGCACATATTTTTGTTGATATTGACCATGACGAAGCAACAGCACCACAAACTGATGATAGATGGTACGGGCTTATAATGGGCGAGCGTCATGGCACTGGAAGCGGTTGGGATCCTAATACTACACCCCCTGATGGTTGGACCGTAGACTCAAGTAGTGGAGAGACTTGTTCAGGAGTTGAATTTAAATTTGAATATGAAGAATTGGGTATCGTTGCAGGAAATTCCAAAACACTTGGTATTGGGATTAAGGATGATGTAACCGGCAATTGGCCTAGTACATTCTCTTTAGAGCAACCTAACACCTGGGGAAACATATCTTCGCCTGATAATTGGGAAACAGTGGGAACTGAAGAAATTACTCATAAGCAGCAGTCAGAACTTGAAATTTGTGTTAACCCAAATCCTTTTGCTAACCAAGTAGTTATACAACTTAATGCAAAGGTATGTTCCAATATCTCCATACAGATTTATGACATTACTGGCAAGCTTATTCGTGAATTCTCGAGTAGTTCAGATCGATTTATTTGGGACGGAACTCACAATAATGGCGAAAAACTACCGACTGGGATTTATTTTTGTAAATTACAGGTTGGTGAATATAAAACTATGAAGAAGTTAATTCTTCTTCATTAAGAAAGGAGGGTATTATGGGTAGAAAAATTATAAGTTTTGTAGGCATAATAGGTATTGCTAACATTGCGTATGGGTTTGATTCATTAAATGTAAGTTTTGTGGGTAACTGGCCATTTGGTCCTTCTTTTGCTGTCGCTTATGATTCTTTGAGGAATATAACATTTTGTGGTTCAGGTGGTGGGGTTTATATATTGGATTTACAAGACCCGCGAAATCCACAAAAACTATCAGAAGGAATTCATACAAGAGGAAAAGTTCATGGATTTTTTTATGCCTCACGGGACTCTATACTTTACATAGCAGCTGGAGTAGCAGGTCTTGAAATTTGGGATGTAAAAGATTTTTTTAAACCAAGAAAATTAGGTTATTATGATACACCTGGTGCTGGTTATAGTGTAGCAGTAGTTGATAGCTATGCATATGTTGCTGATGGTGATTCTGGACTTAGGATAATAGATATATCTAATTCATCTAATCCAGAAGAAGTAGGTAGTTATGATACACCTGGTGATGCTCGGGATGTAGCAGTAGTTGATAGCTATGCATATGTTGCTGATAGAGGGTCTGGGTTGAGGATAATAGATATATCAGATCCATCTAACCCAGAGGAAAAAGGTTGTTATAATCCACGGGGTTTTTGTGCTTGGGGTGTAGCAGTAGTTGATAGTTATGCATATGCTACTGGTGTATGGGCTGGGTTGAGAGTGATAAATATATCTAATCCATCTAACCCAACAGAAGTAAGTCATTATTCCACTCGTGTCTCTGCTTATGGTGTAGTAGTAGTTGATAGCTATGCATATGTTGCTGATAGAGGAGAAGGTGGGTTTGAGATAATAGATATATCAGATCCATCTAACCCAGAAGGAGTAGTTCGTTATGATACACCTGGTGATGTTTATGGGGAGGTAGCAGTAACTGATAGTTATGTATATGTTGCTGATGGTGATTCTGGACTTAGGATAATAGATATATCCGAACTATCCAACCCAGAAGAAGTAGGTAATTATAATACACCTGGTGATGCTCGGGATGTAGTAGTTGTTGACAGTTATGCATATGTTGCTGATGGAGTTGGGGTTAGAGTAATAGATATATCAGATCTATCTAATCCAGAAGAAGTAGGTAATTATGATACACCTGGTTGTGCTCGGGATGTAGTAGTTGTCGAGAGTTATGCATATGTTGCTGATCGTGATTCTGGGCTCAGGATAATAGATATATCTGATCCATCTAATCTAAAAGAAGTAGGTAATTATGATACACCTGGCTCTGCTTGTCGTGTAGTAGTTGTTGACAGTTATGCATATGTTGCTGATGGTGATTCTGGACTCAGGATAATAGATATATCTGATCTATCCAATCCAGAAGAAGTAGGTTATTATGATCCACCTCAGGAGGTTTGGGGTGTAGCGGTAGTTGATAGTTATGCATATATTGTTGGACCTGGGCTTAGGATAATAGATATATCTGATCCATCTAATCTAAAAGAAGTAAGTAATTATATTAGCGATGCTAATGAAGTAGTAGTAGTTGATAGCTATGCATATATTATCAATGGAAAGCTTAGGATAATAGATGTATCTGATCCATTTGCTCCAAAAGAAGCAGGTAATTATAAGCCACCCGATAGTGACGCTTGGAATAATGTAACAGTAACTGATAATTATGCATATGTTGGTAATGGTTTTGGTGGACTCAGGATAATAGATATATCTAATCCATCTAATCCAAAGGAAGTAGGTTATTATAAGACACCTTACTATGCTCGTGGTGTAGCAGTAGTTGATAATTATGTTTATGTTGCTAATAGTAGCTGTGGTTTACAGATATATAAACGTTTGGCAGTAGGTATTGAGGAATGTAAGAAGGAAATACTATCAAGTGTTTTCCTTTATCAAAATGAACCAACTCCATTTGTTGAAGAAACAAATATTAAGTTCCAAATTCCAAATAAGAGTAGAGTAAATTTAAGGGTTTATGATATAGTAGGTAGATTAATAAAGACTCTTGTGGATAAAGAGATGGAGAGAGGTTATTACGAGGTAAAGTGGGATGGAAGAGACAGTTTTGGCGAGGAAGTGTGCGGAGGGATTTATTTTTATAAATTACAAGTAGGTAAAGTTGAGAAAGTAAGGAAGACTATATTTTTGAAATAAGTAATTAATTAATATACTCTCTT
>MTML01000020.1 GCA_002011215.1 Archaeoglobus sp. JdFR-24
TCCTCAAAGAGCTTTTCATATTCATATTTCTGTGAGCCCCATGGATCTATAATCATAATTTTTGCATGCTTTCTTATTAATTAAGTTTATCGATTTACAAAACAATCTTTTACAAGAGATATTCTTCATGGGGAAACCTTTGCCAATCCAAGGCAAAATATTTTGTCTCCTCTTAGATGTTTATTGGTAATATTCGGACCAAAAAGAGAGCCCCAGTAATTGTATCTGGCATTTACTGCAGAAAGAATTACATAAAAGTTTATTCAACACAGCACAGCCACAAATGTATATTTTTCAAAAAATGTCATCGACGTGACTTGGCATTACAAATAAGCAATACTTAAATAATGAAAATGGAATTAATAATTTGTACGGGGGTGATAGGATACCTACGTTTGGGAGGAGAAAATTATTAATGAAAAATTTTTTAATAGTTTTTTTAGTGATTTCTTTGGCAACAGCTATTTTCATACACAGCATTGCGACAGCAGAGGATAGGAAGTTAGCTATCGAGAGAGATGCACTCGATATGCATATCAAATTAAAATATGCAACTTTTGATCCATTAATAGAAACACCAGAAATCCCGCCCAATCTTTTTATAAGTAATTACTCTGATGGAGAAGGAAGCTACATCATTCAGTTCAATGGCAAAATTATGGAGGAACAGAAAAACAGGTTGGAAAGTCTCGGAGTAAGAATTTATGGCTATTTGCCTAACTTTGCCTTTATTGCAAACATGAATGAAACAACAAAACAGGAAGTAGAAAAATTAGATTTTATTCGTTGGATAGGCATATATCAACCAGCCTATAGAATAGCACCCTCTGTCTACAGATTAATGAGAACAGATAATGAAATATACGTAAATGTATTAACATTTGACGCAAATATAACAAATGTCGCATCTATAATAAAAGATAGAACAGGAGGAGATGTTTCCATCGTATCCCGAAACAAGTTGTTAGTTTTAGTAAATACCTCAAAAATACCTGATATTGCTAATATTGACGGAGTGATGTGGATTGAGAGATATGTAATGCCTGAGTTATGCAATGACGTTGCGGCACCAATAATTACAGCTCCACCAGTATGGAATACATATGGTTTAAATGGAAGCGGGCAAATTGTTGCAATTGCTGATAGTGGACTTGACACGGGATTAATTACAAATTTTGATGATGACGGAGACGGCCTAATAGATGAAGATTCACCAGACGATGATAACGACGGCCTAATAGATGAAGATCCAGTAGATGGCATAGATAATGACGGAGACGGCCTAATAGATGAAGATCCAGGCGGCATAGATAATGACGGAGACGGATGGAGAGATGAAGATCCAGTAGATGGCATAGATAATGACGGAGACGGCCTAATAGATGAAGATCCAGTAGATGGCATAGATAATGACGGAGACGGCCTAATAGATGAAGATGGCACAAATCATCCTGACTTTAATGGAAGAATAATACTCATACAGGATGTATTGGGGGATGGAGCAGCTGATCTAACTAGTGGACATGGAACTCATGTTGCAGGCTCTTTTGTTGGAGACGGGAATCGTTCTGGCGGGATTATAAGAGGTATAGCTTTTGGTGCGGATTTTATATTTCAAGCCTGTGGACCGGCCAACAGTAAATCAGCTATACTTTTACCAGGTGGTTTGGCTAATTTACTTCAGTTTGCATTCAATAACGGAGCACGCATTCACAGTAACAGCTGGGGCACCTCTGTTTATGGAGAATATACTGCTCGTGCCCAGGCAGTGGACAACTTCGTGTGGAGTCATCCAGATATGACTATACTTTTTTCTGCTGGAAATGATGGAGTCGATGTAAATGGAGATGGCATCATCGATTTTGACTCCATAGGCTCTCCGGGTACAGCAAAAAACGTCATTACAGTTGGTGCTAGTGAAAATGATAGAGCGGGCTTTGGAGGTTGGGCAGATAATCCAAATGGATTGGCAGCATTTAGTAGCAGAGGTCCCTGCGATGACGGTAGAATAAAGCCAGATGTTGTTGCTCCAGGAACATTTATTTTATCAACAAGATCAAGAGTAGCTTCTGGTCATGGATGGGGTTTACTGCCACCCGGAGATCCAGATCGTCCATTCTATATGTATATGGGCGGCACAAGTATGGCAACTCCACTGACAGCTGGCGCGGCAACGCTGGTGAGACAATTTTACATGGAATATAAATCACACATACCAAATGCATCTCTAATAAAAGCCACTCTTATAAATGGCGCAGATGACTTGCCTGGACAACAAATACCCGATGAAACCCAGCTACCTATTCTAAGAATTGTGAGGGATGATGATGAGGACGGATTAATAGACGAAGATCCAGGTGGAGTAGACAATGATGGAGATGGCCTAATAGATGAAGACCCTCCCGGAGACATAAATGGAGATGGCTCTCCAGATGATGATAATGACGGCCTAATAGATGAAGATTCACCAGATGATGATAATGACGGCCTAATAGATGAAGATCCAGTAGATGGCATAGATAATGACGGAGACAACCGCATAGATGAAGATCCAGCAAATGGCATAGATGATGATAATGACGGCCTAATAGATGAAGACCCTCCCGGAGACATAAATGGAGACGGATATCCAGGTGTACAAGGGGTAGATGATGACGGAGACGGGGGAATAGACTACAATGATATCGATGTAATAAATGTTATAGCAGCAGCTATGCCAAATTTGATTAACCGCGATGATGATGAAGATGGAAGAATAGATGAAGATTCTCCAGATGATGATAATGACGGCCTAATAGATGAAGACCCTCCCGGAGACATAAATGGAGATGGCATAGATGATGATGACGGAGATGGCCTAATAGATGAAGACCCTCCTGGCGGCATAGATAATGACGGAGATGGCCTAATAGATGAAGACCCTCCCGGAGACATAAATGGAGACGGATATCCAGGTGTACAAGGAGTAGATGATGACGGAGACGGAACAATAGATTACAATGATAATGATTTATTGCCGATTGTATCTATACAAACTGTTGCTTTGCCAAACAATCATGAAGGATGGGGGCGGATAAATATTACAAACTCGCTGTTTCCTCATTTCCCGAGAACACTATGGTTTAATGATAGTGCAAATCCTTTGTCCACAGGAGATTTTCAGGAATTTTACATAAATGTTGAAAACGATACCGTTCCTTTAAAAATAACACTTGTCTGGACAGATTTTCCAGGAGCTCTACCCGCAGCTGTGGAATTGGTAAATGATTTGGATTTAATTGTAGAAAGTCCGAGCGGCATCATATATCATGGAAATGATTTTATTCCTCCACTTGACGACGAATTTGATCGTAGAAATAATGTTGAACAAGTAAGAATAGAGCATCCAGAAGTTGGCACATACAAAATAAACGTAACTGCATTCAATGTTCCATCAGGTCCTCAGCCCTTCTCTATTGTTGCCTCTTATGGAGTAGATTACATATATGTTGATGATGATAATATAAATGGACCATGGGACGGAACTTTGCAACATCCGTATCGGCATATACAGGATGCTATAAATATATCAAATGGACACAAAATCAGAGTTTTTGATGGCATATATAATGAAAACATTCATATTGACAGAAATGTTGCTGCAATCATTGGAAATGGAACCAACACAATTATACAGGGTAGCGGAGATGAAAATGTTATTGTGGTAAGGAGTGGAATAGATGTAAATATAAGCAATTTCTTGATACAGAATGGCGACTGGGGAATTTTCGTTGAAGGGGCAGCAAGAGCAACGATTTTCAATTGTTCAATTGCTAACAACAGAGGAGGTATTTGTATTAATTCAGATGGTAATTTAATATATAAGTGTGAAATTCATGAAAATGCTTATGTAGACGAAATGCGCGATGCCATCTCGTTGCACAACTGTAGAAATAATATAATCTCCCAATGTAAAATCTATTCTAACAACGAAGTTGGCATATACTTGGAATCAGCGGTTGCGAATGAGATTCATGATTGTGAATTATGGAACAATAGATATGGAATCTTTATCAGAAATGAGTCAGATTCTAACACGATTCGCGATTGTATTATTGGGCACAGTAACTATATGGGATTTTTAATTGAAAATAGTTCTCACACCTGCCTGCGAAATATAAAGCTGTTAAATAACACTCTTAATTTTGGTGTAATAGGAGAAAAAAGGGAACATTTTTATCAAGATATTGATACAAGTAATGGAATCAAAGTTAGTGATTATTATGGGGCTGAATACAAGCCAATTAGATATTATGTTGACGAAAAAAATGTTTATTTAGATAGCAAACCAACAGGATTTTTGGCATTGGTCAATTCTTCAGGCAAAATAAATAATGTCGACGTTTCTAAAAATTTAGAAGGCGTTATAATTGCTTATTCAAAAGACTGCAAATTGACGGGATCAAATATATTCAGGAATCCCTTTGGTATATGGATATATAATTCCAAGCATGTAACCATAGATGACAATATGGTTTCAAATGATGTTGCGCTATTTGAACATGAAATTCTAATTGAATTGACAAATTCCTCTGATTGCATAATTTCAAATAATATTCTTGGGGGATCAGGAATCAGCAGCGAAAAAACAGCGGGTGTTTCTTTACGATTTTCCAATAATATAAGAGTAACTAGCAATAACTTTTCACAAATGGGAAACCACGCTATATATTTGTTCGATGCATCTGATAACAAGATAGATAATAATACCTTCTTAAGTCGTTATCCTGGAGGAATTTATGCGTGCAATTCACACGATGATATCTTTTCTGATAATAATTTTTCATTAGGAGGATACATCAAATTTTCACGTTGCGAGAACGAGAAAGCAACTAACAATATAGTATTTGGTAGCAATCATGGCTTGTATATTTATGGACTATACCTTGAAAAAACACGACTAAGCCTGTTTAAAGATAACATTATTAAGAAAAATCAGTTTGGAATATATATAACAGATTTTTCGGAAGAGAACGAAATTTTTGGCAACAACATCCAAGAAAATGAATATGGTGTGTTTGTTAGTGGATATTCCAATAACAATAAAATAAACTGGAATAACATCAATGGCAATATAATTTATGGAGTTTATGTTGATAGAACAAGTGTTACAGTCCCAGTAGATGGAGAATATAACTGGTGGGGAGATAAAAGCGGGCCCTATGATCCCTTCAATGATACACTGAATGGTGGCTGGTATAATCCGAATGGAAAAGGTGACAGAGTAACTAATTTTGTTGATTATCTGCCCTGGCTTCAGGCAAACATTTCAAGCTTTGATTTCCAAATCATTCCTGCTATGTCAGTAACAAAGGTAGATGCCACATATAAGATAGACACCCAGATAGAAGTATTTTCCTATAAAGAGAACAATATCTATATGGTTGAATATGTAGATAATCCTGGCGAAGATTTCCCTGAGGGTTTGATACCTTTAGACAAATATATTGATGTAACCATTGAAAATGAAAGCATTGTAAAATGGCCCATCAGCATAACAATCTATTATACTCAACAACAACTCTTAAATGCCGGCATAGCTGAGGATGTACTAGAAGGAATTTTCTTTTGGAATGAAACTGCTTCAGAATGGCAGAGATATGAAGAAACAGGCGTGAATACAACGAATGTATTTATTAGGGGAAAATGGTATGAAGGATATTTATGGGCTAATGCTTATCATCTTACACCATTAGCACCACTTGGAGCAGATGTAATTTATGTAGATGATGATAATATAGATGGGCCTTGGGATGGAACATTGCAACATCCATATCAGGATATTCAAGATGCAATAGATGCTGCTGCGCCGGGAGATACAGTTTTTGTGTATAGTGGCACATATAATGAAAATATAGTCATAGATAAGAGCATAATATTAATTGGAGAAGATAAAGATACAACAATAATAGATGGGGGCGGAGCAGGAAATGCCATTTATATTGCTGCCGATAATGTAACCATAACGGGATTTACTATAGAGAATGGTATGCCACACGGAATATATGTTGAATCCTCAGATTTCATCAATATTACTGACAATGTCATTACGATGGGTGGTGTTGGCATATATTTGAATACTTCAAGCAATGTGAATATCCTTTTCAATCACATATCTTTTAACACCTTTGATGGCATCCGCATTCCTTCTGGCAGCAACATCAATATCAGTTATAACGTTATAATATCAAATTGGTGGGGTATACACGCCATATGCAGCAATACAGTCATTTACAATAATACCATCGAATCTGCAGTCCAAGCAGGCATTGCTCTTTCTTCTTCCAGTGATGTTAAAGTCATTTACAATACTCTATCATATAACGGATATGGCATCTACCTGTATTCATCAAATAATAATGTACTCTATCACAACAACCTCATAGAAAATGATGTAAATGCCTTTGATAATGGAAACAATATATGGGATAATGGTTATCCATATGGAGGCAACTACTGGAGCGATTTTGATTCTCCGGAAGAAGGGGCATTTGACAACAATTGCGATGGCATAGCAGATTCACCCTACTTCATAAATGGTGGAGAAAATAAGGACAATTATCCATTAATGAAGCCATATAGTCTTTCTTACATGCTTTTCGTTGACGATGATTTTGATGAAACAACGCCGGGATGGCACATTAATAAATGGAATGTTATCCAGCAGGCCATTGACAATGCATCTGAT
>MTML01000016.1 GCA_002011215.1 Archaeoglobus sp. JdFR-24
CCAGTTGTCAGATGAACTTATTTCACCCCAAGTGCTGGGGTCACCGTTAAAACCACCATCCGGCCAAGTAGTAGTGTAGGTGTTATCGTCATCATTCACATCTAAACAAAAACCAAGTGTCTTAGGTGTGCCCGCTGTAATACCTAACTTGGCATATTCTACTCTATACTCACATTCCCAGTAATTAGATTGAGAATTTATACTATAAACCCAACCACTACTACTCACTATATCAAAAGTACTACCATTACCTACCCATTCCTCAGAAGAATTATCCCTCCTTATATGGGAACCAATATCATCATTTTGAGGNGAAGAATTCTTGTCATTGTTCTTATCAAACAAGAAAGTAAAATTGTCATTCCAAGTTGAAGTGTTATCATTTATCCTTGCAGCAATGTAAAGATAACTACCATCATGTTTTAACCAAAAATTACCATTACTTATACTAACAGAAAGCGCATCCCCCCACTCCTGTTCCTCTATTGTTCCATCCAAGGTGGGGGTAGTTCCTGCTGTGACATTTAGATGAATTAGAAAGTAAAAGATACTCATTTTCTTCTTTTAATTAATCTCCAAGTTCATACTTCCCATCCTGTAGCCCTCCAAATCCAATGTTACATACTTAAAACCAATGCCCTTAAAATGCCTTACCATTTCTTTCCTAAATGTTTCCTTCATAAACCGAGGTATCTCCTTTTCTTTCACTTCTATTCTAGCAATATTTTTATGTAACCTTACCCTACTATTAGTTATTCCTTTATTCTCCAACCACTCCTCCCCTTCTTCTATCATTTTAATCTTTTTATAAGTAATTTCCTCCCCATAACTTATTCTACTCGCAAGACAAGGGGAAGCAGGTTTATCTGCAGTAGGAAGGGACATTTTTCGGGACAATTCTCTAATTTCCTCCTTGGTTAAGCCCACTTCCTTCAATGGAGAAGATATATTCAATTCTTTCAGTGCCCTAATCCCTGGTCGCCAATCTGATAGGTCATCAAAATTTGTCCCCTCTATTATATGTTTTACCTTTACCTCTTGGGCGATTTCTTTTAAAATAGTGAATAAATGTAACTTACAATAATAACACCTGTCCGGAGGGTTAGAGGTGAAAGACTTCAAAGTTAATAAAGAGGAAGTTTCTCTTAAAATATGTTTTACCCCCAACTTAACAGTCATTTTCTTGCTTTCTTCAACTTCTCTTCTCTTTTCCAATGGTGAAACTATTGTCACTGCTACTACTTTATCACCCAACTCTTCTTTAGCAATTTTAAGTAAAAAAGTACTATCTACACCTCCTGAGTAAGCTACCAAACAAAACCCCATCTCCCTCAACTTTACTCTCAACTCTCTTAACTTCTTTTCCATTCTTTTTTCTTATTTCTTACAGTAAATCAAGTAATGGTTCCAACTTCTTCCTTCTTCCTTTATATCTTAATTTCCTCAGTGCCTTCTGTTCAATCTGTCGTATCCTTTCACGGGTAACATCAAAAATTATACCTACTTCTTCCAAAGTTTTAGGCTCCGTCCCCCGTAAACCAAAGCGCAAGGTTAACACTTTCCTCTCTTTTTCACTTAAATCCTGTAACACTTCTTCTAATTTTTCTTTCAACATTGCCCGAGAGATAGCGTAAGCGGGTGAGGAATTATGTTCAGCAGCTATAAAATCACCAAAAAATGCCTCATTCCCATCCCCAATAGGGTGGTCTAATGAAGTTATGTCCTGGGTAAGGAAGTAAATTCTTTTGATTTTTCTAGGCGAAACTTCCAACCGTGAAGCAATCTCATCCAAAGTAGGTATAGTACCATACTCTTGCACAAAGGTGCGCGTCTCTTTAAGTACACGATGTATAATATCTATTGCATGTAATGGCACTCTGATAGTTTTAGCTTGCTCAGCAATTGCTCTAGAGATTGCCTGTCTTATCCACCAACTGGCATAAGTGGAAAACCTATAACCTTTACGATGGTCAAATTTAGAAATAGCTTTCATAAGACCTAAATTACCTTCCTGAATTAAGTCAGAATAATCCATCCCTTTATGGAAGTACTTTTTAGCTATGGAAATAACTAACCTTACATTACTACACACAAGTACCTGTTTTTGGGTAGCTATTTTATCTTTCAAATCTTCTATTTGTTGAACTAACTTCTCAAAATTGTACCACTTCATCCCAACTTTCTTCTCATCTTGTGAAAGACTCCCTCTTTTAGTTGGTTTCTTCCCTTCCTTCTCTTCTTCTTTCCTCTTTTCTTCTCCTTCTTTATAAACTTTTAACACTTTTTCTTCAATCTCATCTAAGATAGAAAATTGTAAGTTAAGTTTTTTTATTTCTCGTCTAATGTTTCTTCTTAAATACTTCTTCACCGCATTCCCCTTCTTCCCTTCTCTTACTACAAGGAATTTGTAATATTTAGTACGAACCCTTTCCATCACTTTTAAAATCTTTTTCCTCTCATTTTCCAATGTTTTAAAAGAGGGTGCAGTTTTAGCTATTCTCACAAATTCCTCCGGGGGGAGTTTTCGTTTCTCTATTTTAGTTTTGTATTTCAAAAAATATTTTACCCCTAAAAGAGTGGAAAGTAACAACTGAGTTAACCTCTTGTAATAAGTTTCAATTAAAGTAGCAGCCTTTGTCTCCTCTTCACGAGTTAAAACAGGTAAGGTGTTTACCTCTTCAAGATACATTTTAGATGGGGTTTCTAATTTCTTTATGTCTATACTCTCTTTAACCCCTTTCTTACGTACCCTTGGAACTTCTTCTTCTATTATTTTGAGCCCCATCTTTTCTAAGGAACTCAAAATCCTCTCAAAATCCCTACTCGAGATAATGTTGTCAGGAATAATGTCATTTAACTGGTCAAATGATATTTCTTTCTTCCCTTTTAAGGAAGTAAGAATTTTCTTTATCTCATCCTTCATCTTTTATTTCCTTCAACTTCAAACCTTGAACCTTCTTTAATATCTCTTCATCATACTCCTCTTCTTTAATTTTTTCCCTCAATTCTCTTATTTCTTTTTGGTATCTAATTTTTTTAATCCGCTTTAAATAATCCTTAGCCAACTTGAAATAATCATCCACAAACATTGGTGCTTCTATAAAATTCTTCCGTAACTCTTCGTCTTCTATCAAATTTATCATTTCAAAAAAATCACCCCCACCCTCAATCAACTGAAGTAAATTCTTAAACTCTGGTGTCCTTATCTCTTCTTTCTCTTCTATAACCAACCTTCTTGCCTTCTCATCTGCTGCCCCTATAGCTAACAGAGAAATTTCTAATTGTTTTAAAGACTTCCCTTTAATAGAAGTAACCTGGGAATAATATCCTACTCTTTCCACTTTGAGTAACTCTTTAGTAATACCCAACTTCTTAGCCACCTCTTCCTCCCACACCTCTCGTTTAATAGGGTCAGTAATTTTGTTTAAAGTTTCTCGAAAACTTTGAATAAGTGTTTCCTTTTCTTCTGGTGTTTTCCATTTTTTCATCTTAAATTCTACAAAACTCTTTGCTGAACAAAGAGGAAACTTGCCCTTCTTCCTAATTACCGAATCAGGATCCTCCCCTTCTTCTAATTCTATCACCTTCACCTGTAAATTCTCTTCCAACAATACATCTATCCCTCTCAAACTAGCTTCCCTTCCTGATGCATCCCCATCAAAAGCAATAATCACTTCATTAGAATACAACTTTACCAATCTCGCCTGTTCCTTGGTGAGAGAAGTACCTAACACTCCCACTACATTAGGTATACCTGACTGATAAACACTTAACAAATCCATATACCCCTCTACTAACACTACTTCTTTTTTTATTTCTTTTTTGGCTTCATATAATCCATAAAGGTTATGTCCTTTCTTAAAAATAGGTGAATCTGGTGAGTTCAAGTACTTAGGTAAACTTTCATCCAAAACCCTACTCCCAAAACCTATTACTTTACCCCAGCTATTCCTTATGGGGAAAATAATCCTCCTCTTGAAAACATCCCTCCCCCCTCGTATTACTCCTATTTCCTCTAATACTTCCCTATCTACACCTCTTTTCCTCATTTCCTCTACAATTACATCCCCTTCTCCTGCGTATCCGAGCATAAATTTCTCTACTATCTCCCCTTTAATCCCTCTTCCTTTTAACCACTTTCTCCCTGGTTCTCCTTTTTCTGATTTTAACATTTTATGATAAATTTTAGCTACTTCTTCTGCTATCCTATAATATCTTTCTTTCCCTTCTTCTTTGAATTCTAACTTTATCCCTCCTCTTTCCGCTAAGTATCTAACCGCCTCAATATAAGTAAAATTGTTATACTCCATCAAAAACCCAAACACATTACCTGACTTCCCACAACCAAAACAATGGTACACTCCTTTCTCAGGAGATATAAAAAAAGATGCTCTCCTTTCTCTATGAAATGGGCATATGGATTTGAAATTCTTACCCACTCTTTTCAATGGAATGTAACTTCCTATCACTTCTTCTATTGGGTTAGCGAGTCTAATTTCTCTCAACTTTTCTTGAGAAATCCTCACTTCTTTCTTTTTCTTTTTGCTTTCAAAAGTTTCCTTTTTTTTGATGGTTTTTCATAAAATTCCCTTTTCCTCATTTCTGCGAAAAGTTTTTCCTTTTCGCACATCCGTTTAAACCTTCTATAAGCTTGTTCAAAACTCTCATTCTCCTTCACATAAGTAACTATCCCCATTTTTCTCCTTTCTTTTCATCCCCCTCTCCTATAAAGTGTTTTCAACGGCTCCCTTTTTATTCAACTTTTTTTTGTTGTCAAGTATTTTTTTACCCAAACCCTGATCCCCCTCCTCTTCTAAATTTCTAAATATAGAAAGTCCAAAACCTCATTTTGTCAAGTAAAAATTGTAGATTGTCCAACACATATTGACTGGGCTAAAATGTTAAAAAATATTTTGCAATTGGACAATTTTCACTCTATAATGAAATTGAAAAAATTTTATGAAAGTTTTTTACAACTTTCATGGAAAGGAAGCAGATGAAAAACTTAACTTATCTGGAGTTATATAAACGAAAGTCAAAAATCGCACGCCTCCCTTGAATTGTATTTTCAACCTGATTAGAAGGAGGAATTTGGATTGAAGATGAGGAGTTTTATATTCCCTATATTCCGAACAACTCACGACTTATGGGGAGGTGGTGAACATGTGTTGGACAAGTACATTTTGCTGAAAAAGTAAAATTTTTAAGGAGGTAAAAAATTTTCATAAATTAACTAAACACACATTATTTTAAATATTTACACCGCTTAAATGTAATAAGTTAGTATTTCTAAGATTGTAAGATACCAAAAGTTACTATTTTCTTTCTCCTGAAGAGTGGGGGAGTGGAATATTTTTAAATTGGTTCCACTCCCCCACTCTTGTGCAATGGAATTCACAAATGGGAGCTTTGTATTTGGGAAGTAATAGGTTAGCTTTTTAGAAAAACTAACCTATTACAATTTAAGTTTTTCAACAATTTCAGATAGATTTAAAAGAAATCCTATACAAGGCATGTATACAGATAGTGCTGAAAAAGTCTAAAGAAAATTTTTAACTAGGGTTTTTAGATTAACTAAATTCTCTGGGGGTGGGATTTTTGGAAATAATTTAGTTACTATCTTAAAAATACACTTACCAATTTTATATCTATTTTTTTCTGCTTAAGAGTGGGGTTGGAGGTAGTTTAAAAATATTCCAAAACCCCACTTCCCTGCAGGAAGAAGAAAATAAGATAGTAACTTTGGTATCTTACGAACTTAGAAATACTAACTATTTTCTTTTTCAGAAAAACTAACCTGTTACGGGGTAGCCTTTATAGTTGTCCAATTAACCCTATTTTGCTAAAATTAATTTCTTTGTTAAGGTATTTTCTCCTGCTAACATTTTAATAAAATAAATACCTCTTGCTAATTCTTTTGTATCAAAACTCATAATATATTCACCTCTTGCTTTCTCCTCATCCACTAATGTGCTTACAATTCTACCCACAGTATCATAGAGCTTTAATGAAACTTTGCATTTACTCGGTATTTTGTAACTAATCACCACTTTTGACCACACTGGATTAGAAGAAATTTCCAATCCTATAGATTGCAACTTAGTCATCTGCTCTTCTATCCTTACTTTTCTTATAGTAAAGTTAGAATCTGATTCGTCTTCTGCTATCGGAGTATAAGTTAAATCCATAGCAGTTATTTTTATTCTGCAGGAGTCTGAAGTGATATCGGGAGTTTGCCAATTCCAATTCCTTACGAGACCTGATAAACTATCTTTTATTACCTCATAGCTATTTCCTCCATCAGAAGAAAAAGAAACTTGATAAAATCCAATCATTTTTTGCTTACCCTGAATATCCCATTCTATTAAATAAACTGAATCGCTAAATAAAACTTCACCACCATTTGGAGAC
>MTML01000116.1 GCA_002011215.1 Archaeoglobus sp. JdFR-24
ATCTGACAAAACTTTTTGTGCACATCCATACCTGCATACAACATTTTACCGCCTCCTTCATGCTTATATGGAGGCGGGCTTTAACATATCATCAGCCCCTTGCTTTTAGATGAAAATACTGCAACAGGTATTTTATACAATTCCCATAGAATCTAACTAAAAGAAACACTTGTTACGGATGTTATACTCCTACTTATTATAATTTAAAGTTCCACTATGTCTACAAAAAATTTTTGTATAAATTTTTTATACATGTAATGGAGGCATAAACATGAGAGAGAAGAGAATATTTCTATTTTGTGTTGTTTTTGGATTAGTGATTGCAGCTTTTATTACAATGGAAATAAAAAATGGATTTGAATCATATGATGCATCAGCTCAACCACTAGAAGGAAATAATAACGGGAACCTCTATTTACTTCGCTCTTACGAAGGATCTGTCTATCGGCTATCCTATGATGGTTCTAGCTGGAATTGGCTATACATTGGTAGTTGGGGTGCATATTCTGATTGGGTAAGTATAATAGTTGCAAATGTTCCTCCAGTAGCCAATTTCAGCTTTACTCCATCAAATCCAACTGATTTGGATACAATCCAATTCACTGATTTGAGTTATGATTCAGATGGCTTCATTGTAAACTACACATGGGACTTTGGAGATGGAAGCATATCATATGAGCAAAATCCAAGTCATCAATATGCAGATGATGGAACATATAATGTTACTCTAACTGTAATAGATGATGATGGGGCTACAGATAGCATAACAAAGCAAATAACTATACTTCCAGAGTATAAATTCTCCGTTAGTGAATATATCGTCAATGCTGGAAAAATCAATTGGACAAAACTTATTGAATCATTTAATGCCACAATGATAAATGAAAGTTGTGCCTTATGGAAAATTTCGCCTAGATGGGAGTATAGTCCATATTGGACTCAAGAGGAGGAACCTGTCGATTTAACTTTCTTTGCAACATTATCGATAACTAATAACACAATTCTAACTATATATGTAAATGGTAGCGAGTCTCATGCCTTACGAGTGCTCCTTCCACACAAATATGGGTGGCAGGGATTTATCGATATGACAGAAACAGGGGAGGATTATTCTAAAATTTATAATCGTACTCATAATCATTTGTACTATTTATTGAAAAATACCTTCATAACTTTAAGGGAACAGGCAATAATCTCTTCTAATGCTATTCTTAGTGGAAAATATTTCTACTGTTCACCTTTTACAACCAAAGTCTACATATTGCATAAGTATGCAACAATAACAGAATATAATGGCCCTCCTGTAGGCTTTCATGACATTCCTTATGGTGATGGTAACGATGAGGCAAAATATTGCCCAGGATTTTACGGTTGTGAATATGAGGATGGTGAAACATTCAAGAAATACGAATTTGTCTATACTAATCCAGTATATGCTTACCTTATGGGACAGACTGATTGTGATAATGGTGAAGAAGAAAAGATATGGATTGATGATAACTTATGGATACATCAAATAAACTGGGGACCACGTGCAGCATGGGAATCATATGCATACGTTTTACCGCATAACATATCTTTTTGGGGTAAGAAGACATGGAGTGCTAATAGATGGTCTTTCTGGATGGCGGTGGTGGCGGATAACGTTTCAGTAAATACCTTTTATGAACCTCTAGATGTGTTTACTATCATAGAAATGGGCAAAGAATATTATCTACCAAAACTGAGGCACACACATAATGATATATACTTCTCAGATGACTCTCCAGTAGCGGGACAAACTATTACTATAAGCGTTAACATATCTAATATCGGATTGGAGCCTGTATACAATCTTACTGTGTACTTCTACACCGATAGAGCACCTCCTGACAAGAAATATATAGGTTTTGATGTAATTTCTTATATTCCTGTAGGTGGTTCTGCAATAGCATCTGTAGAATGGAATGCCATTGCAGGAACACATTATATTCGGGTAATAGACGAATTTAATAGTGGAGATGGAGGGACAAACATATCTACACTATATGCTTACGGAGGCTCTTCCAGAGAGATAATAGTATTACCTGGGGATACAATTCCACCCATTACAACAAAAAGTATTGGTAATCCAAAATATGGTTCTAATAATGAATGGATTAACTTGTCTACACCAATATGGTTAAATGCAACAGACGATATATCTGGAGTTAACTTTACTTATTACGAGATATGGTGGGATAGTGATAACAATGGAGTTGTTGATACACAAGTTGAGAATGTAACTATATATGATAATGATGCAAATGATATGGATCCAAGTATAGGAAATATATCTGTTGAATTTAGATTCAATGAAGAATGCTTACATGAAATAAGATGGTATTCTGTGGATAATGCTGGAAATGTTGAAGATATACATAATCAAATACATTATGTCGATAATAGTCCACCAGAAACAACATTGGATTTCAAAGGGCCAATAGAATCAGGTTACATTGAGAAGATAGTATTTGTTTCAGACAGAAGCGGAAATCCTGATATATGGATAATGAATCCAGATGGAACAGATCTCAAACAGTTGACAAATGATCCGGCTGCGGATTATAAGCCAGTTATCTCTCCAGATGGAACAAAAATACTTTTCATCTCTGAAAGAACTGGGTCATCACAAGTATGGATAATGAATAGTGATGGAACTGAACAGCATCAGCTTTTCGATATTAGCGAATTAAACATTTCCTATCCTTACGAGAAGAGAGTATTATTTGCAACATGGACTCCAAACGGAAGCTACATAATCGCTCAAATTAGTTTGTGGGGCGTTCATCCTGTCCCATGGGATATAATATATAGATTTGATCCAGACGGATCTAATCCAGAGGTATTTCTTGATTGGGGCCCAAGTATAAAAGGAAAATTTGATATATCTCCAGATGGAACAAAATTCGTTTATGCACATGAAGATTCAAATTATTGCTCCCCTACTTTGAAAATTTATATAGCTAATATCGAGGAAGGCAAAATAAACGAGTCATCAATAATACTTCTGAGCTCAACTGATGATGGACAAACTGATGATGATGTTATATGGTTCCCCGATGAGAAGAAAATATTGTGGAAAAAATCTGAAAATCCTGCCGGTTATGGAGCCCCACACAATCTTTATTCAATGAATATTAATGAAACAAACATAACAAAATTAACAAATTTTGTTGAGAGAGATGCTGCTTGGCCTGATTTTTCTCCAAATGGTACGAGGGTTGTATTTCAAATCAAAGAAAGTAACAAGTGGGGCATTTATACAATCAATCCTTATAATGGATCAGGCATCAATCCTCTATTAGTTGACCAATATAATAATTATCAGCCTAATTGGGGAAAAATAAAGATCTTATCATACTCTAATCTTTCTTCAGCTATTTGGATTGACTCTTCTACTTCAATTTACATAAATGCTACTGATATAGGATGTAACAACGGAAGTGGCATAAAAGAAATCCATTACAGTTATGACAATGGTTCAACATGGTATATCGTAAATGAAGATAGTGTTGTTTTTACAATACCTGATGATGAAAAACATGTAATATTATATTATGCAGTTGACAATTTAGGAAATACAGAGAAAACCCATAAAATAATGGTATTGCCCTCTATGGATTATGAAGAGTGGAAAAATATGAAAGAGAAATTGGGGGGTATCGAGACTAATATAAGCAGTGAAAAAGTAATAATAATTTATAATAAAAGATGTCCAATTTCAAAAATTTTTGGAGAAGTTATAGAAGAATATCAAGACCCAGCATATAGAGGATGGGTATTTACAGGCTATAATCCTGATATAGAAAATTATGATTGGGAATGGACTAATCCAAATCCAGATCCAAATGCTGGAAATAATTTAGATTTAATATGGATGAACCCATTAGGTAAAAAGTCATATGTTATCTGGGATTTAGGTTGTACAACGAATTGGGTAAGAGTTTATCCGACACAAGATCATTTAGGATATGACTATAGAACAGGAGAACCTAACACAGATCCAGATAACCCATATGAAGTTGAGTATCATGAATATGATGTATATGTGAGCACAAATCCCTCTGGGCCATGGCAGAAATTAAATCATTCTATATTATGGCTTGAGGGGTACCAACCAGATCCAGCAATAGCTGATGATGCTGTTAAGGATTATTATTCACCAATTCCATTTAGATATGTAAAAATTATGCCCAATGAGTTGGCTGGAAAAGATTGTGAAATAGATGCTGTTGGGGTGGCCATCTTTGGAGAATATGGGGATATAATTCCACCTGTAATAAGCGATATAATTGATGCTCCTGACCCACAAGAAAAAGGAAGGGCAGTTAACATATCATGCAGAGTTTTTGATAATATTGGTGTAGCAAGTGTGAAAGTTAACATTACTTATCCAGATGGGACAGTAGTAAATGAAACAATGCTTCATATTTCTGGAACAAACATTTACTACTTCAATGCAAGTTATAGCAACGAGGGAGTCTATGAATACTTTATATGGGCAGAAGATACAAGTGGAAATGTGGTTATTTCATCAGTTTATAAGTTCCATATTTGTAATGAAAGTATCTCATATGAAACAGGTAGTGGAGAGAATATCATAAATGCAACTGATGTAGGTGTGCAGCTTGTGATAAATGCAACAGGAAATGCTACCATTGGTGTTGGAGAATATAGCATCAATCCTGCTGAAGTATCGCCAACTGGCCTTGTAGCGGTTGGAAATTATGTAGAAATAAATATTGATAACGAAAGTGCTGTAGATTGGCCAATTTACATAGCCATTTACTACACTCAAGCAGATTTAGATTCCACTGGAATAAATGAGGATGACATTCTGGGAATGTATTACTATGATGAACAAGCTGGAATGTGGCGTTTGTATAATAATACAGGTGTAAATACGAGCGATATTATCATAAATGGAATAGCATATGCTGGATATGTATGGGCATATGCTTATGAAGGGCAACTGTCGCCTAAAATGATAGGGGCTAATCCACCTCCCGCTACATCATGCATTCTTTCTGGTGAGGGAAATCATGAATGGTACAGGAGCGATGTTGTCATCACTTTAAAAGCAACAGATAATGCGGAAGTAAATGCAACATATTACAAGTTGGATAATGGAGCATGGCGGAGATATTACAATCCATTCACTGTTTCAGATAGTGGAGAGCACGTTCTTTCATTTTATAGTATTGATAATCTCGGAAAAGTAGAGAAAGTCAAAACCAAGAGAATAAAAATAGACAAAACTTTGCCTTCGACAGAAATAATGGCAATAGGAAATGAAAGCAATGGATGGTATACTGAGGATGTTATGATTGGCTTTATTGCCAATGATTCGTATTCAGGCGTAGATGAAACAATATACAGAATAGATGAGGGAGAATGGCATGAATATAAGACGGCCATGCTTATATGGCAGGAAGGAAAGCATATTATTGAATATTACAGCATAGATAGAGCAGGAAATGCTGAATTGGTTAACTCATTTGAATTAAAAATAGATAAATATGCTCCAGATGTAACAGTAATTTATCCGAATGGTGGAGAAATTGTAAACGATACAGTAAATATTCAATGGAACGCAGAAGATATAAGCGATGTAATAATCAGCATTTATTGCAGCAGTGATAATGGAACAACTTGGCATTTAATTGCTGCAAATGAAGAAAACGATGGCTTATATGAATGGAATACTGATAGTGCAAAAGATGGCACAAACTATAAGATAAAAATTGTTGCAGAGGATGAAGTGGGACATGTTAGCATGGATACGTCAGATAACGCATTCATCGTGTACAATAACTTTATTGAAACAAAAATTGAGCAACCAAAAACAGGATTTTTATATATAAACAACAGAGAAGTTATACCATTACCGGGCAATATAACAATCATAATAGGCAAGATAGACATAGTTGCAGAAGTAAATTGTGGATTGTCAGTAGAAAAAGTGGAATTCTATATTGACAAGGAGTTAAAATATACAGCATATGCAGAACCGTACACATGGGAATGGGATGAAAGAGCATTTTTGATGCATGAAATAGAAATCGTGGCACATGATTGTATTGGATATACAGCTACAAGTAGGATCACAGTATGGATATTTAATATCTAAATTGTTTCCCTTCAATATTTGTAAGGCAAAGAAAAGAACGAAACAATGAATAAGAAGCCGCCTCCGGGGTTCGAACCCGGGACCTCTTCCTTACCAAGGAAGCGCTATACCACTAAGCCAAGGCGGCACAATCTTGTATTTAGAAGGGAATTAAA
>MTML01000072.1 GCA_002011215.1 Archaeoglobus sp. JdFR-24
ATCTTGTTACAGTTAAACTTCGAAATGAAGATTGCAAAGTCATTTTTCCTCTCCTTTTGCTTCTATTTTGCATTTTTCAATTTACATTCTGCATTGAGCCATTGCACCTAACGATTGGGGCGTATGCGAAGTTGTGGCGAAGGTACAATTTGAGTAAGTGAGACGAACCGCATACACTTTGTTAGGTGATGTGGCTTTATTCATTTTGTCTATCCAAACAGTTTACCAAATTTTGTGAGTATTTTCCAGTCTCCTTTTATTCTATATTTTCTTTTCATCATTGCAATTACAGGGTTTATCTTACCATTTACTATACCGAGCCATATATCTTTTGGTGTGATTATTACAGTTGTCGGATCTTTCGCTTCGCCCTCATAATATTCACATTTACAATCTCTTATAACAAGATATCCTTTAAAGTTTTCATCATCCACTATAAACTGTATCACCGCATTTATATTCTTTGCATTCTCCGGTTTGAACACATAGGGCATACTTTGGACTAAATCTTTAACTCTTTCAAAATGTGTTTTCAATTCTTCCTTTCGTTCTTCTATAACTTCAATTCCTTCAAGCCAGCCTTTTTGTTTCCAAAATTCGTAATCTGCCCTCAAGTATTTTCCTACATTTGCCATAACTTTCTTCAGTTCCTCTGGCGGTTTAAAAGATTTCTCTATTCTGCGTGTTCTTTTTTCTTCAATTATTTCGTTTATAATTTTTTGTGATAATGCCTTTATCTCTTTATTTATTTTCTCCTCCTCAGGGAAAATGTGAGGACCGTATGCTGTAGTCGTTAGTGTATCTATAGATGATGCTCCCATAGCAATTAAACACCTCATTATATATTCGCTTGTTGTATCTGCTCCAATTGCAGCTTCTACGGAAAGAGCTATAGCAAACTTCCCAATGAGTTGTGGTCGGTGCATTATAAAAGCTGAGCGGTCAAAAAATGTCTTTGTTTGAGCTGGAACATGGCATTCGTATGANGGTGCACCAAAAACTATCCCATCNGCTTCGAATAGCTTCTCATGAATCCTGGGTATATCATCNTTTATTGGGCATCTACCCTGTATAAAACAGCTACTACAACCTGTACAATATTTTATGTTGTAATCTACAAACGAGATGAGTTCTGTCTTCGCTCCTTCTTTTTCGCAAGAATCTAAAACCATTTTAACAAATTTATAAGTATTCCCGCGTCTCCTTGGGCTACCATTTATACCCAAAACAATAATTTTATCCATTTTTGTCTCCTTTATGTCTTCAAAAATCGTTCTAAACTTGCCATCTCACCTAACGTTCTCGGTGTATGCGAAGTTGCGAAGCGAAGCGGAGCAATTTGGGGGAGCGATAGCGAACCGCATACACCGTGTTAGCCGACGTCCTTATCATTTTTATCTAATAAAACTTTCAGCTCATTAAGGAATTTAGAAGTTTCTTGCTCATCTTTTCCAAAGTCCCAAGGAATTTCTATCAATGGGATATCGTAACCTTTGTTTTTTAACTTTGTTACTAAACATCCCATGAAGATACCTTTACCCCTTGCTGTTCTGCCAAATGTTTTCCCATTCTTTCTATGGACAGTGGTTCTTGTCGTTTTTACACCACATGAAGGGCTTCGTGCGATGCCAATTATGCAAAGAATTTTATAACCATTTTTTGTATAGTTTTCAATTTGCTTTATCACGTCTACCAAAACTTTATCACAAAGGGATAGAAAATCTGGGGTATTATACCCATCCCTTCTCATTTTATGTCTTTGTAAGCCTGCAAACAAAAGTTCGGGGCAGGGTAGCTGAATAACCCCAACGCCCTTCTCCCCAAATATCTGGACCACATCTATTATCATTCCTGGGAAGCGAGCAATTCCATTTACTACAGAATTCTGGTTAAGGACACAGTGCGCAACAAGTACTACTTTCTTGCTACGCTCATCAACATCTACTTGAAACATAATTTAAATCCTCCTTAATTGATAATTATAATGTACAGTATGACAGCTAGCCAAGCTATTGCTGAACCCACTGCAGAGCCCAATAAGAAATACCGGGAAGGTATTTTCCCCCATATATTAAATTTCTTCTCCCTCGAATGTATGTCAAATATCGGATTATTTAGGTGCTGATGACGGAGTTCCTCCATCTGCTCAAGCCAGTGATTCTGAAAATTCAAAGTACGGCCAAGAGAAAATATCCAAACCGTCGAAAAAAGAAAACCAACCATGGCTATCCAAACCGATCCTTTGGTCAATAAGAAAGCCGGCACAAGAATAGAATTTACTAACATAAGTGTTTGTAGCTTACCAGTCTTCACTGGATTTTCAGAAATCCAAAGTTGAAATAACAATTTATACTTTTCAATCTCTATTTGTTCGTTTTCATTATTTGACATTTCTATGACCCTTCCCCTTTTCGCTCCTTTGTTTCAGGATGTTGCCTAACTCGTTTATATCCGAATTGCGGATATATTCCAAATTTAGAATGATATGCGCAGTATTGCGTATATACATACCTCTGGATGCATTCATACCCTTTCCTCCAAAATCATTTTAATATAAATCCAAGAAAAGCAAAAGTCAAGTCCATTTTCAAAAAATCTTTCTGGGCGGATTTCATTAATCCAGAATAGGTGAAGGAGAGAGTTTTATTTTTCCTGCTTTTCTCAAATAATATTTAAATTTCAAATAACAAAACTCTAAACCCTTTTCAGTATTAAGGATTACTCCAACATTAAGGATTAAGACGCTCACTTTATTCGCTCTAAGGATTAAGTTTTTTGGCTTAATTCTTAATCCTTAATCCTGTGTTGTTTAGAATTTTGGTCATTGGAATTTTGAATTTGTTTACCCCGTTAGATGTTTACTATCTAACAGGGTGAAGAATTTAGGATTTCGAATTTAGAATTTAATTCGTCATTCGTCATTCGGATTTCGTCATTATTATCGTGTAAAACTTAAAAACTCAAAAGTAAAAAGTAAAAACTACATCTTCCTAACGGAAGAAAATCCGAATAACAAAATCCGAATTTCAAATAAAATCCCCAATTCTTAAATGTCCAATCTTCTTAATCGGTGTGCGGTTAGCGGTATACGGTTGTCGGATTTTCTTTATTCGTATGCCATTAGTATTTTCATTAGTGACAGGCAAGATGTCTATCTTACTCTCTTTTGTGTTCATTAACCTAGCCATTGTTTTTCTTGTTTTGAATTTGGGATTTATTTTGGATTTTGGATTTTTCATTATCTTGTCACAGTTAAACTTCGAAATGAAGATTGCAAAGTCATTTTTCCTCTCCTTTTGCTTCTATTTTGCATTTTTCAATTTGCATTCTGCATTGAGCCATTACGCTTAACTCGTTTATATCCGAATTGGTTCGGATATTTTTCTGATTTAAGGATATATGCAAAGTATTTCGGATATGCATCCCTCTGGTTGGACTATCTTCCACTGTCACCCTCCTCCTTTGACTATCAATATCCTCGTAAATATTCAGTGAACTACATTAAATACCATTTGCCTCGTTTATACCCTATTGCTATAAAATTGATTAGGTCATTAGGTTAGGGGCAAGATGCCAGTTTGGAAAATTAGGTCAAGTGATTAGGTTTCTTCTTTTTTTGTAACAGGTTAGTTTTTCTAAAAACTCGCCTATTACTTTCCAAATACTACGCTCCAGATTTGTCAATTCCATTGCTCAGGACGAGGGTTTTGGAACCAGTTTAAAAATATTTCACTCCCCCTCTCTTAAGCAGATAGTAACCTTGGTATTTTACGATTTTAGAAATACCGTGGTTATGTATTTTCTTTTTCAGAAAAACTAACCTGTTATATATTATGTTTTTTGTAGTTCACTGAGTATTTACGCGATGAATAGTTTTAAAAAACTACTATTTTTCTACTAATTTTTTCTCTTTTAAGTGAAAGATTTATAAAATATATTCCACTATTTACTGGAAAAAGAAATTCTTCATTATTTCTTTTTTTTCGTATTGAAAAAATTTCTCTTCCTAGGACATCATAAATTTTAATTCCAATTTCTTCCTTGTTCCCCAAATAACACCTAATTTGGATCTTGTTTCTTAAAGAATTAATAATTATTTTCCTCCTTCTTACAGGAAAATGTACTTTTAACGATTCACTAAATTCTCCTTCATCATCTTCAAGTTTATACCAATATTCCTTTCCCTCTTCCACTTCCTCATCTACAACAAACTCAACTTCCTTTCCAATTCCTCTGAATATTCTTTGCCACCTTTTTCCTTCTTCTTTTTTCATCAATATTACCCCACCTTCACCTACCACTTTCCAACAAATTTTAATCCCTCTTGCTTCAATTTCATACCAAAACTTATCCACCTTCACCTCAATTGGCAAACTCCCTAAATTCACATATACCCTCCCTTCATCTATTGTTTCTTCACCATTCCAGAAAGGCATACTAATTATAACATTCTCTTCTCCATTATTATCCACATCTCCAGCAAACCCTACACTCCATCCAAAATATAAAGGTCCTGTCGGGGAATCTACAGGGTCAAACACACAAGCAGGGGTAGTAGAAAGCCCAGAACTTCCTCCTTTATAAATATATACTTTACCTTGATTTGTAAAAGGTGCACCTACAATAATGTCTCTAAAACCATCTTCTTCAACATCACCTATTCCTAAGGAAAATCCGAATCTTCCATCTTCCTCATTAGTAGGGTCTAATGTTACAGAAGGTGAAGACCAGCTGGAATTATAGTAAATAAATGTTCCCCCTTCATTTGCAAAAGTATTGTCATAATAGGAAGCAGAGATTATTAAATCATTTCCACTCCCATTTACATCTCCCACTACTACTTTCCAGCCAAAAAGAAGAGACCCATCACTTGGATCAACAGGTGGGTTAATGGTTACATCTGGAGAAGTGTTTATTCCATCTTCACTTCCATGAAATATATATACCTTACCCACTTGGGTTGCTGGTACTCCAAGTTCATCCCACCCAGGAGCACTGACTACTAAATCACATATTCCATCTCCATTAATATCCCCAGCTGATAATGCATAACCAAACAAATCACTTGACTGAGATGAAGGTGAGTTTATGATAGTGTAAGTAGAACTTAACCCATCACTTCCTCCATAATAAATATACACTACTCCATTGTCACTATTTTCTTCTACATCTTTCAATGGTGTTCCTACTGCTACATCATCATAGTTATCATTATTAAAATCACCCAAAGCTACAGAATATCCAAAATAAGTATTGTTTTCATCTGTAGGGTCTCTCCTTTGGTAATTACTTGGATCGTTAGGCTCAGAAGGTAACCCACTACTACTTCCATAATAAACATAAATTGCTCCCTCAACTGGAGCTGTAGAATTCGCTTTAAACCTATACGCCCCAATTACTAAGTCATCATAGGAATCATTATTAATATCTCCCACACCTACTGATACTCCAAAATTTTGGTCTTCTGGGTCAAACAGTGCTTCATCTGTTGGGTCAGCAAACCAAGAAGGTGAATTTCCATCTGGAAGACCACTAGCAGAACTGTAATAAACATATACTCTCCCCTCATTCTCTCCTTCTCCTGCATCTACTCCATTCCATCCTGGTGCTCCAATAATTATATCCATATGCCCATCACCATTAAAATCACCTTTCCCCACTTCATTTCCTGGAAAAGCATCTTCTTCTCTGTTACCTCCGAAATAGGCATAATCTTGATCAGTTGGGTCAGCTTCCCACCATTCAGCAGAAAGGATAGTAATTACAAAAGTTAATAACCCTATACATTTTACTATCCTCATCTTTTCTTCTCCTTTAAAATATAAAAACTCATTCTTACACATTTTTTATACATTTTTACACATTAATAGTCGTCCGAGAGAGTCTCATTTTTAGTTGAAATTGAGTAATACTCTCACTTTTTCTAAAAACTTTTCTTCCTTTTCTCCCATTTTCTATATCTTCATTTTTTTCAGTCTGTCTTTTTTATATATCATATAAAATTCACTTGTCAACTAAAAACTGTAGATTATCCAACACATATTAGGTGAGCTAAATTATTTAAGTTAAAAAATATCTTGGAATTGGAGAGATTCTACTCTTTCAGAGAAAAAAATTGCAAGTAGGCTTGGAGGAGAAAGTATAATGGGAATAGTAGAAAGGACGCTTTATTTTCTACCATTATTTTTAGATATTTATATAGATGGGTGATGAATGGATGTTGGACACATTTCTTTACTTGTTACTCTATGATCGCGGAATTAATAAATAAGAGAGAGACAGATTTTTGATGTT
>MTML01000032.1 GCA_002011215.1 Archaeoglobus sp. JdFR-24
CTCGAACCAGTCCTGAGGCTTGTATCTGATTGTGATTTCGAGATTGCCAGTCTCGTTGATCCAGAATCCATTGATGATTGAGTACAGGGGAATTGATTTGACCGTTTCAACCTTTTTACCGTCCTTGTAGACTCTGGCTTCCCACAAGGGATCGTATGCTTCGGCGAAGGAGAGCATGAAGGGTTTTGTTGCGTTTACCTTGACTTTCCACAAAGTGGGATTGATTTTTTCGTATGAGATAATTTTTGCTGGGTTTTCTTTGATTTCGAAGAGCTGGTCAATGGTTTGGTTTGTTTCGGTTGAGTAAAGCCAGAGAACATCGAGTTTTGCGTTATCGCCCAGAGGCTTAATTTCAAGTCTGTATGTTCCTCTTTCGAGGTAGAACATCGGTGTGTATGTAAAGTTTGATGAGCTTGCATTAAGCCTGAAAGTGATGTTGCCAATTGAGATTTCAAAGCTTCCAATACCTTTGAGAGCAAGCTTATAGGTTCCGTTTTTGATGATTTCGATGTCCTGCCAGGCTTTGCCGTTTTTGTTTAATGATAGTAATTCGCCGTTACTTGCGTTGATGTTTCTGGTTATTTCAGCGTTGGATCTGTAGAGGTCGGATTCAGCTTCGAAAATATAGATTACTGTTTTGTTCTGGAGGAGTTTTTCTACTTCTTTTTGAGCTTTGTAGTATTCCCTTTCGGGGATTAACACGAAGAGGTTTACGGCGTTGAAGCCGTTGACGTTTTCAAGAACTATTTCATGCGTCCCTTTTTCGAGGTAGAACGTTCCGAGTTCTGTCCACATGAACTTGTTCAGCTGGTCTTTTGTTTTAATGCTGATGGGCTTGCCGTCAAGGTAGACTTTTATTTCTCCCCCCTTCTGGTTTTTGAAGTAGCGGATGAAGAGCTTATAGTTGTCGGGTTTGTCAACGCTGAAGGGTATGGTTAGGTTTGTTTTTGCGTTTGTATAAACATATCCTAGTTCGTAGTCAAACTGCCAGTTATCAAGCCCTAATTGGTTTAAGGGACCTCTGTGCCACTCGCCATGTGCAGGATCGTTTGCAAAAGCACGAGACCATTTCCCACTATTGAGGGAATGAAAACTTGTATGCACCGCTAAAGGTATAATTATTACATCCTGGTTTGCTAAAGAATTATCAACCAAAAGCGATTTAGTATTCCCATCAGAAGAAATAATATAGTCATAATACATATGTTTTTGATCTATTAGACATATAGCTATTTTATATACTTCAAAAGATTTAAGGTTGTATAGTGTTTCGAGTAAATCTAAACCACCACCGATTAATACACTCTTAGTGTTTACCCATATATTTTTTGCAGAATAATTAGACTTGAAAATCAGCACTTTGTCAAATTTCTTAACAAATTTTAGGTCTCTTTGATTCTTTAGGCTGCTAATGATTTTATCATTTTCAAATTTTTCTCTATTTTCGTTTCGTTTAGCTCCAGGAAATATCAAGTAATACCAGTGATTTACTGTCATGTTGTGATATATCAGATAATCTGCTCCAATAGTCGCCAAATATTTGCCAAAATTGTCTGTTGAATTTTTCAAAAGCAATCTATCGTATGTAAACAAGAAGTAGAAATTTGAATACGGGGTGAATGTCGAAAACGCTGGAACTGGAGAAGAGATTGTATCTATTATTGCAATCTTCCCCCACTCAAATAACCTAATTTTGAATGGATGCGCCAAAGAAAAATATACAACTTTTTCTGCTTTTTCCTGCTTTAAATACTGGTATGCTGAATGTGCATCTTCTGGAACATCGGCCGGCAGATACACTTTGTTGAAAAACCCATTTGCATTTGGATACGCATACACGGCAAAATTAGTTAGTAAAAATACTACAATCAAGTATTGTATGTATTTGTTACTCGTATTTTTTAATATTTTATCTATAAAAAATGCTATCAAAACGCTATATGAAAACGCTAATAATCCAACCCATTTATTTGGGCCTCTAAATATCCAACCATAAGGTGCGTCAAACACAAGCCAATAGTAAAAATTCTGCAAACCCTTGGATCCCATTGCCAAGATAGTAACCACCAACGCAAATATTGTAAAGAATAAAACAACCTTGTTTCTTCTATTCACAACAATCGCTAGAAATGCAGAAATAACAACTACAATACCACACAATGTCCACAATGTTTCAAAAACTGTATCGGGTGGTTTATAGGAAGTTCTAATGAACCACGTACTAACGAGCATTAGTACATTCAATATGTTGCTGTTTCTACTTAGTGTATCAACTATCTCTTTACTTGGTGCGTATTGAGGCGTTGCTTCCGAAAAAAGGGTCGGCAACAACCAATAAGAGCTAAAGAAGATAAATAAAATATAAATGCAGACGACGCTTACAACACTATTCCTGAGAATTTTCAGTCTATTTTTATTATCTGAAAAAATAATTGAAAAAACAAACCAGCCAATAATAATGATTGAATTAAAAAAGAAGTAGTGAGGGGTAGCGGACGACAAAACTAATAGAACGGAAACAGCAACTACAAATTTTAGCTTGAAGCCAGATACCGTCAACTTGTGACAAAATAGAAATATAAGCGGCGTTAGAGCATAACCCAGTAAAAACGCCTGTTGGTGCATCCTTTGAATAGCCCAAGGATTAAACATATAAAACAGAGCAGAGAGTATGCCAATTAAAATCAAGGAAGCGTCTTTTCTCTTTATGACATTTGTAATCAATATATACATCGAAACTCCTGCAAGATATAATGTCCCAAGAAATATTACCTTAAAATACGTCTCTGGTGAGCATAAACCAAAAGCTTTCAAAAATACATACAATGGATACCTATAAACAATTCTTAACAATTGCTCAAAAGTTGGAAATGATCCATATTGATCCCATAGTGGGTATGAAGTCTCCAAAAATCTCTCAACTGAGTATGCCAGTAGAAAATCCCCGTATGCAATTAAACCTGGCTTAATTATTATTTTTAGGGTTGAGATTATAAGAGCGAGCATTAAAATGAGTAACGGTATTATATAAAATCTTAAAAAATATCTCGAATCCATGTTCCCCACCAATTAGCTTTTTAATTTATCTTTTACTTTTTGAATTGCTCGTCTTATCCCGAAAATAGTATAAATATCCGAGTATTTTGGTTTGTTAATTTTGATGAAATTGTCTGAAAAAGCATCCAAAATAACTTTTCCATCAATATGTGTAGGAATAGATATTCCAAATAAATATAAAATAGTAGGAAAAATATCTTCAACTCTTGCCTTTATTGTAGTCTTTTTGATGTTTTTGCCATAAATAAGCACGATTCCGTCAGGTGTATGGTCACCCGTTTTAAATGCGGGAGCTTCAGCGGGAGAAAGAAGATACTTCTTTTTTCTTATTGCAAATGGAGGAATTAGAAATTCAGACGTTGTGTAACCTTTTTTGAATTTTAGAATAATGTCAGGAATACTGCTTGAATACTTACCGTTATAAACATCCTCTCTGGGTATAGCTTCCAAAAATTGCTCGCCATTCTCGTCTCTTAAACTGTTTAATTCTGAAATTAGCTTTCTTTTTATAAATTCTCTTTCTTCACTATTATCTGCGTTAATTATTATTCCAGATGATGTATGCGAATACATATAACATTTGCTAGTGTCGATGTTATAGGCGAAACCATTTTTTAAATCTTTGAATTTTAACAAAAAGCTGACAGGAGAACCAATTTTCGACAGCTTCTTCATAAGCTTTATAGAGTAGAACATCATCAACAACCTAAGAATTGATAATCTATTACTCAACTTGATCATTTTTTTATCTAACAAAAAAGAATTTGTATAAAATATTTTTTTAACATTACTAAATCCGTGATCGCTGATAAGAATGATGTAGTCAAAATAATTCAAAGACATAATTGAGCCTATGAAATTGTCTATCTCCACGTAGTTCTTTAAGATTTCTTCCGGATAATCGATGATATAATGTTGAAGCCTATCCAAACTCGTAAGAACGATAAAAGTGAACGACGGATTTACTCTTTTAATCAGTTCAATTAGGATTTTCATTTTGTTATTAATTTCTTGGTTGTATTTTTCCACGATAGATTTAACACTCCTAATATCACCTTTTAGCATCTCCCATCTGACCTTGCTAACCCCCTCTTCGGGGTCTGTTTCTATTTCGTAATTCTTACTTAAAAGTTCGTGTTTTAACTCTGGAGGGTAGGTAAAATTGCTTTCCAGCGATGGCGTAGGCATGCCGGATATAAAAACACCGTTTACTTTATCCGGTGGAAATGTTAATGGAACATTCATGATTATTTGTCTATGTCCAAATTCGTCCAGTATTTCCCAAATTTTTGGTGACTCAATGTTTTTTGAACTAACGACTCTAAGTTGTCCGTTTTCGATGTAGTAGAAATCATAGACGCCATGTTTATCCGGTTTTACGCCCGTTACTATCGTAGCCCATGCTGGTGGAGACATCGGTGGAATCGTACTCTCCAGAACCCCCCAAGCTCCATTCTCCATTAAGTATTTGAAAGTTGGCAATTTGCCCTCATCAGCCCAAGGTTTTATTAAATCCCAGGTTGCACCATCCAGGCCAATTACTATGACTTTTGGTCTGTCTTCCATCTGTTTCACCTCATGTCCGAATCCACAAGTAAAACATATCTCCCCATTGCTTTCCCCAACCCGAAGTTCTTGGCCTTAGCCCTCTCGCAATCCAACTGGTAGACCTTCGCCCCGTAACTCTCAGCGATTTCAACAGTACTGTCTTCAGAAAACCTGTCAACGACGAGTATTTCAATATTTTTATAGCTTTGATTTATTATCGATTTCAGGCATAGACCAATATTTTTTTCTGAGTTATACGTCGGAACAATCACTGAAACCAACGGCAAATTATCCACTTCCATCATACTCACCGACAACAGATGTTAATATTCTCTCAAACCTCTCCGCGCTCTCATCTCAAATAACACCATGCATCTTGGTGAGCACATCGATTGCTCAGCTCTCTCCTTCAGAGAGCATACACGACCTGCCAGCATCAGCCCGCAACTCTCGACAATCTCAACCGCACTCACCGTAAAACCCATCCATGTCCTTCAAATCGAAGCAGTAAACCCTTCTCCCATCGTATTCGTCGATCTTCTCTGAAAAGCTCCTTGCAAAGACTGCAAAGCTCTCTTTTCTTTCACCATTGAACCACTCAACGTATTCCGACTTTCTCGCGATCTCCCTACAAACTCTTTCGGCATCGACTCCTTCCTGCCACTTGCACTCACCAAACAGGATCTCCCTGCCTCTCTCATTCAGCGCGAGTATGTCTATCTCCCTATCTTTATGCCACCATCGACCAATTTTCGTGAAGTCCAGCCGTCCCTCTTTAACCAGGTCCGCCACAAATTCCCTGCACACGTCCTCAAAAACACGTCCCGCGTAGGAATTGAACTTCTCATCGGAGAAATCGTAGACTTCCAGCTCTATTTCCTCTCTGTATCTGTAAACGAACCTTATCCAGAAGTTGAAGTAGTTGTCCTTGATCTTTATTATTCCCCTGTTCCTCCCCACAATCGGTTTTTCCCTCGTTATTATGTCCATCCTCTCGAGGATTTTCAGGTATTTTGGGAGGTTCGTAACGTCCACGAAAGACCTGGATGCTATCTTTCCCATTTTCGTCTCCCCTAATGCTATGCTCTCAAGTATCCTGAGGTATATTTCCGGCTCCCTAAGTTCATCTTTCAGCAGTCTCTCCGCCTCGTCGTAAAGATAGCCGAACTTGTTGAAGAACAGCCTTTCCAGATTCTCCTGCAGGGTTATACCGTCGTCAAACTCCTGAAGGTAGGCGGGAACTCCACCGACGCACATGTAAACCCTAATCCTGTCCTCTACTGAGTATTTCGGCAAAAACTCTGAAACATGCCTGAATTTCAGAGAACCCACATTCATTCTGAGCTTTACCCTTCCGTACAGCGGTTGTCTGTAAGACAGCAGGGACTCCATCGTCCCTATCAGCGACCCGCAGAAAATCAGCCTCACATCACTCTCAGCCAGTATTTCATCTATTATGTACTGAAAGAGGGAGGGCACCCCGGGGTTCTTCTCAACCCAGTAGGAGAACTCGTCAAACACGAAAATAATGTCCTGATCCTTCACGTCCTCGAAGAACTCCTCGAAATTCTTTGCCTCGATATACGTTCTGAACGTCTTGGAAAACCTCTCCTTAAACCTTTCGAATTCCGCCTCAATTTTGTTCTTCTGACAGAGGAAAT
>MTML01000123.1 GCA_002011215.1 Archaeoglobus sp. JdFR-24
TAAGCAAGGGAGATGAAAAATTCATTAAGGAGAGATCCAGGATTAGCCATCATTTAGCTAAGCTTGAGGATATGGGGTTTGTAAAACGAGAGAAGGTTGGAAGGAATGTGAGGATAGAGAGAACTGAGATTGCAGAGATCATTGCAACAAAGTTTTAAAAAGGTTTAAAAAAGGTTTAAACTTTAAGAGTAATATTAAAGGGAAATTTTGATTTTTTGGGTATGAAAAGGGGATGTTAAAATGAAATGTGCCAAGTGTCACATCCGAGATGCGGCACCAGGCTCATTATACTGTAATAAATGCCAGAAAGGTTACTTTGGCTATTTAGACAAATTCTATCATGACCAATACTCTTTTGAGGAATTCTATGATAGGGAACTTAAAGGATTGCATCCTGTCAGAGCACTCGCCTTAGTAGATGATATACTCATGATTTATAGATATTACCAAAAATATAGAATTTTTGAGCCTGTTCTTGGGGGTTTAAGCTACCGAGAAGAACACTCTAAAGCAGAAGAATATTTTCTTGAACTCTTTACGAAAATCCTTGAAGAGAAATTAAAAGCAATAAGCAGTAAAATGGAAGTTGAAGTGCTTAAAAAACAGTTTAGAGAGTTTAGAGATGTTCTTTGGGAGCTTTTAAGCGAAGCTTCAGAAAAAACAGATTACATGGGAGTTGCAGAAATAAGACCTTTAATACTCTTTTTTAAAAAGATCTTAAGAACAAGAGAAATAGATCTAAGAGCTGACTTCATAGATGATATAGGCCACTTCTTCGATCCTGGTAGTGCAGTGTTCATTCTTGAATTATTTTCAGAACTGGCAAGCTTTTCTCATGACTCTATTCAAAACCTTGTCGGGATGACAAAGAGATTAAAAGAAAAATATGGGGAGAAGACACTCAACAAAATTATCAATTTTCCAGTTGTGCTACTAAAACCTTGGATTCACCAAGAAAAAGCGTTTAACCATTGGTGTAAAAATGGCCACAGAGGAGTTATAGAAATGGCTACGGCAACTGGAAAAACTCTTGTAGGTCTAATGGCCATTCAGAAACTTGCTGCAGAGAAAGAGAAGGAAAATAGTAAAGGAAGAAAAAAGGGAAGAGTTCTAATTATTTCTCATTCAAGAGCAATACTTAATCAGTGGAAATACGAAGTAATAGACAAGCTTGGATTCTTAGCCAATTACTCTGACTACAAAACACCTGTCTCCTGTGATTATGTTAAAATAGAATTCGAGACTATTCAAAGCCTTATAAGGAAGAATGGAATAACAAGGGTTGATTTGCTTATTGCCGACGAAGTTCATCACATTGCTGCCCCAGAATTTAGAAATGTATTCATGAAAGTAGGATTTAGATGGTTCATGGGGCTTTCAGCCTCTCCAGATGAGGGTGAGCGAGCCAGAATATTTGAGAATATGAGAATGCCTGTTGTGTTTAGATATGGTTTGAGAGATGCAATAAACGATGGTGTTCTGCCTGAATTCAATTGGTATGTGCATCCTGTATTCATTTCTGAAAGGGAATTAAAGGAGTTTAGCGAGATCTCTGAAATGATAAGAAAGGGTTTCTTTAGTATACTTGAGGATGAAGAGACAGACGAGTTTCTCAGAAAGTTGGGTGAAGATAAAGAGTTGATTACAAATCTAAACGATTTTGTAAGAATAATAGAGAAAGCAAGATACAACAAAATTGAGATTCCTGAAAACTGGAAAAAGCTTGCACTTCTTATAACTCAGAGAAGGTGGCTTATTCACAGATCGATACCAAAAATAGAAGAAGCAATAGATATGGCAAAAGAGTACTATTCACAAGGAAAAAAGGTTATAGTTTTTACCATGGACATAGAATCTTGTAACCACATCTCTAAAAAATTGTCCGAAGAGTTGGATGATGTTTTTGTCATTCATTCTGAGATTTCCAATCCATTTGAAGTACTATCTGCCTTTAAGCAAAAGAGAAGCGGAATATTGGTTGGAGCTAGAATGTTGGATGAAGGAATAGATATTCCTGATGCTGAAATCGGTCTGAATGTTGCTGCATCAAAAACTAAAATTCAGCTTGTCCAAAGACTTGGAAGAATTCTAAGGAAGTACGGAGATAAAAAACCCATCTTCCATCACTTTGTTGGAGTTCCTTCAGAAAGAAATTTCTTGGAGTTTGAGGATCCTTTCTGGATGCTTGATGAGATTTCTTGGGTTATGGATACCGCTCTAAATCTTGGATTTAATGTAAGCGTAATAGAGCAAGAGAGGATTAAGGACATATTAAAGCAATCAGAAGCTAAAGTTAGGCAAAGCTATAATCTCAAACCATTTACTCTTCCGAGTTATGGTGTAATAAAGCTGGATAGAATTTTATCTCAATTTGGTGATGGAGCACTTACAGAAATGGTCAATTTATTAGGCGAGTTTCCGGAAGACAAGCAGATAACTAACGAAGAGTGGCTTGAGATACTGAATAAATGCCGTGGTGATAAGGACGGAATATCGAATATAAAAGGACACTGGTGGATTTTAATTTTAGGCGATCGAAATCCCGTTAAGATTAGAAAACTACTCTACAATGCGATTTGATATTGTAAGTTAGTTTATTCAACATTTTTGTAAACTTTAGATTTTCTCAAGAATGTGAAATACTTGAACAAAAAATTTAAATATCGAGACACAAATCAATTAATCTAAAGTTATCACAAATAATAATTTTCAAGGGAAGTTAAATAACTAACAGTAATTAGAATTTAAATCTAAAGTAAGGCAGGCAGGTTTGCCTGACCCCGACAACCTGCCTGTGGGTAGGGCTCCTAGTCAGGAGCGTGGGGTCATGAGTGAGTTAGCACTATGGAGGTAGTAAGCATGATGGAGTTGGATGAGAAAACCTTTTTTGAAGAGATTAGGAAGGACAGATTCCTTATAGTGGACTTCTGGGCAGATTGGTGCTATCCCTGCAAGCTGCAATCAGAGGTTTTAGAGAAGCTTGATCTCGATGGAGATATTGAGATCGCAAAGCTGAATGTAGATCAGTGTCCGAGGATAGCCGACAAGTATGATATCGAGGCTATTCCCACGATAATCATATTCCATAAGGGGATGATCATGAAGAGGTTTGTTGGGTTGACGGGCGTTGGAGAGCTTAAGAGGGAGATTGAATATCTCAGGAGGATTCTCAGGCAGTAATGAATCAGGTTTTAGCTTGAATTTAATTTTCAATTTTTAAGGAGGTGGGTTTTTGTGTATAAGGAAGTAAAATCCGAGTTTATTAAGAATTTGATCAGGCAGACGAGCTACAGAGATGTGAGGGGGAGAAAGTACATCGACGAGCTCATCACGCTTGAAAGATTCATTGTTGACGGCGTTCACAGTTGGGGCAGTGCTTTGCATTATCGCAACCTCAAGGAGAAATATAGAAGGGAGTGGGAGGCCATCTACAAGGAGTTAAAGCCTGAAGAGTTCAAGCAAATTATTGAGAGGAAGGAGAGAGAGGCTGAAGAGCGAAGAAGAGAAATAGAGGAGATGAGAAGACAGGAGCTTGAAGAGGAGATGAGAAAGAAGAAAGAATGGCTTGAGATGGGAGGGCTTGAATAAGCCAGAGAATCCAATTTGGCTACCGAATAAAGCTAATTCCTTTGAATTATTTTTTGTTTTTAAACTCATTGAGGAGGTGAGTTTTTGAATAAATCCAGAATTAGGAATTTTATAGATTTTAAGAAGAAAAAAGTACAGTATTTAACTGTCTTGAGAAAGTTTGGACTTTTCGTTGACTTCGATGCATACGATCCTTTAGTGGAAATCGAGAAGGAAGTTTTAGGTGACACATACACAGTTGATATTGAAAAAGGACTTGAGTATTGGAATTACAAGAAGATAATTGATTACATTCCAATTACACAATTAAAACTCAACTCAAAATACATAGATATCTGCAAAGCCCTTCTGCTTCGTGGAATACATCTTAGATACTACAACAATGGCATTTACCTCTCCCCGAACAACAACATGAGTGTTGATGTAAGGCACGTTAAAGCTTTGCTGAAGGGCTTAGAATTGGGCCACCTCGAAAAGGACGATACCGGATTGAGAATCTTAATAGAGAGGGAGGCTGAAGAGAGGGAGCTCGATTACATAGTTAACTGCATAGCTCCAGACTACTTCGGCGAGGGCTTGTATATTCCATGCATTGAATCAATCGGTTTTGACGTTCCTGCTTTCTCGATCGATCCCTGCATTTCCAAGGTTGTGAGGAACCTGAACAATGCAGGATTCTCAACTCATACTTCCTGCGAGGGGCATGGGGAGAGGGCTTACATTGGATTCTACCGCGACTTCGGGAGGTATTTCAGCGAGATGTGGGAAAGAATTCCATACTACGTGAAAAACGGTTGGGTGCTTTTACCACGAAATTCCACTTGGTATTTGGTTTTCACCGGAATGAGGTCTAAAATCGGGCTTTTCAATCAAAGCTTTGTTTTTGGAGAGTATATTTACACAAAAAGCAATCATATGAGGTGGTTCAGCGAATTCTGCAAGAAAGAAGACAGAGCTAAAAGAATGAAAACAAACCTGAAGGGAAAAATTGAGGGGGAAGAAGAATGAACTGGAAAGAAAAAAATTACAGGTTCGAGTTTGAAGATTACGAATTAGAATCTGAATTAGAATTTGGGGATCCTGAGGGGTGCGAACACCGTGAATCAGATCGTGCGGATCCAGAGTTTGATAGCATTGAAATAGAAGAGAGACGTTTTTCCTTAAAGCACTGTTATCTGAGAGACACTTATTCCTGTCCGATTGCAGACAGGTGTAACTATGAACCTGCTGAGAGATGTATTTGCTGTGGCAACCTTATGGTCGAGACCTTCAGGGATGAGGGTTACTTCGCTACAAGGATTGGGAGGGCCGTTGCCGTTGCCTTTCCGGGGTATCTCAAAATGAAAGACGGAATGTACTGGAGCGGGTTGAAGGTTATAGTTTACTCAGATCCCGATTCCGGAATCGACACAAGAAAGGACGAGTTTCTTTTCGTTGGGCACAGATATGGTTTGTACGATGTCTTTCATAATGGGCATTCGATCTTCGGCGGAGGATATGATGGAACCTCTATGGACAGCGCGAGTTTCCTCCTCACAAGGCTCAACTCTTTGATTGCTTCAAGAGACTTCTATTATCACCCACTACCTCTCTCAGAGGAGGAGAGAAAGAGATGCCATGAGATGATCATGGAAATGGCAGAGATTCTGGGTGTGAAGATGAAAGAAGACTCCTATCTGCCACCCAAGAAGATCCTCGTCGTATCTGCAAAAGACTCCTGCGTCGGGCCGATCGTGAAAGCGTATATCAAATTCATCACCCGCTATGATGATCTTTACATTGAGTCAGCAGCCTTCGATGATCCATCAGACTTCGATGAGAACGCAAGAAAAGCGATAACTGAGATTCTCGGGGAAGAATTCGCCGATCACACACCGCAATGGATCAAAGAGGTGGAAGTTATCTATGAGTACGATAGAATCTATGGATGCAAGACGCTCCTTGACCACGATTTGATAATAGCGGTAGAGGAGAGGTTCCTGAAAGACCTTCCAAAAGATAGAACTGTGACACTTAAAGAGATAGTTGAGGATTACATGGATGTTAAAGAACCAAAAACCTTGGAGGAGTGCAAGGATTTTATCAAAGACCTCAGGAAAAACTACATCAACATTATAAACAATATCTATGATTTAGTTGGCCGCGAAGAGCCAAGTGCCAATTTGTAAATTATCATTAAGCAAATAAATTTCTCTTTTCTTCAAAATTTAGTAAAACTTAGTAGGGAATTACTTATTAAGAAAACACCTAACTCTTGAAAAGA
>MTML01000112.1 GCA_002011215.1 Archaeoglobus sp. JdFR-24
GCTGGACGGTCATCTCACATGTCCTTACCGACTTCATGGGATTGGGGGCGCTGGTCTATCTGAGAGGTTGAGATGTGTAAAGAGGATCCAGCTTTACAGAAAGCGTTTGGTTTTGAGGTGACATGATTATGAGCGCAACAATTGAAACATTTAACCTAACCAAGAAGTTCGATAACCTGACTGCGGTGGAAGACCTCTGTATTCAGGTGAATAAAGGTGAGGTACTAGGGTTTTTGGGACCGAACGGTGCGGGGAAGACAACTACCATTCGTATGCTCGCAGGTATTATAGCTCCTACAAAAGGATACGCTGTGGTTGAAGGTATTCGCACAGATGAAGAGATTGAAAGGCTACATGAAATCATTGGATTGCTTACAGAAACCCCAGGTTTCTACGGAAGACTCAGCGCAAGAGAAAATTTGCTATATTTTGCAAGATTTTACGATATAGATGCCAGTCAGCAGGTTGATAAGTATCTTAAGAAGATGGGCTTATGGGAAAGAAGAAATGACAAAGTAGGAACATTTTCCAAAGGGATGAAACAGCGGCTTGCACTTGCCAGATGTCTTGTTCATGAACCCAAAGTATTATTCTTAGATGAACCAACAGCGGGACTTGACCCCGAATCTGCAAAAGAGGTGCGTGAGCTTATAATGAAACTAAGAGAGGAGGGACGCACAATATTTCTCTCAACCCATAATCTGGATGAGGCAGAGCTTCTGTGCGACAGAATCGCTGTGTTTAAAACAAAGCTTGTTGTGATTGATACTCCACAAAATCTAAAGCAGCGTCTCTTTCAGAGGCAGGTAATCGTTGAATTAGAAGAAGTTAGCCAAGAGATTCTCAATGCAGTAAATGGCCTTGACTTTGTTCTGAGCGTGACAAAGGATGGAAGGCGACTTATCATAGAATTGAGGGATTTTGATAAAAATCGCCCAGAACTTGTGAAATCTATTGTAGAGAGAGGAGGCAATATAATGAGCGTGTTTGAGAAGAGGCATTCCTTGGAAGAAATCTATCTCACTCTGGTTAAAGAAGAGCAGGAGATGAGAGCATGAATAAAAGGATAAAGAACATTGTTTCAAAGGAATGGAAGACTACTTTTGGAAACATCAACTCAGGCTTGTTCATCACTCTTTTACCGCTTATCATAACTGCACAGGCTCTCGTTCTTATCTACCTCGCTATGAATTTCGCAGGTGCAGATGTGTTGATCAAGACTATACTTGGAAAGGGGATGGAGAACTGGGTGAATTTATTTCCTGAGCTGGCAGAGTTATCGCTCATTGACAGGTTTCAAGTATTTTTCTTTGCTCAGTTCCCATTTTATCTTCTGCTTATTCCAATAATGATTGCTGTGAGCTTCGCCACCTTCAGCATCATTGAAGAGAAACAGGAAAGAACTTTAGAGCCGTTGCTTGCAACACCGGTGAGGACATGGGAACTCCTACTTGGCAAAGCCCTTGCTGGCGCTATACCTTCGCTTCTCATTACATGGTTCTGTGCGGGTCTATTCCTTTTAGGAATAACGTGGATGGGCTCTGCTCATCTGCTCAAATTCGTGTTGAATGCTCAGTGGTTCATCTCATTATTTCTGCTTGTTCCGCTGTTTTCCCTTCTTGCTTTTATGCTGGGTGTAATCGCATCTTCAAGGGCAAATGACCCAAAGACAGCTCAAAATATTGCAGTAATTGTTATATTTCCAATCTTAGCTATTCTTGGATTACAGCTTACGGGATTTGCAGTATTTACTCTGACAAAACTTCTCGTTCTCTCGGTAGTAATGATAATTGCGATCTTCTTTGTGCTTCATATTGCCATTCGTCTTTTTCAGCGGGAGTCAATTGTGGTGAGGTGGAAATGAAATGGTAAAAATTGCGGTAATCTTGGCTGTAATTGTTGCTATAATAACATCAGCTTTTATCTTAGGCAGCATTGCATTCACTAAAAGGGCGAGAGAAAAGGCAAACGGAATTCTTAGAGAAAGTAAAGAAATAAAACCAGAAATCGTTACAGAGAAGGATATAGAAGGATTGCCTGAACCTGTTCAAAGGTATTTGAGGTATACGCAAATCATAGGCAAGGAGAAGATTAAAACAGTGAGGTTGAAACAGGGTGGATATTTTAGGATGAGAGAGGATCAAAAGTGGATGCCCATAGAAGCAGAACAATACTTCAATGTTGATTCTGTTGAGTTCATCTGGGTTGCAAAGGTAAGGATTGCTCCATTTGTTTCGATATANGCAAAAGACGAATTTATCAATGGTAAAGGTAATTTGGTGGTAAAGCTGCTGGGACTCATTAAAATTATTGATGCAAAGGGATATGAGGTTGACCATGGGGAGATTTTAAGATTTCTTGCTGAATGTATATGGTTTCCTTCAGCGTTTTTGAGCGATTATATCAAGTGGGAAGCCATTGACAAAAGTTCAGCAAAAGCAACGATTAGTTATAAAGAAATCAGTGCTTCAGCTATTTTCCATTTTAATGAAAGGGGAGAAGTAACAAAGATAACAGCGAAGCGATATAGAGAAGTTAATGGAAAGTTTGCACTTGAGGAGTGGAAAGGTGAAATTGCTGAGTACAAAGTGTTTAACGGGGTTATCGTTCCAAGTAGGGTAAATATCATCTGGAAATTAGGAACTGGCGATTTTTGCTATGATAAAATTGAAATCATTGATATTGAATACAATAAGCATTCGGTGTATTAAGCATATGAAGGATAACAGCTTATATTGATTTTGAATTTAGTATGGAGGTAAGCAATGCCAAAAACAAAACTTGATTTAACAAAAGAATACAAAACATACTACACAGCAAAAACCACACCTGAAATAGTTGAGATTGAGGAAGGAAAATTCTTAGCAATAGAGGGAAAAGGAGCTCCCGGTGGTGACGAATTTCAAGCTAAGGTTTCCGCTCTATATTCTCTTGCTTATGGGGTTAAAATGCTAATGAAAAAACAAGGAAAAGATTTTACAGTTGCAAAACTTGAGGGTCTATGGTGGGTTGATTCTGATAAACCATATACAGAGGTTCCTCGTGAAGAATGGAGGTGGAAACTTCTTATTCGACAGCCAGAATTTATAACATCTGAAATCGTTGAAAAAGCAAGGCAGGAAGTTATGAACAAGAAAAAGATAAAAATTGTGAACGAGGTTAAATTTGAGAAGATGAAGGAGGGCAAATGCGTCCAAATATTGCATATTGGTCCATATTCTACCGAACCCGAATCAATAGCTAAAATGAGAAAACTGATGGAAGAAAATAACCTTGTTGAAAACGGACATCATCATGAGATCTATTTGGTTATGGCTTATCCGAGAAAAGTACCTGATGAGAAATTAAAAACGATATTAAGACAACCTGTGAGGGAAAAGAAATGAAAATGGAATCTTTTTGGCGGGCTTGGGCACTCTGCGGGCTTCGCACCTCGTTCCCATCTGGGTCACTCCACTCACCCAAATTGCTTTGGTAACTTCTTTTATCCGCCAACCGTTATACACAATCCATCATCACCAACGAAGACGATAGATTTAAATATTTTAATGTTATACACTTCTAACATAAAGTTAGAAATATGCAACATAATATGAGGGGAAAAAATGAACCGAAAACAATTCGCTTTGTATGGGATGGCGATAGTAGTTGCTCTGGGAGCAATCGTAGGATACTCTGTGTCTATCAAAAATGCGTTATTACCAGTGGTTGCAGTAATTGCAGGAATTATACTGCTTTCTTTTGGCAAGAGAAATGTTACAGAAGTGCTGGAAGATGAAAGAATCTATAGAATAAGTGAAAAGGCATCAAGAAGGACTTTACAAATCTTGGGAATAGGTATGGCATCGGTGGGCATGAGCATGATTGCATTAGACAAGCATGCAGAGGTCGGATATGCCTTGGCTTTTTCAGCATGTGTTTTAGTGTTACTTTACTTGGTCTTTTATAGCTATTATAATAGAAAAAGTATTGAGTGATTTGCTATGAAAACCCGAATAAAAGAGTTCAGAGCAAGAAACAATTTAACGCAAGAAGAATTGGCAAAAAGGGTTGGTGTAAGAAGGGAAACTATAGTTTTCCTAGAAAAAGGAAAGTACAATCCATCACTTAAACTTGCGTACAAAGTGGCTAAGGTATTGAATGCAAGTATTGAGGAGTTGTTCATCTTCGATGATGATTGATTTAAGCGACTCTCCACAACTTCTTACCTTGCCCTTCGGGTCATATAACACGGGCTATATGGCTCGTTTCACTTGCCCAAATTTGCTATCACAAACTTCGTATAGCCTGAAAACATACAAAAATTTTGGGGTATTAAGTTGATGGTCTTGCCCCTAGTTTCGCAAACTTCATATATTCACAGCGTTAGGCATAATCGGGTTGCTGCTTGAAAGCTTGAAAACTCAGGTGAGAGCTATGGAAAAAGGCAAGATATATAAACTCTTGAAAGGAATTTTTAGAATTCAAAGTAGTTTTGCATTAGTTAGAATATGGTCTTTGAATAAAGCTTATCCAAGAAAAACAAATATACATCTGTTTGATTTAATCAATAAAATGAGACAGAGAAAAATGAAATGAGTTACACAGTCCAACTTCTCTTGGGGTTCTTCCTTTATTCGCAAAGAAAAAAGTTTTATAAAAACTTAAACTTAGATGGTATGAATAGGATAGATGAGAAATTAAAAGAGCTTGAGGATAAAAACGTTAAATTCATAAGGCCGGTGTTTGTTGATATCCTTGGAAGAATGCTTGATTTCACAATTCCAATAAGTGATATTGAAGATTTTATTAAAAATGGAAAAGGATTCGACGGCTCCAGTGTTGAAGGTTTTGCAAGAATAGAGGAAAGTGACTTAAGATTTGTTCCAGATGTTGAAACTTTAACAATCTTACCTTGGCAGTATGAAGGTTTTGAAAATACATGGAGAGAGGCAATAGTTTTTGGCTATATACATGATTCAACTGGAAAAGTATATGATGGTGATACAAGGAATTTGTTAAAAAGCATTATCCAGAAATATAAAGACATAGGCATTTTGAAATGTGGTGCTGAATCAGAGTTTTTTATTTTTGAAAATGATAAAGAGCCGATTCATACTGATGAAGGAGGATATTTTAGATCTGGAGCATATGGAGAGATAAGAAAGGAAGCCCAGCTTGTTCTTAATGAAATGGGAATTAAAACAGAATTTGACCATCATGAAGTTGCTCACAGTCAGCATGAAATTGATTTAACTTATACAGATGCCCTAAAAATGGCAGATAGCATAATCTTAGCAAAGTATGTAATAAAGAAAATTGCAAGAAAGTTTGGGAAATATGCTTCTTTCATGCCAAAGCCAATAGCTGAAATAAACGGAAATGGAATGCATTTACATTTGTCATTATGGAAAAACGGAAAAAACATATTTTTTGATGAAGGTTTGAGTGACATTGCAAAATCCTATATTGCAGGGTTGATAAAATATGGAAAAGAAATTCAAGCAGGGTTGAACCAATGGGTCAATTCTTATAAAAGGCTTATTCCAGGATATGAAGCCCCTACCTATCTTTGTTGGGGAACAAAAAACAGGTCAGCTTATATTAGAGTTCCTGAATATCTAAAAGGAGATGCTACACGAATAGAGATTAGGAGCCCTGATCCAGCTTGCAATCCTTATTTGGCATTAAGTCTAATCCATGCTGCAGGTATACAGGGTATTAAAGAAGGACTTGAACCCCCAGAGCCAATTGAAGTTGATGTATTCCATTTATCTGAGAAGGAAAGAAAAAGATTGAGTATAGAAGAGCTCTCTCCTTCTTTAGAAAAAG
>MTML01000135.1 GCA_002011215.1 Archaeoglobus sp. JdFR-24
TGCCAATATCTATTCAAGGATTTGGTGTAAGAGAAAGTAGCTATGCCATTCTTTTTTCTTCCATAGGAGTAAGCTATGCAGCCGCTTTTTCGTTAGGTTTTTTAAATCAGATTGTTAAGGTAATAACAAGCATGATAGGAGGAATAATATATGTCATTAAAAAATAAAACAATCATTGCAATTATTCTTTTTTCCATAGCAATCAGAGTGTACAATGTTGAAAATCCTTTTTCTACCAATGGCGTCGATGAAGGCATACANTTGCTACAAGCAAAAATGGTAAGAGAAGGATACAACTATTATGAAGATTTGCAAGGAGATCAAGCTCCATTAGCCATCTTAACATTCTCCATCTTCGAAGGAAATGCGCTGGCATGTAGATACCTTTCCTATTTTCTTTTCATTATCTCTTCCATCTTTCTATTTTTGATTGCAAAAAAATTTGGGAAAGATGTAGCATTAACAGCTTTGCTAATCATATCCCTCGATTTTACCCTACTAAGAGAATCAAGACTTGCAAGCTTGGATTTGTTTTCAGCAACTTTGTTATGTATCTCTTCTTTCTCTTTCCTTAATTATATTGAAAAAAGATGTGTCGCAAATCTTGCCATCTCTGCAATTTTCTTTTCTTTGTCTCTTCTTTCCAAAATAGTGCCGATATTTTTTATTCTTTTCCCGCTTTTCTACCTTTTTGTGCGTAAAAAGGATATGAAACATGGCATCATATATATCATTCTCTTTGCCATTCCATTACTCGCCATTTTTTTGATTTTCTTGCCCTATCAACTCATTGAAGGTGTGTTGTTACGCCAGGCCCACAGAGGTTTTGATCTTTACAGCAAACTGAGTTTACTCGTTTTCATTGCGTCCTGCTTCATCTATCTTTTTGCCATTAAAAAATGGGATATTAAAAAAGAGAGAATTTCATACCTTGTTGCATGGGTTCTCCTTATTTTAATCCCTCTGCTTATGCAAGGCCGCACATTCCAGCATCATTTTGTTTATATTTCATATCCGCTTGCAATACTTGCGTCCATAGCATTGCATGAAAAATGGGATAAGAAAAAGAGGAACATTCTGACAATATTTATTGCATTCAATTTATTTCTGGCAGTATTTTTCATATTCACCGCACCAAAAGATTTAGCATATAACGTGGCAGATGAAATTGAAAGGATTACGGATGAAAATGATTTGGTGATTTCTGGCAATCCTTTGGTAAATGTGCTGGCTAATCGGCTTGCTCCACCAAATTTAACAAATCTGGCAAAATATCATTATCCAGGGACAACATTAAACGACATAATTTACTGGCTGGAGAAGAATGAGACGAAGGTTATAGTGCTTTATTATCATCTATATGAAATAGAGGGGTTGCGAGATTATCTTAATATGAGTCAGAAATGGCATTTTTACAAGAAAATAGAAGGGAAAGGACAGATGTTATTTTATGGCATTTCCATAAAATTTTCGAAAGATGTTTATGAAATATATATAAAAAGATAATCAGATAGTCTTACTGCACCTTTCTCCAAGTCCATAAGCTGTTGGCGACAAAATTCCATATGAAAACAATCAATATACCAACTAATGCCGCCAGCAAATAATAAACACCAAAAAATTCTTTGAGAATGCCCATAATCGAAAGCTGCATTGGAAAGGCTGGCAAGCTAATTAAATTAAATTTTGCCATTCTTTTTAGCCATTCCTTTGCCCCCTTCTCTTTTCTATCTCTAAATGTCCATATATCGTTCAACAAAAAATTCGATAAGATGGATGCCTCTATTGAAAAAATGGCAGAAAAAAGATAATAAATGCCTGCAATGTCTGTCAAAACCCATAGTATGCCCAGGTTAACAAAAACTCCTGTTAAGCCTACGAATGCAAACTTCAGCATACGATATATCTCCTTTGTTTCCCAAGAAAGGCGAAACAAGTGCCTCAGATATTTTATTTGATTGGTTAGATTCAGAGAGCTTTTTCCTTTTTCTCTTTTCCGGAATTTTATTGGTTCTTCCTCAATTCTATCATACTTTCCCTTTGCCAGAATTTCAAGAAGAATTTTATACCCTATAGGATTGAGTTTAACATTTTCTATCACTTTTCTTTTAAGCATAAAAAATCCTGACATTGGGTCTTTCGCCATCCTGCTCTTTGGCAAAAAAATGTGAGCAAGTAAAGTAGCAAATTTCGAATAAAATTTTCTTATTATACCCCACTCTTCAATTTCTCCACCTTCAACATATCTGCTTCCTATGACAACATCTGCCCCCTTTTTTATCTTTTCAAACATGTCCACAAGTTTTTCAGGAGGGTGCTGCAAATCTGCATCCATTACAGCTAGAACATCACCGTTGCTATTCCTAAATCCTTCTAAAACAGCGGTTGCCAAATCTTTTTCATCTATCCTTCGTATAACTTTAAGAAATGGATAATCTTTTGCCATTTGCTGTGCCAGTTCCCATGTTTTATCTGGGCTATCATCATCCACAATAATCAATTCAAAGTCAATTTCTTTTAACACATCATTTATCTTTTTGATTAACAAAGGCAGATTTTCTCTTTCATTATATGTCGGCACCACAATGGAAAGTTTCATTGCATCATCAAATTTTATCTGTATAAATACTTTCTTTTATTTCCAAAGAAGAGGAATGAAAATGTGATGTTGTTGATCATTTCAAGGAAATAGCCGGCTAAACATTTCCTATCATTCTTCCATAAGTTCTTCATACATTTTTATTAAGGCATCTATTGTTTTTGAAATATCCTGCTGCTTCGCCGTTTCATATGCATTATCTGCTATTTTTCGCCGTAGTTTTTCATCATTGACAAGAATTTCTATTGCATCCACAAACTCTTCTACGCCCTTTCCTTTTAAACAATTTTCTCTGTGAATAAACCAATCCTTATACACTTCTATATCTCTTATAACCAGGGCTTTTTTACATGCTGCTGCCTCCATCAAAACATTTCCATAACTCTCTGCATATGTTGGGAAGAAAAATACATCGCCACCATTATATGCGAGAGGCATTTCCTGGAAGGGCAAATAAGGAATATGAATGAAATTTTTTGGAAAATCAATATCTACCCTCTCCAGTCCTTTTTCAGTTGAGCCAATCCATATGAATGTCATATCCTTACATTTTCTTGCAACTTCAACAAAATCATGTATTCCTTTCCTTGGAATCATTAAGCCAACAGAAAAAACAACAAATTTATCATTTAAGTTATACCTTTTTCTGAATTCTTTTCTCATTTCTTCAGATGGCTTGAAAATCGAACAATCCACCCCATTTGGAATGACATAAAGCTTCGCCTTTATTCCATTCCTCTCCATCCAATTTTTAACATAAGGTGTAGCACAAACAACAGCATCTGCCAAATTGTAGAGATATCTTGAATATTTATCAAAGATTGGATAAATTATATTGCCAAATTTAAATCCTCCTTTTACCAACTCTGGCAAATGACGGGCATGTATTACAATTTTCTTTCCTTCTTTGTTGGCTTTTTTTATTAAAAAAAGGAAATTTGGCATTGGGTTATGCAAATGGATGATGTCGCAATCTTGTATTTCATCAATGCATACATCTATTCCTCTGTCTTTCAACTTTTCCACCAGAATTGGCACCTGTGTACCCATCCCACCTGCATTTTTAAAATCGATGAATTTCTTGAGTTTATTCAATCCGGTTATCATACATACTTTCATTTTATTCCAATTTCTCCTTTATTACATAAATCTTTTTGTTTGATGAAGAATAATAATTCCTTATCATAATCTCTGCTAGGAAGCCAGTCATGAATATCTGGAAACCCATTATCATCAAAAGTATGCCCAATAAAAGCAATGGACGATTTGATAGAGTTTCGCCATAAAATAGTTTTAAAATCAGGAGATAAAAATTAATTAAAAATCCGGCAAAAAACATTGTTAAGCCAATACCTCCGAAAAAGTGGAGGGGACGTGTCGAATAGCCAGCCCAGAATTTGAAATTTATTAAATCAAAAAGCCCTCTTGCCAGTCTTGCCATACCATACTTACTTTTTCCATGTTTTCTAGGATAATGTTTCACCTTTACCTCCCCAACTTTATATCCTTTCCAAGCTAAAATAGCAGGAATATAGCGGTGCATCTCTCCATATAACTCTAATCCTCCTAAACATTCTTTCTTATATGCTTTTAGGCCACAGTTAAAGTCATGAAGTCTTAATCCAGTGAGCCATCTCGAAATTTTATTGGAAATGATGGATGGAAGCTTCTTTGATAAAAAAGGATCTTTCCTATCATATCTCCATCCATTAACTGCGTCATATTCATCCAGTTTTTCAACTAATTTCGGAATGTCCTCTGGATCGTTCTGCAAGTCTCCATCTATAGTAACAATTACATCTCCTTTGGCCATTTCAAATCCTGCCATTAAGGCTGCTGTTTTACCAAAATTTCTCGAGAATTTGATGCATTTAACATTTTTATCTTTTGAATGTAACTCTTTTAAGATTTCATAGCTTCCGTCTGTGCTGCCGTCGTCAACAAAAATTATCTCATCTCCTTTCTTCAAAACTTTTTTCAATCTTTCATATAATGGCAAAATATTCTCTCTCTCGTTGTATATTGGCACTACAACTGAAATCATTAACATCATATATTGCTTATATATTTAAAAGATTAGATTATGGAAGTAGAGTTGCTAGAAAAAGCAAAAGAAACGATGGCAAAGGAGCCAGCACTTTTAAAATTAAGTGGCAAAATAATGGTGGCAGGTGATACACACGGCGATGTAATAATAGCAAAGCAGATAGTGAAAAAATTTTTTGATGAAAAATATGATTATCTTGTATTCCTAGGAGATTACGTGGATAGAGCACCTCCTGATATCAGCTCTTCTCTGCTAAACATAAACTTTTTACTGGAAGCGAAGATTGCACACCCTGATAAAATTTATTTGCTTAAGGGAAACCATGAGACAAATTATGTTATTCCATGCTATCCTCATGATTTTGAATATGAAGCTGGACAGCTATATAAAAAATATGTTGAGATTTTTATGGAAATGCCTTTGGCGGCCATACTTAATAATGTTTTTGCCGCCCATGGGGGATTTCCGATTAAAAAGAGCGTATACAAAATTGATAAAAATGATATTGAAACCATAGAAGAAATAACATGGAGTGATGTGGCTATCTCGCCGGTATATAGAGGAGCAGGTAATAAATTTGGAAAAAAAGAATTAAATGAATTTCTAGACAAAATAAAAGCAAAAGCATTCATAAGAGGGCATGACTATAATATGAATGGCACAGTTGCATATGAAAAATGTCTTACCATATTTTCCTCCCGTTTATACAAAGAGATGGGAAATGGAGGAGTACTTATAGCGAAAATTGACGGAAATATTGAAAGCATAAAAGATATTGAAATAGAAGATTTTTCCACTGAAGAATGGAAAAGATATGAGGCAAAATATATTGATTAAGAGCAATAGGCCATTACGTATTATAGAATATCACTATAAAACCCGACAATATCATAAATAGCACGATGAGTATTGCTATAAGCCGCATTAACCATTCTCTTTTCATTTTTCTACCAGTATAAATATATTTTTTGCTTTTATTAGATTTTCTTCTGCTTCCTCCACTATTTCAACAAATTCTTTGTTTATCTTTACTTCTTCGCCACCTATCATGAGAGTGTGGTATCCTTTTTCTCCTATCTCTTTTGCAATTATCTCTCCATTCTTCTTTATCTCTTCAATTATTATTTTGCTCTTATCTCTGAAATGAGG
>MTML01000121.1 GCA_002011215.1 Archaeoglobus sp. JdFR-24
ATTCATCTATGGGTTTGAGATGGTGCTCGATGAAGGGAAGTTAAAGCCAAAATTCATCAAAGGTTATCATGCCTCTGGGCATGCTTCACCAGATGACTTGAGGTGGATGGTTGAGGAAATTGATCCCGATATCATCATTCCGGTGCATACTGAGAATCCAGTGTGGTTTGCTGAGAACTTTGAGAATGTAGTGGTTCTGAGAGACGGTGAAAGTTTTGAAATATGACGCGAACGCTTTTGTTGATTAAAACTAAAAATGCAGAGTATTTGGGAATAGTTAGCCATAAATATTTTTCAGGTAAATTTTAGTAGATATTTCCAAATGACAATGGTGGTGAAGGATGGTAAGCAGAATATCTAGCGACATCAAAAACCCCCAAGAAGCGATTGAACTTATCGATGCTGTTTACAAATCTTATCGACTTGATGATTTACAGCAATTAGCGCGTTGGAGAGGTGTAGCAAATGTTATAAAAGGATTCCTATACAAACCAGAGTTTTTCATACGAGAGGTTATACAAAACGCTGATGATGCCAAATCAGAAGAGATAACGATAAGGGTTTCAGGATGTCATGTTGAAATACAGAATGATGGTGAAGAATTTACCAAAAAACAGTTCGAGGCACTTTCTGCAATGGGTAAAAGCACAAAAAAGCTCGGAGAGTTTATAGGGAACTTTGGAATTGGTTTTAAGTCTGTCTTTTATTATACTGACGAGGTTAAATTAGCGTCAGGTCATTTGAGGTGGAGGTATAAATCAGATACAATATGTGTACCATTCCCAGATTATGAAGGCATAGATAATGTTGAATACATTGTTGGCACGAAGATATCCTTTAAATTAAGAGATGATAAGAAAGACATCTTTCTTGAGGAACTGAAGAACTTCCCGAAGGAAACAATATTATTCCTGCGTAATATCAAAAAAATTAGAATCATAATCGACGGTGAATGTGAAGAGATTAGCAAAGAGGATTTAGGAGGAAATAAGTGGAGAATAATCGTAAGTAAGGATGGTTCAGAAGTAGAAAGATACTTTATACTAAAGAAGGATTATATAAAGTTTGATAAAGAACAGAGTGCTCGCTTTTTAAGGCAAAAACTAAGAGACAGATACGAGGAAGTTATCAAAGACTGTCCCGAGGAAGTTAAGTTATCCATTTCCGTAGCTATTCCTTTAAAAAACGAGTATGAAATTGATGGTGATTACAATGGACTATTTTACACATTCCTACCAACTCAATCCAAAACTTATCTACCTTGCAACATTCATGCTGATTTTGTAATTGAGCAAGACAGGAGGTTTATAGACCAGACGAGCGAGTTTAACGAGCTAGTTGTTAAGAAGGCTTTGGAGCTAATAAAAGAGGTCATCGAATACTACAAAAACGCTAACTCCGATGATGAGAGGCTCCAAATATACAAGTGGCTCAGAAAAGCAGAATTTGACAAAGAAAAGGAGTCTTTGATTGCGTATTTGCACAGCGCGATAAGAGAAATGTTTGAGAATGAAGACCTAATCCTGATCGATCATTCATTATACGATGATGTTGACAAAGTGTTTTTCAAAAGAGAAGAGGTGATAAACGCTGATGAATGGCTGTTTAACTATTTTGATAAGAAAGGAACCTACAAATACATACGCAGACATTACAAAAGATACCAAGCACATCCTGATGTCGTAAAGATACTAGAAGAGCACAACATAAAAATTAAAGAATTTACTTTTGAAGACATACTATGGAAATTAGAACATGATCGGTCTCTCCCGACCGAACCAGAAAAGTTGTTGCGATTTTATCAAGCGATTAAAGACTATTGGATGAGTAAACCCAAGAATGACGAAGAAGTAAAGAAACTCATTAGCAATGCAAAGTTCTTATTGCTGGAAGAGAAAACTTTCACATCCATTTCTCTATCTGAGGAAATTTACTATGTTAAATCCGAAATTCCCGAGAAGTACTTAAAGTACGCGGTTAAGTACGTCAACTTGCTGAATAGAGAGTTAATAGAAAAAATAAAGCAAGTTGAAGACGCTGAGGAAATTTTCGAGTTTTTAGAGGAGATTGGAGTTAAAGAGCTAATTTTACAGAATATACAGGATATCTTAGTTGAGGAGATAAACAAGAATCCTGAAAACTGGAGGAACTTGTTTGCTGAGCTTGTCAACATACACAAAGACAATCCAAGAAAGCTCGATAAACTGAGACTTCCTTGTTATAGGCTGGCTACTCCGAACAAGGTTGAATGGTATAAACCCAACGAAATTTACTTCTCAAAGGCGTTCAAGAAAATCCTAGGTGGTTACGATTTAGAGGTGATTTTAAGGTTCTCTGAGGACGCCAAATTTGTTGTATCTGATTTCTTAAAGGGAGATTTCCTTGAGTTAATCGAAGGAGATAGCATTGAAGACAAAAAGGAAGTAATATTTCGCTTACTTGAGAAGCAGGGAGTAAAACAAAGGTTGGATGTCAAAGATGAGGATAACATAGTAAAGCTACCCAAATCTCGGAGCGGTAATCCTGTTGAAAAAGCAAAGGAGGAACTCAAAGAATTTATTGAAGAAAACAACATCGACTTTAGCGTTGAGTTCTTTGTTGGAGTGCCTTTGCAACCTTATAATAGTTATTACTATCCCAGTAAAATCCATGGTTATGTGTTCGGAATAATCGACAAGGGAATGGAGTACCAAGACAAAATAATTGAAGAGTTCAGGAGAGGGGACAGAGATTATGTAGTCAATTTTAGCAATATGATTCTGAGAAACTGGCAAGATTATAAGCAATTCCTAAAATTAACATTGCTCTATTCTTACAGGATAAGTGCATACAACGAGGGCAAAGAACAATTTGGATTGAGCAAATTTGGGAAAATGCTCAAAGAAGAGTGTTGGCTGATAGATGCTAATGGTTATCCCCGCTCTCCTCTTGAACTTTTTGTTAACACTGAAGATAATCGAAAGTTAGGTTTGCCAGTCGTCAATCAGAACATACCTCTACCACCGGATTTAATAGAGTTCTTGGAGCTCAATAGATCCCCAGACATCGAGTACTTACTCAAAAGGCTGGAAGTGGCAATAAATCGTGAAGATAGAAAAGAGACAGAAGATTTACTTTGGAAGATATACTTAGAAGTGAGTAAAGACGAAGAATCAAAAAACAAAGTAAAAGAGAAGCTAAGAAAGATACTGATCTGGAAAGATGCAGAAATCGAACTCGTACCAATCGAGAGGGTCTGCTGGATATCACAGATAAGGGAGGACGGATTTGGCAAAAAGCAACAGCAGAAGACAATACTAAAAATGATCACTCCACTTAAGGACTACTATGGTGAAGAATTTAGAAAATTCTTTGTTGATGTTCTTGGAATTCCAGAAATTATCCCTCCAAGCATTTTCTTCGACTATTATACTAAGCTATTAGAGAAGACAGAACCGCTAAGTGATGCCGAAGTTGCATTTGTCTTAAACGTATATATAAACGCTGACAGCTATGGAATTCGGGATGAGATTTTAAATACAGATAAGCTGTTAAACCTGAATCGACGGTTCGTGTCAAAATTCGATATTAAGTACTACTGCTTAAATGAGGATATAGCCGTCAATTTACTGCCAGAAATAAAGGAGAAGACGCTTATAACTCCAAGGAGGATAAAGGACAGAAATATCAAGGGTACAGTTTATGAGGTCTTATTCGAAGAACTTACGGATATTGAAGAAATATGCACATATAAGTGTATACCGGTAGAGGAAAAAGATTACGACATAGACTTCGGGAAGAAATCTCTGGTTTTTGCCATCTGGAACTATAGAAGCAAGCTAGAGATTGATGTCGATAAAATAAAGGAAATCTGTTCAAGAATCCTTGGAATAAAGGTCAAAAAGGCGAAGAAAATTAAAACGGTGTATGAAGTTGAGGGAGCGAGGATAACCAAAGAGGTCGAGAAAAACACTGCCTACGATGAATCCAGAAACACGATATATATCATAGATGAAAAAGCGCAGAAAAAATACTCCGCGTTAATCCAAATAAGAGATGCTTTGTCCAAGTACTTATCCACATTCAAGGGTATCGACGAGGTGTTTAGTAACTGTTTCGATAGACCAACCGAATACGTTGAGGAGTTTCTGCTCAGTAAAGGAATTGAAAAGGTTGAGCCTCTTTTTGAATTAGAAGAAGTGGTCTCTGCAGCACCTACCGAAAAATTAACTGAAGAAATATCAATCAGCAAGCAAATCAGCGAAACATCTACAGAAATGGTTGAAGCACAAACACCTTCTGAATTGGCTGAAGATGTGTCAAAGTCACAGATCGGCGATACAAAAGTGATTTACGACACAGAAGAATTGTCCGAACACGTTGTAGAGCAAAATCTCGAAGTTGCATCGCAAGTAGGAGAGGTAAAAGAGAGACAAAGAAAAACAGTTGAGGAATCAAAGCCTTATGAAAAAGAAAAAGAAGACATCTTAATCCAGGAAAGTGGCTACGAGCAGAAAACTACCGAAATTGCCGAATCATCAGAGCAAAAAAGTGAGCCCATTGGGTCAACAGCTAAAGATGTTGCGGAAGCTATAGAATCTGATGAAACTGTTAAACTTGACACGCTTCAGAAAGTTGAAAAAAAGTCACGTGAAGAGTGGGAAGCAGAATGTGAGTCGAGTGAAGTAGATGTTAATATAATACCAGTAACATGTATAAAGCCAACTGGAGAATTTGCTGAAAGTTCAGAAGATTATGTAAAATTTGTAGAATTCTTACCTACTAAGCTTGAAAGTAGAGATGTTACAGAACAGTCATCAAGTAAAAGACACACTTTGAGTGAAGAAGACAAGAAACGAGTTGGCCGTTGGGGTGAAGAATTTGTATTTCTTTACCTTAAGAACGATCTGCTGAAAAATTACGAAGACGCAGAAGTTGAAGAGCTTGACGATGGAGGAAAAGTTGTATTAAAGTATCATGGACGGATTTTGGCAGAAGTTCACTGGTTAAATCATAAAGAAGATGCAATGAAAGAATACGATATCAAAGTGGTGAGAGAGGGTAAAGAAAAATACATTGAGGTTAAATCGACAGCTAAAGATAGTAAAGACTTCTTTGAAATTTCTCTAAATCAATGGAAGTTTGCTGCGAGCCATGGTAGTAAGTATTACATCTACAGAGTCTACAATGTTGGCACAAAAGAGCCTAAGGTAGTCATTCTCGAAAATCCACACGAGTTGTGGAAGCAAGGAATATTGAAAATTAGAGCCAATTCAATACAGATATACATTTGATTTAAAGTTGAAATTTGAGATTGGGTAAGAACAATATAGAAAGACAAAACGGTAAATGAATTTTAAAGCGATTAAGAAAGATTTTTACGAAATAAAGAATATATATCGGATAGTATACTTACAATAGAGAACTGAAGCCCAAAAAATGTGTAGTTAAACAATAGGTGCTCATTTATGGTAAAATAAAATGTGACTTCAAAGCTTGGGAAGAATGAGAAAATCGATTTACACTGTGAACTATCCAGTAGTTTCAAAAATAGATTAACGAAAGCGATTGATCTGTATTGATTACATACTCAGTATTTCCCTTATCATTCTCTCTTCAACTGGCTTGAAATCTAAATACTCC
>MTML01000074.1 GCA_002011215.1 Archaeoglobus sp. JdFR-24
ATAGCATGGACTTATTATGAATTAGCTATGCTATTTAGTAACAAAAAAGAGTGGAGCAAAGAATTGAAATACCTGCAAAAAGCTCAAGAATTGAATGCCAAAATTCAAGATAATTTCTTAAATAACGCTGTACAACAGCAATTAAGTTTGTATTATTTATTAGCAAAAAATGATTTATATCAAGCAGAAGAATATATTAATAGAGTTATTGATACTTGTCAGTCTAAAAATATGAAATCAGGACTTACATCTGCATTGTTAGTTAAAGCAAGAATAAAGTTTAAAGCAAAGGAATATGATTCCGCTACCCAAATAATAAAGTCAATTATCCCAGAATTGAAACAAGATAAAGTTAATTATAGGTTATTTATTGCGTACCATGCTTTAAGTAAAATATATTGGGAACAAAATAAAAAAGAAGAGACTGTTAAATATTTAAAATTAACCTTAACTTTAGCTAAAAAACAAGGGTATCATCCTATTTTAATCAAAGACGCTAAAAAAGGAGATTTTTTACTCAAATGTGCTATCAAAAATAGGATTAATTTGGATTATGTAATATATCTTTGTGGAGAATTAGGAGAAAAAGGAATAGACCTTCTACAACCTTTACTTTTAGATAAAGAACAAAGAATTCAGGTATTATCTGCCTATACTTTAGCTAAAATAGGAAACGAAAAAGGAGTAGCACTTTTGAAAAATACTCTACCTAAAGTTTCAGCTCCAGTAAAAAAAGTATTTAAAGAAGTTATTCAAAAATTAAGTAAAAAACGAATTGTATCCCACGAAAAGACTTATGATTTTCGGATAAAATTTTTTGCTGGATTTGAAATAATAGATAGTTTTGGAAATATTATCTCCAATTGGCGNACTCAAAAAACAAGGCAATTAGCTGCTTATCTTNTTGCTAATCGNAAANTAAAAATACATCGTGAAAAGCTGATGGATATTTTTTGGCCCAANTTACCTCCAAAACGTGCATGGAATAATTTACGCACTGTAGTTGCTTATATTTGCAATACTATTCAAGGAGAAAAGGGTAAATTTATTCTTGCAGAACAAGAACGTTATTATGTTAATCCAAAGTACAAACTCTGGATTGATACTGAAGAATTTACTCATCAAATTAAATATGCAAAAGACCCAACTGATTATCAAGATGCAATTGAGCTTTATACCGATAATTATTTAGATGATTTATATGAAGATTGGTGTGAAAATGATAGAACTTATTATCAAAAATTGTATATAGAAGCGTGTAAGAAATTAGCTAAATATTATGTTGAGAAAAAAATGTATATTGAGGGTATCAATTTTTATCAAAAAGCCCTTTTTATAGATAAATATGATGAGGAAGTACATTTAGGACTAATTCAAGTATATCAAGCTATGGGAGACAAAAAATTAGCTCAAACACAGAAGCAAAAACTTAGTTTAGTAAAAAAAGAAATGGAAACAGAGTGAACTTACCAAGATTAGCACAAGAAAAATCTTATGAAAATTAGTGTAATTTGTGGGTTTTGTTAACATATTGTTAACATTTTGGAATATAATATTTATAAGAATGTTTAATTTAGTAGATAATCGTTTAAATATTTATTTGAGGAATTTAAGCAATTACAAGGAGGTGTAAAATGAAGACATATTTTTTTACTTTGGTGATATTTTTTTATGGTTGTGCGAGTGTAACAATGAAGCCGGCTGCAGTAACACCCAAAGGAAAGTTTAACTTGGGCTTGGGAATAAGTGGTGGAGCATCTAAATCACTAGGGATATATGAAGAGACTGCGACGGACTGGTCGGTATTTTTTATTCCCGGACTCTATGTAAGATATGGTATAGTGAAAAACGCTGAACTTGGATTTGAAGTTCTGGGAGGAAGAACACATTTAGAGGGGAGATATCAATTCTCTAATTATCCTCTCGTGAGTGTAGGATTCGGAGTAGGTTTTTTTTCGAGTTATCTCGGTCTTTATTTGGGCAGCAAATTAGAAGGAATAAGTCCATATGCATCATACAGATTTCACATGGGACATTTTGGACTTGGTACTTATCATACTTTTGCAGGAGGTGTTCATTTGCTATATAAACAACCTGTTTCGTTTATATTAGAACTATCTTATTCTCCTTCTATGGCAATAAGAGAAGAGGAGGAATTGATCGGTGGATTCTCGGCAAGTGCAGGCATTAATTTTCAACCTTAGTTAAGAATGTTTAATTTAGTAGATAATCGTTTAAATATTTATTTGAGGAATTTAAGCAATTACAAGGAGGGGTAAAATGAGAAAGTATATCTTCATTCTTATAGGATGCGTTGTTATAGCATCTACTGATGTAGAGGCATACAGGAGAAGAGGTAGGAGAAGAAGGAAGAAAAAGGCAAAGCCAGTTTTAAGGGTAGAAAAATGGAAAAAAGAGCCTAAACTCCTTTCTTTTGAAATAAGACCAGAATTTTTTTATAACTATTTCTCTATGGGTGATTATAATACATTTGCAGAACATGGCTTTGAAAAGACTGGTTTCAAAAAAGAACTCCCTGGTTTTCATAATAGATTTGGGGGAGGAATAGAATTCACACTTTTTTATAAAGAAATGATAGGACTTGGAGTTGATATAGGAGTAACCGGAGGCGGTGTTACCTATGAAGATTCATATGTCGATAGTGCATACATATACTCGCTTGATTTTTCTTTTGGTGGTGCTACGATTCCTTTACTTTTCACTTTCTATTATATTCCACCACTTCCAGTTCGTTTGACCTGTGGAGCAGGAATAGGAATTTACTGGACAGGTGTTAGTTATCATATTGCCTATGAAGAGGTAGATCGGATAACAAACAAAGCTATAGATGAATACTATCAAGATGCAGATTTGGTGAAGCAAGGAAAATTAGGGTTTCATCTTGGAGCTCGTATTGACTATCCAGTACTCAACTGGTTATCTGTATATGCAGATGCTAAACTACGGAGTGCAAAAATTTACCCCCTTGAAGGACGTACACATGAACGTAGTGGAGTAGGTTGGGGGGCAAAAAGTACTATTTATACTGGGAAACTTTGGTTTGATGAGAAAGAAGAAATTTTATTTGTTGATGCTAAAGATGCAAATGAAAATAATAAAAATCTAAGAGACGGAAGTGTTGATTTTAGTGGATTTAAATTAGGAGTAGGTATTCTTTTTCGGTTTTAATATTGAAAGTAGGAAACGTTAAGTTTAATACACGGAGGTGAGAGGATGAAAAGATTATTTTGTATTATATTTTTGATAATTATAGGAATAAATTTATTTGCAGAACAACCTCGCTTTTCTACAACTGAACAAAAAAAAGGAAGAATGGATTATAGGAACAGGTGGATGTGCATGTTGTTTTTTAACTACATTTCTTATTGCTCCGGGGATAATTGTCCATACTTCTTATAGAGTAGGAGTAGAAGGTAGTCTTTACTTAGGGTATCATGGAGGAGATGCCAGTGAAAAGTTTTGGAATGCTCAGTTAATTTATGATGTTGTTCAAATAAAATCTCCTAAGAGACTATTCAAAAATATAACAAAACTTCATATTTATACAGGCATTGGTGTTGGTGAATATGATAAAAGTTATTCCAGCTATGAGAGTGACCACGGTAGTTTTAAGGAAACTGAAAACACAACAGAAATGCAAGGTATTATTGTATCATTAGGCACAGATATTGTAATTAAATTTTCAGGCTGTTTAGCACTTAGAAGACCAGGATTCATTATAGGAGCCAAAATACCTTTTTTGTCTCCATGGTATGATAGAAGATACAAAAAAGTAATAGAAAATGAAAAAATAGTTGAAGAGACAGAAACGATAAGAAAAGACCTTTTATTCAAAACCTTTCATTGTATTCTTCCATTCGTTCCTTATATCTACTTCCAGATAAACATTTTCTAAAAAAATCACAAGTTTCCCCATTTTTTACACTATTTTTTCTCGTAACAGTTTAGCTATCGTAAATATTCAGTGAACTACATATAATTATCCAAATTCTCTTAAGTGGGATTTTTGGAAATAATTTAAAAAGTTTTCAAAACCCCACTCTTAAGCAGAAAGAAGAAAATAAGATAGTAACTTTGGTATCTTACGGTCTTAGAAATACTAACATAGACAAGGCTTTTATGCCTTGCTATAGAAGTAGGGGCATGGAGCTCCGTGCTCCTACACCCATGTATAATGAGTTTTTGGAGAAAAGTTACAACAGTGTTTACTGAATATTTATAAATTCTTAATGTTGATTTCGTATCTTTGTGATTAGCCTACTGCGTAACAGGTTAGTTTTTCTAAAAAACTAACCTATTACATTTTATCGAGACTAGGAAGTTTCTCCCACATTCCTTGTCTCTTGTAGGAACATGTTTAAACCTGCCTCAAGGAGGGGCGTTAAATTTAATGCCCTTACTCTATTCAAAATGTAGATAATGTCTTTTAAAAAGACGCAAGTTTTTTTCAAAAAATTAATTTTTTTATCTTGATTTTTAAAATTAGAGGATATTAGTAGAAAAATATGATATGTAGTTCACTGAATATTTACGTTTCAGGGGGGATTTACTCTCTCTCTCTCTCTTAGATTATATCTTCAGGTTAACTTTAAGAAGGGATGGGTTAGTTTCAAATTAATGAATCTTAGAGATTATTTTAATTTAAAGGGGGTAAGTTATGGGATATAAGATTTTAATCACTTTACTCCTCCTAGCATTTGAAAGAGAGGAATGGAATTACAAAAATTTAATTTTGCAATTTCCATGAGGAGAGAAGAATGGAGATTTTAAAGAGAAAAAGGATAAAAGGAGGAGAAGGGAAGGTATTAAGTAGGAAGTAAGATGAAGAAATGGATAATAATTGGGACATTAAGTGTACTGGGTACTATTTTCTGCAAAACAGAAAAAGCGAATTCCTTCATCAAGGAAAATATTACTAAAGAAAGAAAGGAAGTAGAGAAAAAGAATCCTCCCTTAAGTAATTTCTTCCCTAGGTATGATAAAATGGTATTTGTTGAATTTTGGTATGGAGGGTTATATCAATTATGGTTATTATGTTATGAAGGAACAATGTCTGTGGATGTAGGGAGTAGTCTTTCCCTGAAAAGCTTATCTTTACTATTTAGTGAATTATGTTGGTTAAAGTATGAATATCAATTTAAAAGAAGTGAATTAGGAGTAGGAGTAATCGAACTTTTCCCTCCTCTTTATGGATATAAGTATGGATTGTGGGTAATTGGTTCTCCTGTCTGTATAGGTATTGTGCCGATTGATTTTTCTGTGAAAGTAGGGAAAGGTTTTTATTTTAAAATAAAAACAAATATGTATAGCTTTCTCCCTCGTATGGGAGATTGGGGGATACTGTTCTTCTGGCGTACAGATGAAAGAGTTAATTTGTGGAGAGTAAGAATAGCTATTGAGGAGAAATTCAACTTTAAAATCTGGGACAAAACACTTACAATTTCCCCAGGAGTAAGATGTTATGGGAAAGGAGAGTTTTCTGGGGATATGGTGTTGAAAATAGTGACAGTAGGG
>MTML01000093.1 GCA_002011215.1 Archaeoglobus sp. JdFR-24
AAAATTAGTGAGGATACCTAAGGGGAAGAAAGAATATAATGGGATAGTGGAAAGGAGTCATAGGAGGGAAGATGAGGAGTTTTATATTCCCTATATTCCGAACAACTCACAACTTTAGAGGTAGGTGGTCAACATGTGTTAGACAAGTACATAAATCTGAAATTTGATTGACATTGCGGAAAATAGAATTAATGTAAAATGTTATGAACACCAATTCCTTTATAATAAAAACTCAACTCATTGCTCCGAAATTAAAAAAAGATTTGTTAAGACGAGAAAGATTATTAACTCTATTACAAAAAGGAATAGACAAAAAACTTATATTAATTACTGCTGGTGCTGGTTATGGGAAAACTACTTTGCTTGCCCAATTTGTAAATGAACTTATGTCTCCTTTTGTTTTTTATACAATTAGCAAAGAAGACGGTAATTTAATCCCATTCCTTACTTACATTATCACAGGTATCCGAAAAATATATAAAAATTTTGGACCCGGGGTTCAAAGTGTAATGGAAAGAATAAATCCTATTAATCCTAATATACAGATGTTAATGGGAACTTTTATAAATGAATTGGTAGATACTGTAAAAAAAGAATTATNCATAATCATAGATGATTATCATTTGATAGATAAGACTATTCCAATAAACAAGGCAATGGATTATTTTTTAGAACATATACCTCATAATATTCATTTCATAATTTCTTCCAGAACTTCACTTCCACTCTCTATTACTAAGCTTAGAGCAAAGGATGAGTTATTAGAACTTAATAATGATGATTTGAAGTTTACAAGAAATGAAATCCAAAAACTTTTTAAAGAAATTTACAAATTAAATATTTTAAAATCACATATGGAAAAGATGGAACATTGCTTTGAGGGCTGGATAACAGCATTACAACTTGTCTCACATCTAGTAAGAAAAGACCCACAAAAAGCATTAGATAGGATAGAATATGGCAAAGAAACCCTAAATTACTTTGCAAACGAAGTATTTAAACAACAATCAAAAGAGATACAAAATTTTCTTATAAAATCTTCTATATTAGACCAAATGACTCCTAAATCTTGTAATGTTATTCTTAAGATAAATAATTCTCATGAAATATTAGAATATTTAACAAATAATAATTTATTTATTTCTTGTCTAAATGGAGAAAAAGAGCTCTTTTATTATCATCAGCTTTTTCGAAATTTTCTTTTAAATAAATTAACCAAAACAATAGGAAACAAAGCTCTTTGGGCATTACATTTAAGAGCAGGTAATTATTTTAAAAGTATAAAAAACTATAATAATAGTATCCAACATTATATTTTGGCAAAGGAAGTAAAAAAGGCAGTAGAAATTGTTGAGAAAGAAGGGAAAAAATTATTAAGTTTAGAGAAATATAGTATTGTTGAACAGTGGCTTAAATGGGTACCGGCTGACATAGTCCAGAGTAATCCTACTTTTCTTATTTTCCAGGGAAGTATATTTAAATGGCAAGGCAAGTTAGATGAAGCTATGGAATCGTTTAAAAAAGCAAAAATTAAGTTTATGAAGGCAGGAGAAAAAGAAGAAGTTGCAAGAGCTATGCTCTTAATAGTTAACATTTTATTTTACCGAGGTAGATATATAGAAGCAATAAAAGTAGCCAAAAAGGCTTATAAAATAATTGAGAAAAAACAAAGTCCTCTAAAGGCTAAACTCGTGTGGATGACTGCTGGATGTTATGCAGACTTATTTAATTACAGGAAGGCGATTTCAACAATACTTGAAGCCATAAAAATTAATAAAAAAATCGGTAATAGGTCAGAGGAGAAGAGAATGATGAGTACTCTTGTAGCTTGTTATATAAATATTGGAGAAATTGAAAAAGCAATAAAAATAGGTGAACAGCTTATCCAAGAAGAAAAAAATACTATAACTTCTTATATTGGCCAACTTTACTCTCATTTAGGGTACGCGTATGCATTAAAAGGAAATCTCTTATTGGCAAGGCAATTTCTACAAAAAGCACTCCAAATCCATAAGAGTATAGGCAATATAATGGGGAGATATGTAGTATTTGAGCACCTTGGAGTTATTAATCTTATTATAGGAAACTATAAACTAACAAGAGTATATTGCAATAAAGTATTAAAATTTTGTGCTGAGAGTGGTATGGAAAGAGGTGGATTACAGGTAGCAGTACTATTACATATCGCCGAGAGTTATTTGTTTGAGAGGAATTTAGCAAAAGCAGAAGAATATATCAATAAAATTATCCCACAAGATAAGAAACTTGATATTACTGGGAAAGGAGGTTTTTTAATCACAAAAGGAGAGATAAAGATTGAACTTGGAGCTCTTGAGGAGGCAGAGAAAATACTTAATCTTGCTCTTAAAGATATCAGGAAATCACAAGATAAACTTGGACTTATGTTAGTCCATACTGCTTTAGCAAAACTTTATTATAAAAAAGATGTGGGAGCGAATGGCTGTTCGCCTCTACAAAGACATCTTAAAAAAGCATTAGAGCTTTCCAAAAAACATAATTATCATTTTGCATTAATAAAATTAGGAAGAATAAGCACTTCACTTCTTCGTTTTGCTATAAAAAATAGTATTATACCACATTATGCAGAGTTTTTGCTTAAAGAAATTTATGCCCAATATGATTTAATAGTAAAAACTTTTGGTGGATTAGAAATTTGGAAAAATAACAAAAAATTAGAAGAAAACAAATGGAAAACACAGAGAGCTAAGTTGTTATTTTGTTATCTTGTGATAAATAGGGAAAAATGGGTTACCCGGGATAAACTGGCTGAACTTCTTTGGCCAGGTGGAGATTTTTCAAAGACTCGTATTAACTTACGGTACAATATATCTTGTATCAGGGATATGATTAATTCTTTTACTCACAAAAATATTTCGGTTATTGAGTATAAAAATGAAGCCTATAGAATTAATCCAAAGTATAAAATCTGGACCGATTTTCTGGAATTTGAAGATTTAATACAAAAAGCAGAACAAAAGAAGGAGGAACAAAATTCAATCTCTGATTATGAATCAGCAATTAATCTTTATAAAGGAGATTTCCTTGTAAATATGTATGATGACTGGAGTGAAGAGAGGAGATTATTTTACAAAGAACAATATATAGAAGCGTTAGATAATGTAGCGAATTTTTATTTAAAAGAACATAAATTTAAGAAAGTAATTGAGTATTGCAAGAAAATAATTAGTATTTCCAGACTTCATGAAAATGCATATTTTATGGCTATTCAATCTTATATATCATTAGGAAGACGAAAATCCGCAATTGATTTATATAAACAATTAGAAAAGATTTTGAAAACTGAATTAAATCTTGAACCTTCTCCTAAAATAAAAAACCTTATAACAAATTTATAACTGATTTTATTATATATATTTTAAAATTAAATGGAGGGTAAGATGAGAAAGTTTATTTTAGTATTTATGGTGGCTTTAATGTCACAAATAATAAAGGCAGAGGTTACTATTATTGATACTATATTCTTAAGACCGAGGGCTGGAAATGGAGTATCACCCAGAGCAATTGGAGTTAATCCAACTACTAATAGAGTGTATGTTGCGAATTATGAGACAAAAAATATATCAGTAATAAATAGCGAGACTGACTCAGTAGTAGTAGTTATACCACTTATTAATCGCCCTCACGAGATAGAAATTAATCACATTACTAATAGAATATATGTTACGCATAGTTTCTTTAATGACACTGTTTCAGTGATAGATGGTTCTACTAACTCAATAATAACTTACATACCAGTTGGTGAAGTTCCATTTGGTATAGGTATTAACACGGATAGCAATAAAATATATATTGCGAATTACAAAAGTAATACTATTTCAGTAATAGATGGTCTGAATAATTCAGTAATAGCTACTATTCCTGTTGATAGTAGCCCTTATGGAATAGGGGTTAACTTAGAGTATAATAAAATATATGTTACACATTGTTTTGATAATACTGTTTTAGTAATAGACGGTTTTACTAATTCAATAATAGATACTATATTAGTTGGGGCAAAGGCATTTCCTAGGGATGTAGAAATTAATTCAAGTAATAATAAAGTGTATATTACCAATAAAGATAGTGTCTTCGTAATAGATAGCGCAACTGATTCAGTTATAGCTATAATTCCTATTAGTGATGTTGGTGATATAGAAGTAAATAGCTCTAGTAACAAAATATATGTTACAAAGAGAGATAGTATAGTGATAATAAACAGTCTCACCGATTCCTTAATAACTACTATACCAGTTGATGGCGGTCTCGGTGATGTAGGAATTAATATAGAGAATAATAAAATATATGTTGCAAAGAGTCCTAATAATGTATTAGTAATAGATGGTTCAATAGACTTAGTGATAAATAATATATTACTTGGTACTAATGAAATTACAGGAATATGTATTAATTATACAACTGATAAAATATATATAGCAGATAGACTGTGTAACAATGTATTCGTAGTAGATGCCATTACACATTCACTAATAACTACTATACCAGTTGGAAGAGAACCTACGGGGATAGGCATTAATATAGATAAGAACAAAATATATGTTGCAAATAGCTTAGATAAAAGTATTACAGTGATAGATGGAATAGGAGATACAGTAATCAAAGAGATAAAAGACATATTTAACTATCATTGGCCTTGGGATGTTGAGGTTAGTACTGTATATAATACAGTATATGTTACAGGCATTTCCCCGCATAGTCCAGGTAGTCTGGCAGTAATAAATGGTTTAAATGACTCTGTAATAGCAAAAGCTCAAATGAGCGGTTATGGAGTAGCTATAATGGAGGTTGCTGACCGTGGAATTGTTGGAGGAGAAGCAAATAAGTTATGGGTAATAAATGGGTTCACTGGAGCAGTAGAAGATACTATACCAAGTTGTGGAACTCCTTTTTTACCGCCTCTTAGTATAGAATATGATGGTATTAATACAATATATTTTACTCAAGGAATATTATGGCTATATAGTGACTCTGTAGTAGCGATAGATATATCTAGGGATTCAGTAAAAGCAATCATACCGGTTGGCGAGTCTATTTGGGCTATAGGAGTTAATGCTACACTTAATAGGGTATATGTTGCGAGTATACCACAGCTTAATGATAGTATCGCCAATGTATCAATAATAGATACTGAAGCTGATTCAGTAATTCAGACTATTCCTATACCAAGTGGTGCATATTGGATGGATGTAAATATAAGGACTAATCGGTTTTATGTTAGTTGTTATACCGATGGAACAGTGTTAGTATTTCAGGATGATGTAGGGGCTGAGGAAAAATCTGATATTAAAATTCAAACTGCAAAATTGGAAATTCATCCAAGTTTAGTTGTTAAATCTGCGACTATTAGTTATCAAATACCTAAAAAGAGTAAAGTTTCATTAAAG
>MTML01000030.1 GCA_002011215.1 Archaeoglobus sp. JdFR-24
AGGAGTTTCCAGTTTTTGCCTTTTTTAGTTTTGGCTTTGAGGAGGTAGTATTTTCTTTCAAAGACATTTCTACTTGATTTACCTGAATATGGGTTTATTTGTTCGAAAGTTGCTTTTTTGCTTATATCCTTAACAGGATAAATTACACAAGATTCCTTAGAAATAGCCTCTGCAAATTCTTTATCAGTTATAACCCTAATTGCACTTTCTGGTGGTTCTTCAATTTGCTCTACGCGCTTGACGTAAAGCATTGAGTCTCCTGAACCAAGATATCTCAACATAACAAAATATTTGGTTAATGATTCTGTATCGTCACAACCAACAAACAAGTTTACATCATCTGAGAAAAAGACATACTCTCTAACTCCAAATGTCCTCTCGAAAGTTTCTAACTCTGTTGGATTCTTCTTTTTCTTCAGTCGCTTAATCAAAACCGAGTTAATCGTAATTTGCTCAGGTGGGGCAATACGTACATCAGCATCTCGCACAGCATAAAAAACACTTTTACCTTCAGCAACATTGCCAGTAGTCCTTATGGCTGTTGCTACCACTGCAAGCTTTATAGCAGATGGGGATGGTAGTGGAACACTTAAGGCGTACTGTGAGGAATAATCCGGTATGCGGTATGAGAAAAATGATGGAAAGTGTAGTGTTAATTTTATCCATCGCATCCCTGTTCACCTAGAACTCTATTTTGTATGGTTTATTGTTGGTCAACTGCCCTATCTTTGTGGCAAAGTCTGCAATGTTACTAAATTCTACAACTTCTATTGAGTTACCTATGCTTTCTGCTATAGTTTTTATTTCATTTATGTAACCATCCTTAAGCGGTGAAATTACAGGTACGGGCATAGGCTTTGTTGAGTAAACGACTGCTCCATTGAAATCTTCAACATGTGGTAATCGCGTAGTAGTCATTGCTCCCTTTGGGCGGGCAAACAAAAGCTGATATGCCTTTAATGCAAGCTTGTATCTCCTTTCTCTCTTAATTTCGTCCGCATCATAAGTGTATTTACTCTGTCTTGCCTCATTTAATCCAATTCTCCAAGGCTGGAATACTGAAATTACCGCATAAACACCTGAACGGGTTGGACGATGGTAAACCATTTGCGTTGAAATACCTTCAACCTCTTCCCCCTCTTGGTCTCTACTTCGACCCTTCTCACCAAGAGCATGTCTTGCGTGAGTGTGGATGTCTCTATAAATTTCGGGTATTCCAAGAGCCCATCCAAATTCTATTGTTGACTTTCTGGAAGCTGTGGGTCTCTCAAGAAGAAAGCCTTGGGTATCGCAGATATCACAAGTCTCTAAAGCTTGCTTTAACGCATCTTCAGCAGTTTTAGTTGTTACTTTTTTTGTTTTTACTGCAAAATTGAATTTTTCTGGATTCAACACTTTACATGCATCACATAAGTTGTTTTTTTCAGCCAATACCCACATGATTTCTGTATGTATGTGTTTCAACATTTCTCCAGAAACCCCATCAGTTGTGACAGCTTTCTTCGTGTTTGGGTCAATTATTCTGACACTTCTTGGCTCTGTAACATTTCCAACAGTTCCTTCATTGTTCAAACTATGTAGTTGCCATGTAGCCCTTCCTATAACAGCAATTTCATATATTTCGCTCATTCACACCACCTCCTCAGATTCGGAAACAATTTCATCCTCTTTCTCACTTTTAACAAGAGCATAACTGATAAGTGCAGCTCTAATCGGTTTTACATCATACTTATCTACCAAACTCATAAGTTCTTCCAAATCTTTCTCACTAAGACGGCTTAGCTCCTTTCCCTTGTATCCTCTCCTCGCTACAGTTTCATATCTTCTCAAAAACTTCTTTATGACTTCTTCAAATTGTTCTTTTGTTTCAACGTACTCCAATTCTACAAGAGAGGCGTAATCGTCGCCAATTCTAAGTGCTTTCCTTAATGCACCTCCAAAATTTTTCACGGCATCACACCCAAAAATATCTCCAAGCTTAAATTCCGACAAAATTCATCACCTCCTCCAAAACTTTCTTTTCATAACTTCCAAACTTTAAACGAGCATTATCGAGCTCATTTCTCAGATGGAGTTTGATGTATCTCTCATAATTGGATAAATTCGGATTTGCGACAAATTCCGCTAAAGCCGTTGGTATATCTTCATACCCTTTTCTAAAAGCTGTCCATTCGAAAACATTTTTCCATTTGTTCAATACATCTCTTGCTTCATTGGATTCTGCTATCTGGTGTAAAAAGTCAAGAGGGAAAATACCACCGGTTAATGGTTTCCATTGAGTTCCTGTTTTTGTCATTACACCATATATTAAAGAACCGAACTTTGGAGCAAATTTACCACCTTCTTCAACTTGAAGCTCTTCTAACACCAAATTTATAGCTATTTGAGCCAATGATGGAAACCACCCTGCTCTGTGTAACCCTTTCACAGATTCATCAACCCTCTTTTTAATCTCTCTAATTACGTGTAATATTTTTGTTCTAGTAGGGGTTGGAATCGTAAAAATCATGCCCATATTTGAAAATTTTCGTATAGTGACATTAACATGTCCAAGTACTGAAACAGCAAAATCAGATGTTGATACTTTTATAGGCGACCCTTCTGAGTACTGTTTTTTCAATAGAATCTCATCTCTAACTCCCTTTGTCGCGGCAAGCTCCATTGGCTGGTAAAGAGTCTCTTCACCAATACCCACAGAAACTGGAGAATTCAATTCTCGTAAATCATCCAATACACCTTGTATATTTCCTGCGCTATTTAATAACTCCACGATTCTCTTTTTTGTCTTCTCTCTTTGTCCACCCCCAATTGTTAGAAATGTCCAATTCCACGCTTGATCATCACCTAAAAATCTGTGTATCTCATCTAATCTATCAAAATTTACATCTCTCTTAGATTCTATTAAGTAAAATCCTCCCATATCGCTTACTATTGCATCTCCACTTAGTGCATGCACTATAATTCCCACTCCATACGCTCTTGATACATCAAAAAACTCCCAACCAGATTTAGGCAGAAAATATCGACTCATAATTTACACCTCCAGTAGCAAGCCTATCTGATATCCTTATTAATTTAGAGAGCAAACCATAAAGTCTGTAAGCTTCATTTTCATCGACTATGTCAAAATAAGTCATCACATTGAGTTGTCCTCCTGAGTCTCTACTCACAATGAGTTCTTCTGGAATGTCCCATACTCGCGTAATAACCTTATGGAAATTTGGGATTAATCTATACTTCTTGTACTCCTTAGCCCATGGTGCATGGTGATGAGCAATGGCTAAATAGAACGCTTTGAATAGACTTTCCTCGTCAAATAAATCTTCCATATAAGGTTGTAAAGCTCTGGCAGAAACCGTAGCGTGTGGGGGTAAACCCCTAACATCACTATCTGAGTGAGCTAAAGGAACTTTTCCATCCCATCCTACCTTCTCCTGCCAATTTACATTCAATTTACCAATATCATGAAGTGCAGCTATACATCTAATAAGACTGACGAATTCGCTGTATTTACAATCGAAACATTTTGCGAAATTTTTGATAACATAGTAATATCGCGGAATCAGGTAACAATCAAGTACATGCAAAGTTTTCTTAGCATGTTCAACCCAAGTTTCTTTCTCAAGTCTATTTTCAAACTGAGTTTTAATGTCACCAAGCATCAGTTCATCAGGTTCAAAGGATTTGATAGCGTTAGGGACAGATTTATCAAACACCAGCCCAACTTCTGGGGAATAGGAGGCACCACTCAGAATATAGAGTTCGAATGGAGCTATATCTTCTTTGTTTCTGATAGAGACTAAAGTATACTTACGCTCGTACTCTCCAATTACTGGATTCTCATCTAATTTGTATATTTCAATACCTAATTCTGCAAGCTTCTCAACTTTACCACTTAGAACTCGTGCATCAACGCGTATCCTTGGTAGCGTCAAGATTTCATCGGTCTCACAGGATTTGGGATTTTTTAGCAAAGTAACATCGCATGAGAAAACTTCTCTAATGTTTTGTTCCACTTTTGCCTTACTACCTTCATAAACAGCTCTTGCAAGCCCTCCGAGTCTTTGATAGAAAATAAATGGGTCAGTATAATATTCAAAATAATCTGATAGGATCTGATTCACAAGTTCGACTTCAGTCTGCCAGTCCAAAGCAAAATCACCTTTCTTTCTAATTTCTGCTATCGTGTTTTCAACAAGTTCTTTTGAGTAAGGAGCATATGGGTTTCTGATATCATTGGTGAGCCCAAAAACATGAAACTCTCCATTACCACCCCACCTCGCACATCTACCTGCTCTTTGTATCAGTGAGTCAACTGGAGCTGCTTCTGACAAAATCGCTGGAGAGGAGATATCCATTCCTACTTCTATCACTTGCGTAGATATGAATATACATTCGTCTTTACCATTCTTACCAAAAACTTCTTCAAGAAGTTTCTCCTTTTCTGCCCTATCTTTTTCGAGATATCTGGAATGTAAGAGGATTACAGGACAATTAGGTTTCTTTTCCAACAGATCAAGATACAGCTTTTGAGCCCGCTCAACAGTGTTGACAACTACAATAAGTTTTCTGCAGTTTTCGGCTTCCTTTAAAACCGTGTCTGCTGTTAGCTCTTCATAAGTCCTATTTACAAGTTCAACTTTCCGATTCTTCCTCGATTTGATTTCTGATTCATTTTCTACACTTATTACCTCAACTTTACTTCTATTTTTCTCCATTCTTTCCTGAACACGATCAATGAAAACATCTGGCAGAGTGGCAGACATTATAATTGAGGGAAAACCAAGTTTTGCAGATTGCATGGCTATTGCTGTAGTGGTCTGAAGACCCTTTTCTGGGTCAAGGGTGTGCACTTCATCAAAAACCATTAAAGCTGATGCAACACCACCAACGAATATATTTCCCCATCTCTTGGGCATACTTAATGGAACGCTTAAATAGGCTCCAGCGGTTTGATCAATCGTTGTAACAATTATGTCCTCCTCAAAAAGACTGCTTGTCGCTTTTTTACCGTGATGAACAGCCACTCTAAGCTTTTTGAATGATGCATATTTTGTTGCTCGCTCGCCAATACTTTCAACTAAAGTTCTTGTCGGAAGTGAATAAATTAGCTGTGGAGGTAAAAAATCGTTGAGACCATAGATAAAAGGAATTAAAGCTGTTTCAGTTTTTCCAGAACCAGTAGGAGCTCTAATAATAATTGATCTACCCTCTACTAAATTCTCCATGGCTATTCTCTGATATTCATAAGGATTTGTACTTGTTAATTTACGAAATGTTTCAACTATCAATAGTTTTCACCATCCCAAACCCCATCGAATTTCTCTCGCCAAACCCAGCCTTATATCCAACCTCCATCAACTCTCTACTTCCCTCAGCAACAAAAACCATCTCAAC
>MTML01000018.1 GCA_002011215.1 Archaeoglobus sp. JdFR-24
ACAAGTTTTAATAATTTTATAGGTCGTTTCTACAAAGCTACACGTTCAATTACACAAAAATTTAATTTAAAATACAAAAATAACTGTAACAAACAAAGAAAATTAAAAACAAATCTTATATACCCCACTAATCGGTGATAGGGATGAAGATATTGATTGTATCGGATTTCAGAATCAGAAAGTTCAAGATTTTAAAGAAAATTGTTAAAATACTTGCTGGTTGCTTGAATAGATTTGATAGCTTTAGAGGTGAAAGATCAGAAGTAGAAAATATGCTTAAACTAAGGAAACATGGCTTTATAGACAAAGTTTACAGGCATATGGTGAAATCTGTTACTAAATTCATTTATCTGAATGTTCTTCTTCTCTCGATAACTATACGATTGGAATTTAGAGAAAAGAAGATTATACTGAGTATGATTGAGTGGCGAATATGGGGAGGGCCTAAATGATAGAAATAAGATTTCATGGTAGAGGCGGCCAAGGGGTAGTTACAGCTGCAGAAATACTAGCAAGAGGGGCAGTCATCGAAGGAAAATTTGCACACGCTTTCCCCTCCTTTGGCCCAGAAAGAAGGGGAGCTCCAATAGCCTCATTTGTAAGAATAAGTGACTCAAAAATAAGAACAAGAGAGCAAATATACGACCCAGATTACGTTGTCGTAATCGATTCGACATTGCATACCTCCACCTATATTATTGAGGGAGTAAAATCAAACGGGTGCTTAATTATCAACTCTCCAAAGAGTGTGGGTGAGATAACTGCGAAGTTAAAAACTGATGCAAGAATTTTAACTATTGATGCAGATAAAATCGTAATGAGGATTCTCAAAAAACCAATATCAAATACAGCCATGCTTGGTGCATTGGTGAGTATTTCTGAAGTAATTTCGCTTAAATCGCTAAAAAAAGCAATAGAACAAATATTTCCTAAAGATATGGCGAGTAAGAATATGAAAGTAGCAGTAGAAACTTATAAAAATACTTATCATAGGAGGGGTTAGTTTGTCATCCATCTGGGATGAAATTTGGGGTAAAAGATATCCTCTACGACCTTATATCCGATCCGGACTTTCCAAGCTCTATAAGACTGGTTCGTGGAGAACTACTAAACCTATAAAGAAGAACATTGGAAAATGCACTAAATGCGATCTTTGCTGGATTTTCTGTCCTGAAGGTGTGATTAAACGCCCCAAAACAAATAATGAAGACTATACTATCGATTATGACTACTGCAAAGGTTGCGGGATATGCACTGAAGTGTGTCCTACTGGAGTTTTTGAAATTGTCCTAGGAGGTGATTCAAATGGTTATTAAACTTATGTCAGGTAATAAAGCAGTAGCGGAGAGTGTTAAACTTTCAAGTGTTCAAGTGATAGCAGCATATCCAATTACGCCCCAGACACCAATCATTGAAGAACTCTCAAAGATGATCGCAAACGGTGAATTTGATGCAGATATGATCCATGTTGAAAGTGAGCACAGTGCTATCTCAGCCTGTATAGGGGCTGCATTTGTTGGAACCCGAACATTTACAGCCACTTGTTCTCAAGGATTGGCTTTAATGCACGAATGCTTGTTTATTACATCTGGATTTAGGCTTCCAATAGTTATGTGTATCACAAATAGAGCACTATCTATGCCGGGCAACATTCTTAATGACCATAGTGATGTGATGGCAAGCCGCGATTGTGGCTGGATACAATTTTGGACAGAAACTTGTCAAGAAGTTTTGGATTGTACCTTAATGGCTTACAAGGTAGCAGAGACAGTCAACCTTCCAGTAATGGTGAATTTGGATGGGTTCGTGCTATCTCATTTGTATGAACCGGTTGAATTACCGGATAAAATGACTATTGAAGATTTTTTACCCGAACCCGATATGAAGGGACCACTCCTTTCATCTGAACAATCAGGTTACTTTGGACCGCCTGCTCCAGCAGAGTATACCGAAGAGTTCCACTATATAAGGCACCAGGATTTAATTCACTCAAAAAACGTAATAAAGAAAACATACGAGGAGTTTTCACAGACATTTGGTAGAGAATATGAGTTGGTTGATGCTTACAGATGTGAGGATGCTGAAATAATTCTTGTTGGTATGGGTAGTGTATCTGGTACTGTTAAAGATGTAGTCGATGATATTAGAAAGGTTGGGTTTAGAGTTGGATTAATGAATATAAGAGTTTTTAGACCATTTCCAATAGATGAGATTAAAAAAGTGTTAAAAAATGCCAAAATTGTGATTGTTTTGGACAGAACCATGCCAAATGGTGCAATTGGTGGTCCAGTATTTCGAGAGGTTTCCAGCGCAATTGTAAACTTGTCTGACAGACCTCTAATAGTTAGTGCAGTTTTAGGATTGGGTGGGAGAGATATATCTAAAAAAACAATCATGAAGGTTATTGATGAAGCCAGAAAGATTGAAAGGGCCGGTATAGATCAAATAGAATTGATGTGGCCTGATGTCAGAGATGATGTGTTAAAAAATTGGGCGGTGTTCTCCAATGAATAGGCTTAAATTAAAAGATTTGCCTGATGAAGAACTAATTCAACCTGGTACGGCAGGTTGTAAAGGGTGTGGTGCTACTTTAGCTTTACGCTTAGCAACAAAAGCTTTAGGAAAAAATACAGTAATGGTGAATGCTACAGGTTGTATAACGGTTAGTATGATGTATGGATCACCGTGTTTTCCCTTCATTCATGTTGCTTTTGAGAATGCTGCAGCTGTAGCATCCGGCATCGATGTAGCATTAAGGAGATTGGGTAGAAGAGAAAATATTAACGTGATATGTTTTGCTGGTGATGGTGGTACTGCCGATATAGGTATTCAAGCCCTTTCAGGAGCTATAGAGCGAGGGCACAAGTTTACCTATATATGCTACGATAATGAATCTTATATGAACACAGGAGGTCAAAGAAGTGGAACGACTCCATGGGGTACACAAACTACTGTAACACCATATGGTAAAAATTGGAGTAGACTTCAACGACCACTATACTTAAAAAAGGATTTGCCACGAATTATTTCGGCTCATGGCGTACCTTATGTAGCTACAGCTTCTATTGCCTATCCCATAGATTATATACAAAAAGTTAAAAAGGCCTTAAGCTTTGATGGCCCTACTTATATCCATGTTCATACTCCATGTCCTCCTGGTTGGGGTTTTAATGAGAATTTAACCATTAAAGTGGCTCGTCTAGCTGTACAAACGGGGATGTTCTCACTATATGAATTAGAAAATGGAGAGATGAATTTGACATTAAAAGTTGTAAATAGACGTCCTATAAATGAATATATCAAACTTCAGCGACGCTTTAACCATTTAACAGAGATAGAAACTACAAAACTTCAGAATTGGATTGATGAGTACTGGAAAGAAGTTATAAAGGGGGTGTGAATGTGGATCTTTCTCTTGAGAAGAGATTTAAAATTTTGTGTGGAATTGCTAGAGCTACGCATTTTCAATGGCGAAGGGCTGTATTGGAATCTTGTACAGACATCAATCCAACAGACATCGTTTTAAAGTTTTGGGAAGAATGTGGGCACGATACAGCTGAGGCTTATCTTCGAATATTGACAAAATACAAAATGACTGGGAAATCACGAATCTTAGTGGATGTTGCCAAGTTGATAGTTAATAGTTCGGAATCAATGGGCGAGAAGGTTAGTATAGAGAGTAAATCTCAAAACGAAGTACTTCTGCGTTGGAGTTTGTGTCCTTGGTATGAGTGGCACAAACGATATAATGTTCTGGAGGAAGACCAGTTAGGATGCGACAAATGGCTTGAGACCATCATAAATGATCTAAACAAAAATCTCGGAACGAGAATCAAATTTGAAACAATTACATCACTGCCAGGAAATGGCAAGTATTGTCTAAGACGTCTCTGGGTAGAAAGAGATTAGATTGGTTTGATATTATGAGATTCGTTAACATGTTTGCTGAAATTAATCCGGAAAAATGTACAGGTTGTAGAATATGTGAAAAAGTTTGTCCTGTATTATCAGTAAAAGTGGAAGAAAAAAAGGCAAAAATCAACTTGAATAATTGTTTTGGTTGTGGTGCATGTATTGAAAGATGTAAATTCGATGCAATCACCTTAAAGTATCTAGAGACTCCTAAACTTATAAAAATTGATCTAGGTTCTACAGATGAGGAAAAAGTAACTGAACTTTGTCTGGGAGCAAAACTACATCCCGAACAGATAATATGCTACTGTACAGGAACTAGAGCAGAAGAAATAGCAGCAGCTATTATACTTGGTGCATCATCACCAGAAGAAATTTCAAGAAGCACAGGAGTAAGAACCGGTTGCAAAGTACAGTGTATTCAGCCTGTTCTCAGACTTCTTAAAGCTGCAAAAATTGATCTTAAACCTTTAGAGGATGGCTGGCAGTGGTATGGGATCACTCCAACAATATGGGATATAAAAAAGGAATTATTCAAAAAATATTCCCCCAGAGGATATCAATTTGAAGAAGATATAGCTCAGCTAAAATTGCTATTAAGATCTGTAAAAAAGATTTAGAGGTGTGTTAAGTGAACATAAAGTTCAATATACCAGCAAGACCGACACAAGCTAAACCTTCTCGATACGGACCAAATCCTGATTTAATAAAAATTAGAACTTCTGAATTAAAAAATATAGTTTCAATAAAAATAAAAGAACTTTTTCCGGATATGCCTGAAAATTTATATCGGGATGCAAAAGATATCAAATTAATTAGAGAGAAAGCTACAGAAGCGCTAGAAAAAGTGGATATGAGTATGATAAAGCCTAGAGATTCTGTAAATGTATTAGGGTCCCATCATGGGTTTACCATATTTGGTGGGGAACCTTATGCTGAATTATTAAAAACTGTCAGGGATATTATTTTGGAGAGAACAAGTGCAGAAAATATTCGATTAAGAATTGGAGTTGGTTTAAGATTTAAGGAGGCAGACGAATACTTAAGCAAATTTAAACTCGATAAGTACTTCAATAAGAAAGCAAGAGGCGTAGCTCCTATTGATGAGGGGATTCCAATAGAGACGGAGATCGGGACGTTGTATGGCATTAAGAGGTGTTATGATGCTGA
>MTML01000152.1 GCA_002011215.1 Archaeoglobus sp. JdFR-24
TTCCACCAGCTGAAATAATTTTACCATCTTTTAGCATAATAATCCTGTCAGCGTAGAGGGATGCAATGTTCAAATCATGCATGGTGATAATTGCTGAAATCCCATGCTTTTTAACAATCTCACTCAAAATCCTCATAACTTCAATCTGATTTTTAAGGTCGAGGTTATTTGTTGGTTCATCGAGCAGGAGTATTCTCGGCTCCTGAGCAAGAGCTCTTGCAATTATAACTTTCTGCAGTTCACCACCACTCAACTCCGCTAAACGCCTGAAAGTGAGGTTATCAAGCTCAAGAACTTCTATTACTCTTTCCACAACCTCAATATCTCTTTCAGTTACCCCCCACTTTATATGGGGTTTTCTGCCGAGGAGTATCGTATCAAACACTGTCAGATGATTTATCTCCCCTCTTTGAGGAACATACCCAATCCATTTAGCAATTTCACTTCTTGATATCTTTTTTAACTCATTCTTTCCCACATATACTGCTCCTCTCGGTTTTAAAATTCCGTTGAGACATTTAAGTAGTGTTGATTTTCCGCTGCCGTTTGGACCGATTATGAAAAGCATTTCTCCAGAATTGATTTCAAAATCAATTCCATTTAAAACCTCTCTCGAGTTGTAAGCAAAGCTCAAATCCTTAACCCTCATCATCTCCAATCATCTCCCACTTCCCCTTACAAGAAGATATATGAAAACTGGAGCACCCATAAAGGATGTGACAATGCCCACCGGGATAATGATGGGGGCAATGATGGTTCTGCCTACAGTATCTGCAGAGAGAAGAAGCAGTGAACCGAGGAGAGCAGAAAGGGGAATTAAAAATCGATGATCTCCTCCTGCAATAAGCCTGATTATGTGCGAACTCACCAGACCAATAAACCCTATGATACCAAGAAAGGATACACATATTGCTGTGATGAGCGATGCAAGTAGCATACTTTCAAGTCTCACCTTTTCAGGATTGATTCCGAGAGACATTGCAGTTTCATCACCGCTTATAAGGGCATTATAATCCCAGCGACGATAAATAAAGTATAGCAAAGCAGGTGTAATTGCCATAATCATCAACTGTATTTCCTTCCAATTAGCCCTCCCTATATCCCCGAAAGTCCAAAAAACCACTGCAGCGACCTTGACATCTTCCGCAAAATACTGCATTAGCATCGTACCGGCAGAAAAAAGCGAAGCCATTGCAACTCCAGCCAATATCATAGCCTCGGGAGACAATCCTCTCAATCTCGCAAGAAGGAGGATAACAAACACCCCAAGCAATGCACCCATGAAAGCAAAGATTGGAATCATATAAGGATTGGTTATTATAACTCCCTCTCCTACTCTGTGCAGTTCGCCCGCACCCAAAACGATTATGGCAAACGCCGCTCCAAAAGCAGATCCATGTGAGATGCCCATTGTGAAAGGAGATGCAAGGGGATTTCTCAACACACACTGCATAACCGCTCCCGCAACAGCAAGAGATAAACCCGCTATGATGGATGCTATTATTCTTGGCAATCGCATATTCCACACAACAATGCTTGCATATCTATCACTCCCTCCTACCAATGTACTCAAAACCTGAGATGGTGTAAGCGAATATGACCCTGTACAGAGAGATACGAGAGAAGCCAAAATAAGAGATAGGAGTAAAATTAATCCAAAAATGTATTTTTCTTTGATGTATTCCGTGTAATTCATTTTTATACCTTTTTCACCACTCATTTAACCTTATGAATCCCCCATATACATTCTTCATCTCCTTGTAAACCTGTTCACCCACTAAGAACTTGAATATCTCGTCAGCCTTCTGTTCAGGATCGATATCTGCAAATCTGTCAGGATACAGAACTTTACCGATGTAGTATGCATCAGCCAGAGCGGTGCCAATGTTTGTCGTGTAGTAGTTGAAGGGCAGTATCCCGTAAACATTATGGTTCTTAAAGGCATTCAAAGAGTTGTAAAATTCCGAATTCTCTTCGTAATCACTCTTTACAAGTGCGAGTCCATTTTCATCTATGAAGATTATATCAGGATTCCACTCAAGCAGTTTTTCCTTGTCGATAAAGACATGTCCGGGCTTGTTCACCTCATCAACGACATTCATAGCATTAACCATAACGAAGGGTGGAAAATTGCATTCAGTAGATTCTATACCCTGCTGTCCCTTATAACCTATTCCACCCACATACACCGTTGGCTTTTCGTTATCCGAGATATCTGAAGTTCTGCTGTTCAGATCAGTCACTATATTCTGTATAAACTCTACAACTTCCTCAGCTCTTTTTTCCTTACCGAGAATCTTTCCTGCAAGTCTCAAGGATGTGAAAATTTCCTCATTTTCGAATGTCGCAAGCTGTCCATAACTTAAAACCACAACAGGAACCCCAGTCTTTTGCTGGAGATCGTCCGCTTGCTGAGCATCGATGTAAGTTGCAAAAATTATGTCAGGATTGACCTTTATTATTTCTTCAGGATGTGGTACAGGATTTGGACCACCTTGCCCTATTGTTGGCAGATTTGCAAGTTCTGGATGAGCAATCCTATAAGGCCTGCCGTAAGGACTCCAGTCTTTCTCTGCAGATTCGACACCCACAACCTTATCAACTGCGGTGAGGTAAACTATTAGCCTTAACGCACCGGGACCTATGCAAACAATTCTGTCAACATTTTCCGAAACCTCAACACTCCTGCCAAGCATATCTGTGACTTTCACAGTATTTTGGGTTTTGGGATTCTCATTCTGAGCGCATCCTGAAAGCAGGAGTAGAATAATAAGAGTGAGAAAAATTATTTTTCTCATTTTTCACACCCTCCATATTCAATCTATCTCAGACCTCAATAATCCCCCTTCCAATAACAGCATAATATTTCCTTCCAGCACACTTTAAACAGTAAGGCTTTTCACCAACATGAGCTATCCTTGTCTTCATTGCAAGCTCCCCGCAGGAAACACACCGAACACTTTTAAAAATCGGTGCCTGTTCAATCTCCTCTATCCTGAGTTTCTCAATTTTAAATTCCTCTTTTGGGATTTCAAGCATTCTGTATCCAATTTCCTCCCACATTTGCGATAATCGCCTTCTATCTTCTTCACTCCCCTGTCTTTTTGTAACAACCTTCTCAAAAAGTTTATCTGCTTCTTTCGGGAAATACTTCTCCGTTAGCTTTTCTGCATCGATGTAAACTCTCACACCCCTCCAATCACTTCTTCTAACAAGAGTCAGGGCGTTTTTACCAAGATCATGATACACTAAGGTGTTATTTCCGAAAGTGCATCCGGTTGCTATTTGAACCCCGTCAGCAAAGCAATTATTACACTCTACTATCGCAAGTACATCCTCCTCAATACTCTCATCCTCTCCCAATCCCTTAACCCCAATCTCTTCCATTGCTACTGCCGATGCTTTTATTCCGAGTGCTAGAAACGGACAGATATGGCGGTGAAAGTTTTTCGCAATCTCCAAAGCTTTCCTGAGTTCATAAGATCTCATAATCAGAATAACATTTTTTGCTAAATAAAGTTTTCTATTTGTTATTTATTCATAATATTACAAAAAATAGTGTTACTAAATTTTCTTGGCGAGTATTATTTTATCTCCCTCACCGAGATCGACAACATCTAACAGCTTAAAACCAGTCCTTTCAAGGGCATTCAGATAACCATCCAGATTTAGATCATTTTTAAATGTATAGAGTCGTTTATCCTTTTCAATTCCATCAAAATCCCACAGATTCCATTCAAGATCGAGAAGAGCTAAGTCTCTCCCATCACTGAAGTATTGCTTATTGGCGTATACTCCACCCCTGTTAAGACACGAGTATATCTTCGGAATTAATTCTAACTTTTTACCACCCGGATTGTATGAAGAAAAGACAATATCATAGCCTTCACCCAAGCTATCGATAAAGAAGTCGCCCGCAATAACACCTACCCTCCCCTCTGCCTTGAACTTTCTGATATAATCCCTCGTCCTCTCAACAACATGTGGCAAGTCAAACACATAAGCATGCAAATTTCTGTTTAGTGCTGTGAATGCTACAGCATACAGTCCATGCCCTCCCCCAAGATCCAGAAGTTTTCTTGCTCTTTTAAACTCTGGTAGGGATGAGATTATATTTACCGTCCTTTGTATCTCCCCAAGCAGAGAATTTTGTGCGAGAGAATGAATGGTTCTCTCCGCGAAAAATTTACTTGATTTTCTCTTAATTCTACCTTTTTTAAGTATTTCAGGTAGTTCAAGCCATAATCTAAGGTTTTCAAAAGTATTTTCAATAAACATAGTTTGTGAATAGAACGAGCTGGATACCAAGAATGTTTCTGCCATCTTTGTGTTGGTGTATTTGTCTCCATCTTTAGATAGAAGTCCCAAGTTTTTCAGCACCTCACAAAAAACATGAAGTATTTCTTTATCGCAATCCAGCTCTTCAGCAAGCTCTTCAATCCCTTTTGGATTCTTCAAAGCATCAAATAACCCGATTTTCACCGCAGAGTAGATCGTGAAATACCTTCTAAAGCCATCCATCGAATTGTTCAGCATCAGAACAAAATCCTGTGGATCGATATCCGGCATTTCAATCAGAACCATAAGATAACATCACCTTCTCGTTAATAAAGATTACTATAATTGTAACACTATTTAGCAAATTCAAACATATTGTTATTATTCATCAAAATCGAATTGCAATACCGCTCAGTAAAATTTTTTTATTCTAAATCCCTCGAAACTCTGTGTTAATTGCGATAGAAGGAATAGATGGCTCTGGAAAAACAACCGTTGCTAAATTTCTATTTTCGAAATTACTGGAAAAAGGATACGATGCAGTCCTTTTAAAAGAACCAACCGATAGTCCATGGGGTAGAAAAATAAAGGAGTCGTATAGCTCAAGACTCTCTCCCGAAGAGGAGCTTGAACTTTTTTTAAAGGATA
>MTML01000013.1 GCA_002011215.1 Archaeoglobus sp. JdFR-24
CATCTATGTCAGATTCCTCATCAAAATCCTTTCGTGCTTTAGACCCATAAAGAATAATTTCTGCACCAGGGAATTTCTCAAGTAATCTCTTCTTTAATTCCAGGAGTGCCTTCTTTTCATTTTCTTTTAAACTTAATTGAGCAATTGTCTTCATACTTTACTCAAAGAACTTTTCATCATCTTACCATTAAAAAATAAAAAGTCAACCCCCCCTCCCTTTTTACCCTAAATTTCAAACTTTCTTCCCTCACTACCTCAAAAGTACGAATTTAGTGGTTTGTAAGAATTTATAGCCTATTTTTAATGTTACAAAATATATTCCACTTGGCACCTTCCGCCCAGCATTGTCTCTCCCATCCCATATGATGGAGTGAACCAGTGAATTAGTGGATTGATTAATTAGGAAAGACTTAACTACTCGTCCTGCTAAACCATAAATTTGTAGGGACAACTCTTGTAGTTGTCTTCTTTGGGTAAGTGCTCTTACATTCAACTTAATAACTGTTTTCCCTGTGAATGGATTAGGATGAGCAGTTAAAATAAAGTTTTGAGTTTTGAGTTTTGAGCTTTGAGCTTCTTCTATCCCAGTTACAGGTGCCCATGCATATCCAATATCCCAATACCAAGTAGGTTGCTGAGCAGGTAAAGTATCTATTCCTGTATACCACATTTTATAAAGTGTATCATCCAGTATAACTGTTACTGCAAATGCGGCGTGGGCATCCCACTCCCCTGGAGCTCCACGTTCAAGAACAATACCGTGCTTTGTCCAATGTATCCCATCAGATGAAGTCGCATATCCTGTACTAAAACGAGTGGGTACGTCTTCTCCAGGTTCTGCTGTATCCTCTGCACCACTATACCACATTTCATAAATACTATCTCGCTTTAAGACCGAAGGTTCACATACCCATACATCATCCCATGAACCAGTATCACCTTGTGCCAATACTGGATTACCTGGATATTTTGTCCAGTTTATACCATCAAGTGACCATGCATAGCAAATAGGAGCAATACCAAGGGTTTCTGTCCCCACTATTTCTACCCCAAAGGAAGGATACCACATTCTGAAAGTATCTCCATCTATGAGTACCATTGGATTCCATACACTACCACAGTCATATAGCTCAGGACCGGGCTCTAATACTGGAGATGGATATCTTGACCAATGTATTCCATCAGGAGATACTGCATAACCAATTTTATATGGATTGATGGTATCATATCCACAGTACCACATCTTGTAGCGCTCACTATCTGGGGCAGTAGTATCTTTTAATACACATACTGTCTCTATACCATCAGAATCCCAGCCTGACTCACTAGGGCTAAATACAGGATTTCTTGGATACTTAGTCCAATTTATCCCATCAAGTGACCACGCATATCCTATTTGGCATGGACTGATGTTCCATAAAGAGTCCAATCCAGCTCCTGTATACCATATTTTGAAAGTATCATTATCCAATATTACAGTAGGATCAGCTACATTCCCACAATCCCAGCTCGGATATATAGTATCTTTTTTAAGCACAGGATTATAAGAGTACTTTTTCCACTCAATTTGAAGCAAAAGAAAACTACAAATTACAACTGCCATTACTTTATTTCAACAAGATTATTTTTTCACCCCCTATTCTACCATTTTCGTCTTCTATTTTGTAGAAGTATACACCTGAACTAACTTTATAAACATTTTCGTCTGTTCCATCCCAACAGATGGAATATATTCCTCCATTCTCCCTCTTTTCTTCAATCACTCTAACCATTCTTCCTGTGACATTGTAAATTTTAACTCTTATTTTACCTCCTTTTTTAAGAGTATACCTTATTTTTACATAATCTTTAGCAGGATTAGGGAGAGCACGAAAAGTAAGAATATTATGGAAGATTTTATTTTCTTCAATACCTAAGTTTTTAGTTAAAAGAAATAATCTTACACTCATAGGAGAGAGAGTAAAGTTTTCAAATGTGTATCTTCCATTTTTAATTTCTGCGATTAGAACAGTGTCTGCAGTAGTGTCTATTTCCCATATCTTGTAACCTGTACCTTCTAACTCATAATCCTTTAATTCTATAGTAGCTTCGCCTTTACTTTCCTTTGTAGAGAAGTTAGTGAAGACTAAAAGTAATTCTTCTTCTATTTTAAATGCTCCACTTAACACACAGAATGTATCTACTTCTCTATATATCTCTGGATAATCCTCTGGAAAAGTTATAGTAAGACGGTGAAAGTTTTTAACCATAGGAGGACGTTCCCAACTTCCATACAAGAAAAATTCCTCCCCTACTTGGAAGTATTTAACTAATTTTCTTACATAGCTCCACCCTGAATCCACTTGTGGGGTGTAGGAATTTGGGTCTTCAAAGTCAATAAGTTTTTCCTTAAACTCTAAACATGGTATCCCTCCGTTTATAAAATTATAACTATTCACATAATTGAAATGCTCTACCCCTGTGTAATGGTCCCAATTTTCTCCTGCCCCTATAAAAATACATAAATCTTTATAAAGGCATGTCCGTATCGGAAGAGGGGAAGAATTGTAAGGACCAACGGGTTGGGTTTCTGTAAAATACTTACCTGGAGAAGCATCTATATAAGGAAGCATGCCTTCCATCATTCCTTCCATAAGTACACTCCCTGTTCCTGCCAAGTAGGTGCGTATTTTTTCAAACATCTCTTGATACCCTATAAAACCATAATTTCCTCCTCCAGGAGGGTGGGAGTGGGATGTATTGTAACATAGAAAAGATCTTGGACGATTAGTTAAGCAAGCATCTGTACAATTAAGAGGAGGGTTAAATGAATTTATTATTCTATCTGTATAAACCTCTTGCCACCACTCTGATTTGGAACACATAAAGAAACCTCGCTCCTCCCCCTGTCTATCTAAATAAATTAACCCATCCCGAGTAGTGGGGGCAGCAGCTAAAATGTCTTCTTTATTTTCTATAGTTGTTCCTTCTTCTAAATGTTCTTCACTCCACCAATTAGTTTTACTACAAATAGCTACCCTAAACCCTGAATCTCTAAGCTCTTGGATGAATGTTTCTATTCCACTTTCTTTTGGCATTTCTCTGTTTGCTAAATAATATCGCCAAGAATGATCTCCTCCAGGAACAACTAAAATTTCCAAGTCTTCACCAAAAAACCGTCTATAGTTTTGGAAATGTCTTATACTCCCTTCATAAGGAATACCCCGTAACCAAAATATAAGATCAGAGGAAGCAATTTTTCTTTCTCTTGTTTCTTTAATCCATTTAAACTCTTCCACCAATTTGCGATAAAATTTTGCCCCATCTATCCAGTCACCTTCAACAAAAGTGAGTAAGAAATCATAAGGAAGAGATATAAACTGTTTACCAATGTGATTATTTATAGGGTAGTGCCTTACAAAATACCGAAGATATTCACCCATACCTTCTACATTAAATTGTTTACAGTAACTTGCTAACGAATCTAAGGTCATAAAAAATAATCCTTTCTCTGAAGAATTATCGTAAATGTGAATGTATTGAAAAGAAGGCAGAACACATGCGGCTCTCTTCTCTGGGGCAATACCTATGTTTTCCTTTACTATTTCCATTGGTGAACCAAATACTCTTTCTGTAGGAGAACTAAAGGGACGAGAATAAAAACCACCTACAGGACAACCTCGGTAGGTAGTAGTTACTAAAGTGGTAAGTGTAGGTTGTTTCTGGAGTGAAATGTAAGGAAAATCTATACTAAATACAGCATACTGGGAGGAATGATTTTCTACTTTAATGTGCCAATAACTTTCATCAGTTGAAGCGGGTAAGTAAATTTTTACATAAACAGAAAAACTACAACTTTTCTCTACCTTTTCCCATCGTAAAAGAAGACACTTCCCTCCTAAGAGATCTATAATTTCGTAACTCTTAGTACTAGTAACTTGTGTGGAAGTATATTTTAAAATACTGTCTGTAGTGAGTGTTTCTATAGAAGTGTTAAAAACACTTACCCTCCAAATAGGACTCTCTTTTTGGTAGAAGAGATAATTTCTGGAACCCTTTTTTATCTTTTTTAAAGTAAAATCAGTACTGTCAAAAACAAGAGATATGCTCCCATTATCTACCACAATTTCATTGGTTATCCCCCATAAAAGCAAAAAAATGTGTACCATCTTCCCTCCTTATTTATTAGATTTATTAGATTTCCTAAAAGTTCCAAATTTTATTCCTCTGGTTTGTACCCTATCCTATAAAATGGATTTATAACTGAAGTTGCTATATTCCTCAAGTGAGAACTTATTCGTTTGAAATATCTAAATAAAAGAGTAAAACTCACAGCATCAGGAGAAGCAAGAGTAGAATCTTGAGTAAGTTTCAATATGGTATCGTCGCATAGATGATTAAGTTGAGTGTATTCATTAGTTAGAATTTTAGCTTCCTTTTTGTTCACTTCCTTAAATACTTTTTCTGTTTTTTGGAAGAGGGATTCCAATTTTCTTCGCATGTCAGTTGCCACCTTAAGATGAGGACCTTCTTTCAACTTAAGATGATAGAGTTGCGGTATTTCAGCTATGTTTTTGGAATAGTCGCCTAACCTTTCAATATCAATTATGATAGTAATAAGTAAAAGACACTCCGTTATGTCTTGTTGTGGGTTAATGGCAAGGTGTTCGAACAATTTTTTGCGAATGTCAATTTGTAAACTGTTTATCTCTTTGTCCATGTTGTAGAGTTCATCTTCTTTCTTTTCATTTTCAAACACATATTCCATACTGAGGAGAAACATTTTTCTCACTTTTTCAAAACTTTCTTCTGTTTCTTTAAGAGCTTCCTTAAGTAGAATACTTTCTCTCCATTTAGAAAATAATTTTTCTAACATTTTTCACCTCCCTATAAAAAT
>MTML01000136.1 GCA_002011215.1 Archaeoglobus sp. JdFR-24
GTACACGCCAGCGGTAAGCTAGGGTTAGGTAAGCGAATGCGGGTACTCTTTGAGTTAAGGGAGGGATCTGGGAGGTAAGTCATAAAAGTGAGTTTATCGACTTTATGGAGAGGGACTAATGGTGCATCTCGAAGAGGCCTAGGTGATATGTCTTAGCTTTTCGGCGTTTGAAAAGCCAAAGCATATAGCCCTGAACAGGAGCTTGGTCTATGGACTTTACGACTGGTGAACTGTACAATAGACAGGGAATTAGACTCTTCAGCATCGGTGGAAAGTTTAACTGCGGGAGGGCCTGGTATAGAAAGAAAGGCTCACTGGTGGCCAGTATGTCGTGGAGATGTAGATGCAGGTGACTAAGGACAAGGGTTTTCTTCACTAAATAGATAANGGGGCGGAGTTTACATTGAAGACNGGACTAGTAGGCCTATTCAAATGGTGTAGATTGGACTTNATACGCCTCAGGTAATCTTGCAAACGATGCTTTATTGAGACATTTAACAGGCACTTCTGGCAGGAGTATTTGAGCGAGAGCCGAATCCAGGGGAGTCTGCAGAAGTTGCAGAGGTGATTGGTTGAAAATCCTGCAGAACTCACATTGCAACTGGACCTAAAAAAAGATGCAAAGTCAAAAGATGACGGACTAAATCTTAAGTCTGTGGTCGGCATCGATTCCAATTTGAGCAGTTGTTACTTTGCTGTCATATGATGGCTCGTAAAATAACCGGTACCGGTGAGAAAAATATGAGCTATGAGATAAAATTTAAGAAATATGATGAAAGGGGAGCGGGTTACCACTGGGATCAAGTGAGTACATCAATAACTAAAAGGAATACCTTTGTAATAGCAAGATATACGACTATACTAAGTCAAATTTGTGAAGGTAAGCGGATACTGGATATTGGTTGTGGTAGTGGTGCTTTAACTTATTTGATTTCTCAAAAAGGGGGGATGGTAATAGGTGTTGATGTTCTAGATGGAGCTATTAAATTTGCTAGAGAAAAAACGAAGAATATTAGGAACATCGGATTTATAAAAGCTTCGGCTTGTCATCTGCCATTTAAGAATGATTGCTTTGATTATGTTGTATCCTCGGATGTTATAGAGCACCTGGAGGAACCTGACAAAATGTTGGCCGAAATTAAAAGAGTCTACAACGGTAATGGTAAGGTGGTTATTACTACTCCCTTACGATTTACCGAAGAGCCACTTGATAGGATGCATGTTCAGGAGTTTTTTGAGTCAGATTTTAGAAAATTACTATGCAAGTATTTCAATGCCATCAAAATAATCAAGAGTCATCCAGTGGTTTTTATGGAGTTACAAAACAAGCACTTTATAGTTAGGGTAATTTTTAATTTATTAAATTTGTTTTTCAGATTTAACCCATTTCAAAAGACCACGGGTTGGAGATATTACGCAATGCTAACCGCCGTGGTAGAGGGACCCAAGAGGAATCAAATGAGTTAGATGAATATGATTAAGCCTAAGATAAGCGTAATAATGTCTGTATACAACGGAGAAAAATATCTGAGAGAAGCGATAGAGAGTGTACTCACGCAAACATTCACCGATTTTGAGTTTATCATTGTTAATGATGGTTCAACGGATGGTTCTCTTGAAACAATTCAAAGTTACGATGATGAAAGAATAAGAATAGTTAATAACCAAAAGAATATCGGGTTGACAAGGTCTTTGAATAAAGCATTGGAGGTTGTGAAAGGGGAATATGTAGCGAGGCAGGATGCAGATGATATTTCCTTGCCTGGCAGGTTTGAAGAGCAGATAAAATATTTTGAGGAGCATCCAGAGGTGGCATTGTTGGGGACGAGTGTTTACATTATAGACGAAGATGGAAGGGTTATAGGGAAAAATATTGCAGTACCAGATCCAACTAATACACTTCGCAGGAGGAATCCTTTCACCCACGGGACAGTTATGTTCAGGAGAGAGATTGTTGATAAGTTAGGCGGATATAACGAGTTGCTTAAGTACTCCCAAGATTACGAGCTGTGGTTGAGAGTGGCAAAGTATTATGAGGTAAGAAACCTAACCGCGATACTGTACAAGTTAAGGTATCATGGTGAGAGCATCTGGTGCAAGAACACTGAACAAGCAGCATTATATTCTCTGCTGGCAGTAAAAATCGCAAGGGGCAGCTTAGACAAAGGAATGTTACGAGACTTAGAAAGTAGGGGAGTGGAGCTATCACACTCATATTTGACCAAGTCAGAAAGAATAAAGTTGTACAAAACGGTGGCTCGTACCTACATCCGCAACAATAACGTGAAACTGGCACGGGAAGCATATAGGAAAATCCTTAGCTTAGGTTCGCTTGACTTTGAGAGTCTCGCGTACATTTTGCTGTCACAGCTCATAAGATGTATCCACGGCAGGTGGTATAAGGTCCACTCTATCTTGAAATCTGTCTTGAAAAGCATCCTCCGCTGGTTCGAAAGAAGTAGTTTGTAGTGCGGTAAGGCTGGGCCAAACAGGCCTCTATTGAGCATTAATAGTAATGGTGCTATCTGTAGATTTCACTTCCACCGTTTGAATATATTTTATCCCTGTTGTTAAGGAGAGGAAGAATTGTGGCTGCATCGTAATAATTAAAACGGTCTTGGCTCCCTTCACGAGTTCTACCTGTAATGATTTTATTAGTTTCCAAGTTAAAGGTTCGCAGGTAAATGAACGAATCAGTCTCAATGCTTCGTTGGTGAAGAGGTAGTAGTATCTCCACTGGCTGAGAAGGTGGTAGGGGATATGGCTTTAGAAGATTTTTCACGGCAGTGTAGTCGGCGTATATCGTTGATTGCTGATTTTCGTATTCTGAGAGCCATTTGGCACTGACGAAATCTTGTTTCGGAATACAATTCAGTAAATAGATTGCCCTCTCATTGATATCTTCACTTGCTCTATATCTTGCTAAGGTGAGCGCGTTAAATTTTGGAACATCTTCAGTAAAAACGAGGATGAAATGCGTATTGAACAGGAAGTAAAGGAGTAGGATACCTACCAGTAGAATGGGGGGTAAAGACCCAAATTTTGTCCCATACGGTTTTCCGAGTTTGCTTTTTAGGAAGCTACATGCCTGACTAAGAACAATTTGCCCTCCCACGACAAAGCAGGGTGCCAGGAAGAACAATGTAAGGTGGTAGAGCCTGCCTATGGTAAGTTTGGCTGAAAAGTGTGGCAATACCAAGGCGAGGAATAGGAGTAGACAGCTAGTCAGTATCATAGAAGTCTGCTCTCTCCCTATTGACGCTTTCTTAGTGGGGTTAAACACTAAATAAATGACACCGGCAACGATAAAGAACTGCGTAATGTAAGTCACATAGGTGTAAATGTAGTACCATAAAGAAGCCGGTGGCCTGACTAGCGCTAGAGCAAGCAAGACTTCGCTTTCCCTCGCTGTGGGATTGAAAAAGTCAGTGAAAAGAGAGTCATAAAGATTACGTCCTATACCCACGATGTCTAGGAAGGCAGACGAGGAAGCATTGTGCATATACCAGAATAGTGCGAAAACTAAGCACAACATAACAAAATTGCCTGTTATCACACGGTCTGCTGGCGTAGTTTGAGATTCAGCGAGTTGTCTCCCTGTAGTTCGCCTCGTGCTGTGTGCTCTCGCTACACAGAGAAGCAGAGCGAGAGTAATGTAAAAGAGATAGATATAGGAAGTTCCATAATGCGCTACTATTAATGTGAACGAGAAGAGGATCAATAGTGGCGTCCTTTTCGCTTTAGACATCTTCTTCTCGGCCATCACTAGTATTGACAAAGCAAGGAATAATTCGGCGATTTCTTGCCTAGGCAACAGCGGTAAAGATTCGAAGAAAGAAGCCGCTGACATAAAGAAGAAAGCCGATAACAATGCAGTTCTCCCACCTATGTGCTTCTCATAGGTTTGGAATAGTGCTAAAGGAACAAACGCGAAAATCAAGGGATAGATAACTCGGAATATCCATTCTCCCGCCATATTCAACAGATTTGAGTACATCGCCGGTAGTACAGTTACGGACAGCATTGCATTAACAGGGGAGGGATATGTGGGATTCCAGTACGAGTTTGAGATGACCAGAGTATAATAATAAAATTCATAAGCCATGTCTCCATATTCCCCGGCGACATAGAAAGTTTTCAAGGACCCGCGAAGAACAAGAGCAATAGCGATCGTGAGTATAGCCAAGGGATAATATTTGCACGGGAAAAGGTCAAGCGCCGACGCAGTGACCACTACAGTGATCAAAACAACCAAAGCAAGTAATACGGAATTGTTCCCCCAAAAATTTACCAGTGACATTCCTAAGATACCCATAATCGGGAGTAAGATCGCCAAGAGTACGGGCCATGAGAGTAACTCTTTCATGTTGATGGACATGGAGCAAAAAAATTGCATATTTCTTAGGTGACCTATGCACACTAGTAGGAAGACAAGTATACTTACCGTGGTCACTAAGGGTGCCATGGAAAGAGGCTTAGAAATTGCTAGGAGAGGGTACAGTGTATTCATAACAAATCCTGTAAACATGAGAAAAGCAAGGCTTAAGCCTAGGGAATATAAAGTGATTTGCGTTTTGCTGATTTTGTCTAATTTGAGTACTTGCAGGATCAATAGTCCGGGCACGAAGGTGAAAAACACAAAGCCGAGAGCTTGTCGTAAGAAGGAAATATTTAGGAGTATTGCTAGATCCGTTAGAGCCAGTGTGGACAGTATTACAATTGCTGGTAAGAAAGGGCGTATCTTTTGACTTTGCATCTTTTTTTAGGTCCAGTTGCAATGTGAGTTCTGCAGGATTTTCGACCAATCACCTCTGCAACTTCTGCAGACTCCCCTGGATTCGGCTCTCGCTCAAATACTCC
>MTML01000086.1 GCA_002011215.1 Archaeoglobus sp. JdFR-24
AACATTCACCAGAGGATGATATAGCATTTATAAAAGATATCTCTAAATATCTTTTAGACCATAGGTACATTAAAATAAAAGGAAAACCGCTACTAATTATTTATAGACCAGAACTCTTTCCAAACATAAGAGAAACTGTCAAGAGATGGCGAGAATGGTGTCGAGAAAATGGAATAGGTGAGATATACTTGGCCTGCGTCCATTCCTTTGAACGTACAAACCCGAAAAAAATCGGTTTCGATGCGGCAATAGATCTTCCGCCAATATATTATCCACTTACACCGGTAAATGATAGGTATATGCTTATTAATCCAAATTATAATGGGAGAATATATGAATATGACGAACTCGTGAACTTATCTAAGTCTTTGAAGACACCACCCTACAAAAAATTCCGTGGAATTTGTCCAAGCTGGGATAACGAACCTAGAAGACCAGGGAGAGGAACAACTATAGTAAACTCCACTCCTGAGAAATATGAAGACTGGTTGATATACCTTTGTGAGTATACTGAAAAGAATTTTGAGCCTGAAGAACGATTTATATTTATAAATGCTTGGAATGAATGGGCAGAAGGGGCGTACTTAGAGCCAGACAGAAGATACGGATATGCGTATTTAGAAGCCACTTGGAGAGCTCTACACAAATATGAAAACAAACCGTAGTGAGAAGCAATGAGAAATTATCCAAAAGTATCTGTAATTATCCTTAACTGGAACGGATGGAAAGACACCGTAGAGTGCTTGGAATCACTCTACCGAATCACTTACCCAGATTACGACGTTATAGTTGTCGATAACGGTTCAACAGATTATTCAATAAAAAAGATCAGAGAGTACTGCAAAGGTAAACTAAGAGTTAATTCAAAATTTTTTGAATATAGTCCAAAAAATAACCCAATCAAAATTTTCGAGATTAGCGAGGAAGAAGCAAGACATGGGAAATTTAAACGTCCACTTTACGAAAAATATGACTCAGATAGAAGACTGATTTTAATAAAAAACAGAACCAACTATGGTTTTGCTGGTGGAAATAACATTGGGATAAAATTTGCTTTAAGTGTTTTAAATCCAGAATATATCTTGCTTCTAAATAATGACACTGTAGTTGATAGAAATTTTCTTGATGTGCTTATTAATGCAGCGGTAAAATACAAGGACAGCAATATTATTTCTTTTTCACCGGTTATTTACTATTACGATAACCCTGACAAACCACAGTATTATGGAAAAGAGTATTTCTCACCTTATATTGCTTCTATTTATCGAAAAATTGATATTTCAAAAAGAAAAAAATTGAACAGATCGTTAATTCGGTTAGATGACTCATTTGGTGAAATAATTGAAACTGAGCTATTTACAGGAGCAGCAGTAATGCTGAAGGGAAACATAATGATGAAAGTGGGTCTATTAGATAACAAAATGTTTATGGGTTGGGAAGATGTAAAATATTCATTGTTACTGAAGCAAGAAGGTTACCGCTGTGTGTATGTAAAGCATGCTACAATCTTTCACAAAGGCTCAGTCAAATTTGTGAGAGATACACCATTTAGAATGTATCAAGATACAAAAAACAAAATATATACAATTATGTCAATTTACTCTGGTTTAGCTTATACTTGCGCTATATTATCTAATTTCCTTGTATGGATTCCTTTTGAGATTTTCTCAATAATTTATAGGTTTAAGAATCCGTTGAAAATAATGGAGATGGAAGCTTCCCTTTTTCGCGGAATCTGGGACGGTATAAAATTAAGATAGAGCCACATTATATTTTTATCCTAAACTTGAATCCAATAGATATTTAAATTACAGCATAATAATGACCGATATGCCTCAACTAGATGAAACAATGAAAATTGATGGTCACACTGACTGTAAGGTGTTGGTTATAGGGTTAGATGGAGCAGCGTGGAGTGTTATTAATAATCTAATTCAGAGAGGAGAATTACAAACTTTTCAGAAATTAATTGAACATGGAGTCTATGGATGTGTAGAATCCACAATCCCTCCTTGGACAATTCCAGCTTGGAACGCTTTGACAACAGGTTTAAATCCGGGAAAATTGGGTTTCTCAACATTTACAGTTAAAACAAACAAGGATTTCAAACCATATTATTTCGTTATAAAAGATCCTAAAAGGAATTTATGGGATATTCTTTCTGTCATGGGTAAAAAAGTGATTATAGCAAATCTGCCGAATATTTATTCCGCTTACAGAATAAACGGGGTGATGATTTCTGGATTTCTGAACACCGATGAGTTCAAAGTCGCATATCCTCCCTCTTTATTGGAAGAGTTGGACCGTATAGCTGGCGGGTATGTTGTTGATGTTACTAAGTTAATTGACCCAACACTCAGCAGCGATGGTGAATACTATCGAAAAGAAATCAGTATACTCCGAAAACATCATGAGGTTTTCAAGCATCTTTTGAAAGAATACCCATGGGATTTTGCCTTCTTGGTGTATGCGGAACCTGATAGAGTACAACACAGGTTTTGGGGGGATGAAAGAGTATTGAGTGTTTATCGAATGCTTGATGTGATGTTATCTGAGTTGCTAACAATTGTTGATAAAAATACATGCATATTTATAATTTCTGATCATGGATTTGGAGTAGGGGATGAAAAAATTTTGTTTATCAATGAGTGGTTGGCAAAGAGTAAGTATTTATATCTAAAGAAAAATCTAAAAAGAGATACATTTGTCAGGTTAATCAATATCATCAAAAAATTGGGTCTACAAGGATTGGTAGAATTTACTATCTCTACTTTGCCATCACGTCTTAAAGCATATCTACGAAAAGAAGCAAATTTTGTCAAAAGTTCAGGGATAGTAGAACAGACAGACTGGGAAAAAACAAAGGCATTGGGTTATGGGGTTTTTGGCGATATCTGGCTTAATGTTGACGATAGCGTAGAATATGAAATAACAAGGAATAAATTGATAAATGAATTAAAAAAAGAATTTGGAGAAGGATTAAAGATATATAAAAAGGAAGAGATTTATAACGGTCCGCATACTGAAAAGTTGCCCGATCTGATTATACTTGTTGATGATGAACATATAAACGCAATAAGCCCTCATATTGCTGTTGAATCAATAAAGCCTACAAGAGGGAATCACAGACTCTATGGGATTTTTATAGCCTCGGGTATAGGAATTAAAAATAATTATAGAATAGAAAATATAAAGATATATGATCTTTTCTCTACTCTTTTACACTTATTCAATCTACCGATTCCCGGAGATGTAGATGGTAGAGTTTTAATGGAAATATTTGAACCAGGTAGTAAATTTGCAAAAAGAAAGCCGGAATACGTCGATTTAGTATACTATAAGAAAAAGCAAGAGGGTGAGAAGCTCAGACAAGTAATAACTGGGGTAAAATTACACAAAGAAGAATAATTTTTTATTTATATTATTTTATTGTAGATATTTTCTATTTTACTTCCTATCTTATCCCAGCTAAAACAAGTCACCACTCTTTTTCTCGAATTTTTTCCCAACTTTTTTCTTAGTTTAGAATTTTCTATCAAGTTTATCGTCTCATCTGCAAGAATTCTTGCATTCTTTGGAGGTACCAAAATACTGGTTTTCCCATCAATAGCAAGTTCTTGGATGCTAGGAATTATTGTGGAGACATTTGGTAAACCGCACGACATTGCTTCCATAAGTGATGTTGGTAACCCCTCAAAAAGTGAAGGTAAGATATACAGTGAAGCGTTTTGATAATATCTCAATAGTTGGGATAAGGAAACTCTCCCAGTTAGGATGACATTTTCTTGAAGATCCAGCGTGTCTATTAGCTTCTTTATGTAGTTTGTCAGAGGACCACTACCTGTGATTATGTATTTAATCTTGGGGTATTCCTTTATAACACTACTGGCACTTTTAATCAAATCATCCAGACCTTTTTCGGGGCTATGTCTCCCGGTGTATAGTATATACTCAAAATCAAAATCTGAAGCCGTATTTGGCTTGAAAAAATTTGAGTCCACTCCGTTGTGCACAACTGTAACATCTGATCGACCATAGTTGTGTATAATGCTATTTTTTACGTCGTAGGATACCGCTATCACTTTTTTAGCCTTCTTTACAAGCAGTCTATCGTGCTTTATTAGTACGGGGGAGAATGTGTGTAGTCCTAAGCTATGAAAATCCTTAATGGGTCTGTTTTTTATATGTTCAAAAAGTGTTCCATGAACTGTCAATACGTATTCATCTTCCAAATTCTCTATATATGGAAAATTTGAATTATGTGCATGAATTATGTCAAATTTTTTCTTTATTTTCGCTATATATTTCTCGACAAAAATCTTATGAAAATCAAGATGAAAGGGATAAACTGGTAAGTATCTAATCTTATGTATAAGTCCGATTTCGGTTTGTACTTGATATACATCTATCCTTGCACACCCTCTGACAATAATCTCTATGTTATGCCCTCTTTCTACTAGATATTTGGATAAATTATAAACGTGATATCCAGTACCGTCAATGTTGTAGTTGCTTGCAATCATTAGAATGTCCATAGTTTATCACTCCCTATCTTATCAAACAATCTTCTATACTCCTTAGCAACCTTCCCCCAGTTATATTGCCTCTTAATCCTCTTTATCTGCATCTTTTTTATAGTTTTCAGGTCAAATTCACCTCTTTCAAGCATTTCAATTTTACTCGCCAGATCTTTTGCATCTTTGAAATATATGCCTCCTTCATGCAACACCTCCCTGTGGAATGGTACATCATAAGCAAGTATTGGTCTTCTGAACAGCATTTGCTCAAGCAGTGATGGATTTGTCCCTCCCACTTCGTAAGC
>MTML01000045.1 GCA_002011215.1 Archaeoglobus sp. JdFR-24
TCTGTGAGCCCCATGGATCTATAATCATAATTTTTGCATGCTTTCTTATTAATTAAGTTTATCGATTTACAAAACAATCTTTTACAAGAGATATTCTCTATGGAATAATCTTTGTCAGTCCAAGAAAAAATATTTCCTGTAAGAGATGCACGAGTTTCATTCATTATAAAAATTTTGGAGAATTTATAAGTTTTAGTTTTATAGTATCAGAGACAACCTCTGGAAGTTTTGTTTCATATTCTTTAAATTCGAAAGTTTTTTAATTTTTAGCCCATTTTTTATCGAAACATTATCGGAGGAAGATATGATGAGGGGGATGAATCCGAAAATATGTTTTGTTTTTTGTGTGATAGTAATATCTTTTATAGCAATAGAAAACAATTTTTTAAAAGATGTTTCAGCAGCAGGAAACACGCTGTATGTTGGCGGTGCAGATCCTAATAACTATGCAACGATACAGGATGCCATAGATGCTGCTGCGCCGGGAGATACAATAGTTGTGTATAGCGGGACATATAATGAGAATATAATCATAGATAAGAGCATTACATTAGCTGGAGTGAATAAAGATACAACAATAATAGATGGTGGCGGAATTGGAGATGTTGTAACCATTGAAGCGGATTGGGTGAATATTTCTGAATTCACTATTCAGCATAGCGGGAATAAATGGAATGCTGGTATTCGCATATATGCTAACCACACCACTATAAAAAACTGCACCATTACCGGCAATGATGATGGGATTTCTCTGTACAAATGTGGATACAATAGTTTTATTAATAACAATATATCTAACAATGCAGGGCAAGGCATATACATGTACACGTCTTTTCATAACAATATAATTGATAATACATTTTCATACAATAACGAAAGTATTTATGCTCTTTTCTCTTCAGATAATAACAATATCTCAAATAACGTTATTTTGTTTAACATCCATCACGGGATATTTCTTTTTGAGTCGCACAACACCACAATTAAAGATAACACTCTTCTTGAAAATTTTTATGGAATCTCACTCCATGATGCTAACTACACTGTCATAGAAAATAACACAATAAAAGAAAGTGAAATATTCGGCATCACATCTTACCTCACCAGAAACAACTTTTTCATCGAAAATACCATTTCTTTTAATAAATTCGGCATATGTTTTTCTTCCTTAAATGAGAACATCTCTCTTATAGGTAATACCATTTCAAATAATGAAGATGGTATAGTTCTTTATTCAACAACCAACAATACCACCATTGTAAGTAATAAAATTTTGAATAACAATTACGGGCTTATTATCACCACATCCTGTCATAATAATTTGATTTATAATAATTATTTTGACAATATTTATGAGAATGCGTATGACGAAGGAGGTAATTCATGGAATATTTCCAAAACACTAGGTATAAACATCATTGGTGGCATGTATATGGGTGGGAACTACTGGGGCGATTTTGACTCGCCAGAGGAAGGAGCATATGATAACGACGGCGATGGTATAATTGATGTACCATACTCCATAGAAGGCGGAGGAAGCAAAGATTTCCTACCTTTAATATATCCTTACATGCTTTTCGTTGACGATGATTTTGATGAAACAACGCCGGGATGGCACATTAATAAATGGAATGTTATCCAGCAGGCCATTGACAATGCATCTGATGGCAGTATTATATTTGTTTTCGATGGAGTTTATTATGAGGATTTGGCGATAATGAAATCAATAACACTTAAGGGCGAGGATAAATTTAATACTATTGTAATTGGGAGCGGCACTGGAGATGTTATGTACGTCAATGCTAACTGGGTAAATATCTCTGGTTTTGATATTAGTCAAGGAGGGGAAGAGGGAATCTTTGTTGATTCCTCTCAGCATTGTCGCATCTTTGATAACATAGTTCATGACAATGGAGATTGCGGCATAATTCTGAGCCACTCAGAAAATTGTATTATTGAAAACAATGAGATATACAGCAATGTATATGATGGCATCCTCCTTGAACATTCTGATTATAATAGTATTATAGGCAATACACTCCATTCCAATGGAATAGGAAAGAAAGGAGAGGGAATATTACTCGAGTATTCAAACTATAACTATATTGCAGATAATCTTGCATACTCGAATAGTGAAACTGGAATATTGCTGGAACCAGATAGCTGCTATAATACTGTCACTGGAAATAAAGCATATGAAAATGGGGATTGTGGAATAGGAATTTCTTCGGATAGCAATTATAATACAGTGAGTAATAACGAAGCATATAATAATATCTGTGACGGGATTTTGGTAGAAACTTCAACAAACAATAAAATTTCCAAAAACATAGTGCATCATAACTTGGAAGATGGAATTTATCTTAATCATACAAACAAAAACGAAATCTATGAGAATAATGTTACTTACAATGGATGGGACGGAATTTCTCTCAATATTTCTGCTGAAAACAACATAACATATAATTTCATCTTTTACAATACGAACAATGGAATTTACCTTAGTGTATGGAGTGATAATAATATTATTTATGGCAATACAATCACATATAATGGAGATGGAATTTACAACGAAGGAGATAACAACCAAATTATAGGTAATACTATTGAAAATAACGGAAACGGAAACACAGGAATTCATTTAACTTCGAGCGCATCTGGTACCATCATCCATTTCAATAATATTATGGGAAATGCAGGCTATGGTGTATATAATGAAAATGCCGCAGAAGCCATAGATGCCCGTTATAATTACTGGGGTTCGGAAGATGGCCCTTCCGGAGCGGGCTCTGGCTCAGGAGACGCTGTAAGTGATAATGCCCTTTTCTCCCCATGGCTCACCGCTCCTGTAGAGGATGCTCATAGTGAGGAAGTTTCTGGCTCAACTACTGTAAATGCTCTGAAGGAGGCCGATGCTGAAATTGATGTAGAAACAACTGCTGCAACCAACATAACCATCATTTCATATGAAGATAATCCTGCTGATACACTTCCAGGAGGGGTGGCAGCAGTTGGAAATTACATTGATGTAATCGTTGAAGATGAAAGCGTTATTGTATGGCCTGTAGAAATCCGCATCTATTATACACAAGCAGATTTGGATGCTGCCAAAGTTGCTGAGGATCAAATTGTTGGCATGTATTACTGGAATGGAAGTGCATGGATTCTTTATAATAATACAGGTGTGAATACAGCAAATGTTGTCGTATATGAAGGCTATGTATGGGGGCTTGCATGGAATGAAGACATGCTCTCTCCAAAGGTTGCTGCGGGAATAGATAATACACCGCCTATATCAGACAGCTACATAACATTCGATCCAGATGGTTATGTATGCAGGGCTTCAACATTCCATATATACGCCACAGATGATGGCGTAGCTTGGAAGATTTATTACAAAATAGACGATGTACTCCTCGAAGGAAAATGGAATAAGGAAGTGTATTTCCAGTTTAATGAGCACTTTGGCATTTATGAGTCAGGAGAGCATACAATAGAATACTGGGCAGTTGACGCGTGGAATAACGAAGAAAAGCCGCACCATGTTGAAACATACTATTTGGATGTAGAGCCTCCCTCTGTAAATATTTCGTTTGTTGGTATATGTGAGATTACGATGGATGCAAGATATCAGATAACACCTTTGACACTGATCCAATTCAATGCAGAAGATGAAGGATGTGGCTTGGATAGGATAGAATACCGCATTGATGATGGCGAGTGGTTGCCATATGAGCAACCATTTGCATTGCCAAGCGGCATATACAATATATATGTTGCAGCATATGACAGATTGGGCAATATTGGTGGAAAGCACTATGTTATACAGGTTGGAGGGGGAGAGCCAACAACCACAATACATGTTTTGCCTGATGAGCCAAATGGAAACAATGGATGGTATACTACGTCTGTTAAAATAACACTGGAAGCATATGATGAGGCAAGTGGTGTTACCTCCACGTTTTATCGCATCGATGGAAAAGAATGGATAAAATATGATGAACCATTTGAAGTTGGAGAGGGTGTACATAAAATAGAGTATTACAGCATAGATAATGCTGGACTTGCAGAGAAAATAAAAGTAAGAGAAATTAAAGTTGACTTATATGCTCCAGAGATAAACATTGAGAAACCAAAGAACTGGTTATATATTGCCAACCGTGCTATCCTGCCATTATTTGGAGATAAGCCAGTTATAATTGGAAAGATAACAATAGTTGCAAATATTGCTGATAAAGCAACTTCAGGCGTTGAAACAACAATGCTTTATATTGACGAAGAATTGAAGGCAGAGGGAAGTGATCACATCTCATACACACTGGATGAAACCATCTTTGGCGAGCATGTGATAAAGATAGTTGCAAGTGATGTTGCAGGAAATGTGGCAAGGGAAGAAATAAAAGCGTTGATTTACAATGTGAACACGAGCATCTAGATCAGGCATCCTCCTTCCTTCTTATATTTTTTAGAATCTACTCAATCCAATGATGCACAGCACATTATGCCACATTTTTCATACGAGCATCAATATACTCAAAGCCATCATTAGAGCAGTTGGGGAAAATGTTGGAATGTGATGCATCTCTACCATCTTATTCAAATCAAGTTTTTCAAATGGTAAGGCAAATAATGGAAGTATGGCTAGCGTTGATACAAGATGCCATAACATAAAGGGTATGGCTAGAGTAT
>MTML01000061.1 GCA_002011215.1 Archaeoglobus sp. JdFR-24
ATAAACTAAGCCCAAAAGTTGATCCTTTAGGTCATTTAAGAAAGGATGCTCCTGAATGGTTATTATTTCTCGCAGGCATGAGTGGTGCTGCAATAGGATACTTCACATCAAAGAAATTGGAAAACATCGTGTATGGGATGTTGTTAGGTGTTTTTATTGGGGCTTTAATCGTTGAAGATCAATAATTTGGCAATCCCATCCAGCCTGAAGTCCTTGCTTTTATTTCCTCCCTCTCCTCCTTAGTGAAAGGCAACTGCTGATAATGTGCCATAGCTGTTAGCTCGCTGTGTCCTTGGTTCATGCAAATCAGAGGGATCCTATCAGGATAGCTCACAACCAGCCAGCTTTCCCAAGTCTTCCTTGTTGTCTTCGCTGAAATGCCCTGTGGATCCAAACCTGACTTCTCAGCCCACCTCTTTAGGTTCTCATCCCACGCTTGGATAGATGGAAGCCTCTCCTTTAGGGAGAGAAAGAGCTGAACTGCATACATCCCCATGTTGCTCAGATAAACGTATCTGTCCTTGAACTTCCTTTTCCTCTTCAGCTGTGCATCAGGAGGAAGGTATATTGTCCTCCTCTGCTTGTTAAGCCATTCTGGATGCTCTTGGAATCTTTTAAGCTCTATGTATCTCATGCCAGAGAAAAGAGCCATATCAAGCATTATCTGGTGATGCTGCCTCTTCGCTCCCTCTCGAAGCTTGTCGTATTCGTTTGGTGTTAAGATTCTAACACCTTCTTTCAGTATCACAATTACCTTTAAGTTTATCAAAAACTTAAGGATTTTGGCTAAATTGAAAGTGGTAAGATGCCATCAGAATCCTTCTTTCAGAAATGAAGAGCTGAGAACCTTGAAATTTTATCGTAAAACTTCAAGTTGAATACTTTAAATATTATCGAGCTAATATTAATCGCAACAATGGGACTGGTTGAGAGAGTAACAGGATTTTACAGACGCATTAGCGACAAACCTGCAACAAATCAGGCAAAGCCGGAACCAACCAGAGAGGTAAGGGAAATCAAAAGGAGAAGATCAAGGAAGATAAGAAAGGTTACAAGACCTAAAACAAGACCTAAAGCTGAAAGGCTGGAGGTGAAACTTTCCCCAGAGCCAATCAAACCAACTGAACCAACTAATGTTCAAGAAGTTCAAGAACCCTCTCCCACGACCACCAGAAAAATTCTCTCCGGCGACGAACCAAAACCACAACCAGAAACAATCACAGATGAGGAGTTTAACACTCTCGTTGAGGATCTCCCTCCTAAAAGAAAGGAGAGAATACTCAAAGATTACGAGAAGGCAAGGGAGACAGGAGGTCAAATCACGATAATAGAAGGTGAAGCCCCTCATGCAACTGCGAGGGTCGTCCATACTTCACTTATTGGACCAATAATAGCTCGAGAAAAGGAGAAGTTATCGGAAGAATCGGTAATCTATGAATCAGGAGAGAGGATCCGAGAAACTGGTAAAAGTATGGGAGAAGGAGTTAAATCTACTCTCCCCTTGGAGAATTTACCTGGTGGAGGAATTGCTGAGGAATTTGCTGCAGGTATAGTCGAACTCCCATTCCGTGGAATTGGATCAATGGTTCAATCTTTCGCATTTTATGAGCTCAAAGCTAAAGGGAAAGAGCCAACACCCTATCAGTGGATGATAATCGGACAGAGAGCGAAAGAAGCCCACGAGCTGCAGATGGAATCTTTAGCGATGGAAGGTGTTGGGAAGATAGCAAGGACAGCAATCGGAAAACCAATAGAATTCGTGAGATTTAGAGGCAAAGAATACGTACCGCCAGAGAAAGTGATCAAAGAAGAGGTCTTGGAAGGTAAAGAGATATTTCCTTCACCTAAGATCCAGGAGGGCTCCGCTCTTGTGGAGGAATTCAAAACATCCCCCTACACCCAAGCAATCGAAAGTGAGGTTGGACCTGTAAGAGGCTTTCATGCAACTGCACAGGCCGGAGGGATAAGAGGAACCGGGAAGGGATTAGAAGTCCATGATAAGATATCAAGACCCCATGACATGCCGGGAATGTACATGGCCCCTTCAATTTCCCCCTACTTCCTTAGAATAAGTGATGAGGCAGTAGAATATACGCTGTTACCGAGATTTTCTTTCAGGCGACCTGGTGTCATTCTCGCGGGGGTTAAGGATGTTAGGAGGTTGCCGGAACCACTGAGAAGAGATATACCCAAAGCCCAAAAATTCATGCTTGAAGAAGCAGAAGAAGGGGTAGCTTATGTTACCCCAGAGTTTGAGCTTGGAAAACCAGAAGCCGAGGCTGTTATCGCTCCAGGCACTGAGATGATCAATATTAGAGGTTCGGGATTGCTTGGAGGGAAGTTCAAATATTATACAGAATGGAAGGGTAAGAAGATCCCAATATATGAGTTGCAAGCAAAGACAAAAGTTAAGGCTGCTACAGAAGCAGAGGGTGAGATTTTAGTGAAAATCAAGAAATCAGGCAAGACAGGCAAGACTGTGGAGGAGTACATCGAAGAGTATGCCTTCAAACCAGAAAGAAGAGCCATCTACTCTCCAGATAAATATTTGGGTTTGGAGGTCTCGTACCCCCTCAGAGGATCCAAAAGTGAGACTTTAACCTCAAGAGACACCTCGGGAGATTTCTCAAGCGAACATATAGATGATTTGGTGAGAGAAATACTCCCAGGGATTTCTAACTCGATTGTAGAGAAAGTGGATTCTGATATTGGAGCAGTAGATGGGAGGGTAGAGAAGCCTACAAGAGGAAAAGGTTCTGCGAAGAGGTATCATGGCACCTCAACTGTAGGTCCCCCAACCTCACAGCTATTTGAAGTACCATTGAGTCAATCTTCTGGAGGTTCTGAATTAGAAGGATTTGAAGGAGGACATATAACGAGAATTCCTAAAACTGTGCTTGGAGACATCCTCGAGCTTCCTACAACTCGTGAAGATCAGGAGATCTCTGGTGAATGGTTTATGTTTGGACCACCCAAGTTCAAAGACATAGTTCCTGATGACTGGTGGAAATATCGAGAGAGATTTCTGATATACCCGGCTTTCAAAATACTCGTTGGAGAAGATAAGAAAGAAAAGAAGGGGAAGAAAGAAAAAGATTTATTACAGCTTTTCTAAAAAATGAGCACGATTTTAAGGCTGGATAGACTTGAACTAGGAGAATTAATCGAGATTACTGAGTTCCCTAAATGTTACAAAGTATATTTGAGATGCCCCAAATGTGGAAAGAAAGGTATAGCTTTTATCAGCAAGACTTCCGAAACAACTTCTCTAAGAATTCATCACAAAGATGACAGCTGTCTTATGATGAAGAGTTCTTCTCGATGGGGAAGAGAGATCGAGAGGATCCTTAGTCTCTTGAGGGCCTGAATTGCGCAGAACCTCCAGAACACCCCTACGATAAACTCCTGAGGATCCTCAAGGGGAGGAAAAAGTCCAATACTATGGAGAAGAATCGAATTTAAGAGGGATAGCAACCTCAAGAGATAACCAACCCATAGGAAAAATAACTTCTTTTCAAATCTCCGCGAGACGAATTTTACAAAAGCGATGAATAAAAATATAAGAATTTACTTTATTACACCTATTATTGCTATAAATATTGCCAAGATGACTAGAGCAATTGAAATAAATTGCTGTTGTCTCTGGAACGATTCCTTCAAGTCACCTATTGAATTCGATAGAATTTGTACTTGAGTCGTTAGATTACCCAAACTACTAGTTACCCCCTCCATGGTTTTTAGGATTTCACCTAAAGTCATACCACTTAGTTCTGTGAAATACTCTATATCTTCAATGCGAATCGAATCTTGATCTTGATACCTGCCCGAATATTCTCTTGAAGCCTCAACTATGAGTTTGTGGAACTCTATTGTACAGAAGGGTTCTAAATACCTAAGCACAGCTTCTTTAGGGCTGGCATTAAATAGAACTACAGTTAACCTCCCCCTGAACCCAGGATCAACTTGAGGACCTGCAAGTAAAACCAACCCTTTTCTCGCAAAATACGACCTTAGTCCAATACTAGCAGCTATACCTCTTGACAATTTGATTCGTTCATGTGTTAGAACAATGACGAATTCGCCCGCAGGTATTCTTAATAATCCAGCCTCTTTTACATTTATTTTCTCTTTCCTGCTGCTTAAAAAAGCCTCTTCACCTAACCTCATGTCGTAACTTGCTGCTTTCAAACAGCTCTCATCAAAGTTTTCAATTACGATTTCTTCTTTTTCCATTAACTCTAGGATTTGCTTATCGGACAGCATAATCATACCTCAGATTAATAACTACCGCATCATATTTAAATCTTTAACAGTGGTTCAAAAGTGATCACGTTATATTGTGAACCTCCTCGACCTCGACTATCTCCGGAGCTGGATGTGACCACATAGAGGACCGTGATGTGGACACAATTATTCAGGAAGCATGATAAGAGAGAGGACCCTCCAACCATAATTTCACATTTTACCCATTCGGGTTCTCTGACGGTTATCATTCACCACAAGAATATTTACCATCATAATCAGATAGTTCTGTGGACGGCCTATGTCTGAAGGAGTTGCAAAATATCCCCTTGGAGGAGATTTCTTTCCAAAAAGAAAGCGTCAACAACCTCACAAATCTTCAGCCAAAGAATTGATTGAAAGGGGAGGAGGGGGGCTCTGCCTCAAACCTCAAAATCCCCAT
>MTML01000034.1 GCA_002011215.1 Archaeoglobus sp. JdFR-24
CTTATAAATGACCTTATGGGTAAAGAAACCCAAGAGAACAGGGAAGAGGTGCAGAGGAAACTTGATGAATATCTAAGTGAGATTCTAAGAATCTACAACACCCAGATTAGACAGGATTTTTTGTTTTTATCAGAAGATGAGGAAGAAGAAGATATCGACGACGCTATAAACAAAACAGAAGTTCAACTTCCTGGTTTTGAGGAGATTAGAGGTTTAGCCGAGCACATGATTTTGAAGTTTGGTGGTAAGTTCGAAGAGGTAGAAAGGGATATATTTAGAATAGAAGTTCCAAGACAGCTCAAAAAAACTGATGTTGAGGATATTTATGAGAAAGCTACCTTTAGGAGAGATATCGCTACCAAGTTTGAAAACAAGGATGTCGAATTTCTTACACCCATGCACCCCTTGGTCAAGTCCATCCTATCGGAATACAGAAGGCAGATCTATCTTCAGCAGCAAGACTACAGGGTCACGTATAAAGTAATGGAGGGTGTGGAGAAGGGTATCTTGTTTGTGTTTCTTGTTAAATTTGTAGATGGTTTCGGAAGGATTGTTGAAGAAAGGCTTGAACCTGTGTTTGTAAAACTAACCGGTGAGATTGGAAGTAAGGAGGAGGCTTTCCGGTTGTTCGATGCAGATAGTTTACCTTTAAACGTTTCGAAAGAATTCCTCAAAAGCAATTATGAAAGCGTATGGGACGTTGCATTGGAGAAAGCTTGGAGTGCAATTAAGGAGAGAGTTGAGACAGTTATTGAAGAGCTGAGGAGCTATATTGGTGAAATAATTCAGGATGAGATTGAAGACTTGAAAAGATACGAAGAAACAGAGGTTAAAGAACTTGAAAAACAAAAGAAGAGAATTCAAGTTACCCTTGAAGGGAGTGAAGAGGAGCTAAGAGGGATCAGATTGCACAATTACAGAATTCAGGCTATGATTGATGCACTAAGGAAAAATGTTGAGATGCGAATCAAAGAGCTTGAGAAATCCATGATCATTGATGTTTTCAGGAGAGAAGATTTCGTCGGAGAACCTATTGGTGCGGCAATGATTATACCTGCAGAGGTGATCAAATGACTTCAAAGTCTGCAACACCTGCAATCTATACCACGATCAGAAATGTTGGTGGTTTTCTCTCCGACTATTTTTTGAGTAACATTTTAAATGACAAGAGCTTCAAAGGGATGTTGGGGGAGAATGATGTAAATTCGGCATATTATCATCTGCTTATCCAATTTAAAAAAAGACAATATGAGCTTGGAGATAACACGACTCAAGATGAGCTTTACAAAAAATGGATTAAACCCGTGCTCCAAAGACTCGGTTTTAATCCGAAAAGAAAAACCTATGTTGAAACCGAAAAGGGTAACATTCCAGTATCGGCTATTGAGTACGCTAAAGGTAGACCACTGGCAATTTTCAAGTTCTTGAAATACGGACAGAGTCCTGATGTTTCGGAGAATGGGACTAAACCTGCTCAAAAGGAGCTGATGAGAGCTTTGTACCATGAGAAGGTTAAGTGGGGGATAATTACAAATGGTAGGGTTTTCAGGTTGCTTAGAAACAGCCCAATAACTGCTGAAAACGCTTATTTAGAGATTGATTTATGGAACATTCTCGAAAGTGAAGATAGAGAATCATTCAAAATTTTCTGGGCGATTTTCAGAAGAGCTGCCTTTGAACCCATTAAAGATGGAAAGTGTTTGTTAGATATCATCGAAGAAGAAAGCAGGAAACATGCAGTAAGTGTAGGAGATGAGTTGAGGCAAAGCATTTTCAGAGTTCTAGAGAAGTTCATCAGGGGGGTACTGGAGAACGAGGGGAATAAAGGTAAAATTGACAATCTCGAAGAACTATACCAGGAATCCCTGGTTTATTTGTACAGACTTCTGTTCGTGTTGTATGCTGAGGGTATTGGGCTGTTGCCTGTTGATAACCCACTGTACAGAGATTCTTACAGCATAGAGTCAATAAGGGAGCTAATAACAGATCCAAAGAAGAATTTTGAGCCAAATTCCTACTACATATGGGATAGTTTGAAAGCGATATTCAGGCTGATTGATGGGGGCTTCGAAGGTGGAGGCTTAAAAGTTCCAGCCTACAATGGCAGGCTCTTCCATCCTGATTCTACACCTGTCTTGAATAAATGCAAGGTTAGCGATGACGTTATTGCTGAAGTGCTAAGAGATTTGATGCTAACGTCAGGCAGGAGAGGGAGAACAAGAGATATAATATCTTACAGGGAGCTTGGCATCGATCAACTTGGCTCTATTTATGAATCTCTGCTTGAGCTTGAGCCGAAGATTACAGAGGAGGATTTAGCTGTTGTTAAGATAAAGGGCGAGCTGCAGTATGTACCCAAAAGCAGGTTAAAAGGTGATGAAAGGGTTGAGGAGGAAATTTCCGCTGGAACTTTTTATTTGGCTGCCTGGGGTGGAAGAAGGAAAAGTAGTGGGACGTATTACACTCCAAAGCAGATAACCCAATTTTTAGTGAGGCAAGCTTTAGAGCCGTTAGTTGAGGGTAAAAGCTCTGAGGAGATTTTGCAGATTAAAGTTCTAGATCCAGCAATGGGAAGTGGGGCTTTTCTCGTTGCTGCTGTTGAGTTTCTTGCTGAGAAATATAAGGAGGCTTTGATAAGGGAAGAGGTGATCGAAGAAAGAGACATCGATTCGGAGAAGGAGGCGGAGTTCAAGAGGCTGGTTTTGGAGAACTGTATCTACGGGGTTGACGTCAATCCAATGGCTGTAGAGCTTGCTAAGGTTTCACTGTGGTTGGCTACTATGGCAAAGGAGAAACCTTTGACTTTTCTGGATCACAAGTTAAAATGTGGAAATAGCCTGATTGGGACTGATCATGATAAGGTCAAATTTGTTCCTAATGAAATATTCAAGCGGTTGAAGGATAAGGATAGGAGCAAGCATAATCAAGCAGTTTTGAAAACAAGCAAAGACGAGTTCCAGACGTTCTGGATGGAGGATGGAGAGGTTGTTGAGAATCCTTTCAAACACATTGGAAGTATAATTGAACTCCGCCATAAGCTGAGTCTTGCTGATGATACAGTTGAGGCTGTCAAGCTGAAGGAGGAGATTTACGAGAAGTTTAGAAGAGGAGAGATTGATGAGGGTAAGCTGTATCTTAGGCTAAAGAAAATTTACGATTTGTGGACTGCTCTGTGGTTCATAGATGAGGAAAAGGACGGGGTGAAGATTCCGACGACTGATGAGTACATCGAGATGGTGAGATACATTCTAGAAGATGGTAAGGGTAATGAGAGGTTTGACAGGTTGATAAAGAGAGCTGAGGAGCTTGCTGAGAAATATCATTTCTTCCACTGGGAGCTTGAGTTCCCTGAGGTTTTTGCTGAGGGAGGGTTTGATGCTGTTGTTGGGAATCCGCCTTGGGATCTACTTAGGTTAAATCCAGATGAGTTTTTCAGTAATTATGATCCTCACTTTAGAAGTTACACAAAGCAGCAGAAGAATAAGGTGATGAAGAGGCTGATGGAGGAGAACGAGGAGATTAAGAAGAGCTGGGAAGAGTACGTAAGCACAATTGAGAAAGAATCGTTCTATTTCAGGAACTCAGGATTTTATCCACACCAGTATAAGGGCGACATTAACCTCTACAAGCTGTTTCTGGAGAGGTTTTTCTGGCTGATAAGGGAAGAGGGCAGGATGTCAATAATCGTGCCTTCAGGGCTTTACACTGATGAAGGGTGTAAAGAGCTGAGGAGAATGTTTCTGGAGAATTCAAGGATTGAGTTTTTGATTGGGATTGAGAATAGGCAAAAGATTTTCCCCGCGATTGATATTAGGTTCAAATACACCCTACTTTCGACGCAGAAGAAAAGGCAGGAAGGCAACTACAGGTTCAAAGCAGGATTCTTCACAGAGAAAAGACATGATAACATTAAAGATGAAGTACTAGATGCTGAAATTATACTTGAGGGCAGTTTCGCTCCGAAGGTTGAGGAGCTTGAGAACCTTCTGCCATTGGTTGTAGATAATGGGTTGGAGATTTCAAAGAATTTGATCGAGAAGTTCTCTCCCGATACGCTTTCAATCATGGAATTCAAGAGGCAGAAGGACATAAACTTAGCTGAGAAGATTTATGACAGTTGGCCTTTACTTGCCGAAAAAATAAACAATTCTTGGAATATAGAATTGAATAGGGAATTTAACCGTTCAGATGACTCTTACAAGTTCTTAGCCATAGATGATTTAAAGAAAATGGATGCAAAGGCAATTGGCGACAATCCACAAGTATTTGTAATTCAAAAGAATAAAGAAAAATTTGTTCCAATTTTCGAGGGAAAGATGATTTGGCAGTTCTTAATTTACTATTCTGAACCGATTTTCTGGATATCTTCCAAAGAACTCGAAAGATGTAATTCACATCCCAAGTTGGCTATTAGGGCAATTGCCAGTAGTACAAATGAAAGAACTTTGATATGTGCAATTCTGCCTAGAAATACTCCAACAGTTAATTCCCTCTTCGTTGATGCATTGGAAAATAAATTTGAAGATGTCGTTTATGCTTGTTCTTTATTTAATTCGTTTGTGATCGATTATATTGTTAGAAAGAAGATGTCAGCAAATCTAAATATATTTTTCATAAAACAAATCCCAATCCCACGCCTCACTTCAGGCAACTGGTTCTTTGACCAGATCGTT
>MTML01000017.1 GCA_002011215.1 Archaeoglobus sp. JdFR-24
TTTTTGCTTTATGCTTTCTCCGGTGATGTCGCTGTCTCTGGCTACCACAACACCTGTCTCCGGATCGACATCTCCAAGGAAAGAAAAGTTTTTTCTGCTGATAATGAGTTCTCCTTCTGCCTCTCCCTTTGATATTGCTCTGCAGGGGATTCTCATTTTCATATCCATAACAGGTGTTGGGGATATTTAATGTTGTCTTTTGCTTTTTGAGTGTAGGTGTACAAAAGGTTGTAATTTAAATTAGGAAGGGCTAAAATAAGTGGTTGAGTAGGTATTTATTAAAATTTCAAACGGAAAAACTTTTATTCAATTTTTAATATCCAATTGGCAATGGAGTGCACACATGAAAGGATGGATGGGGGAGGCTTAAGAAAGGATTGGCTCCCAACAAATACATTCATTTTGAAACAGCATCCCTATTGCACATCTTGTGGAAAGGTTAAAAATATATCTTCTGATACTGGGAAGAAAATAGGGTATTTTACAAACATTCTTGCGAGAATTAAGAAGGATCTGGAAGAAAAAGGTTATAAAATCTCCAAGACGCAGATAAGGTTGATTACAAATGAACTTTCAACCCGAGAGATAGGAGATGCTTTTTCACTTTCTTATTCAAAACAAAAATTGATATTTACTGATATTGTTTCGAAGTATATTAAAATAAATAAAAAACTAATTCAATCTTATCTTTAAAAAAACTAATTTAATCTTGTCTTTGGAGCAATCCTCTTTAAAGCGGCATAGATTTACAAGAAATTAACTCTCCGATCCAGCTGAACTGAATCATGATGGGAGGCTGGATTGGAGTAGTTGTTACTCTCGAGAAACTATAAATTTTTGTTTCAAAACATTTAAAAGGTTGAGTGGCAATGACGGAAATTTCTGTAGTCATACCTTCCCTCAATGAGGAGAAAACAATAGGAATTTGCATCTCCAAAATTAAGAAAGTATTTGAAAATATGGGTGTAGATGGGGAGATAATAGTTGCAGACAATTCTTCTGATAGAACACCGGAAATTGCAAGATCGCTGGGGGCAAAAGTTGTAACCCCTGATAAAAGGGGCTACGGCTACGCATATCTTTACGGGTTTAGATACGCAAGAGGGAAATACATTGTAATTGGTGATGCAGACAATACCTACGATTTTCTTGAAATTCCCAAACTTATAGAGCCTTTAAAAAATGAAAATGCTGACATGGTAATTGGTAGCAGATTTAGGGGGGAGATAAAGAAGGGTGCGATGCCCTGGCTTCACAAGTACATTGGTAATCCTCTTTTAACCTGGTTCTTGAATGTGTTTTTCAAAGCAGGTGTGAGCGATTCCCATTCAGGGTTTAGAGCCTTTAAAAGGGATGTTCTGGGTAAGATGAACTTGAGATGTCATGGAATGGAGTTTGCCAGTGAGATGATAATAGAGGCTTCGAGAAAAGGACTGAGAATAAAGGAGGTTCCGATTACTTATCATCCAAGAGAGGGAACTTCGAAGTTGAGTTCCTTTGAAGATGGCTGGAGGCATTTGAAATTCATGTTGTTGCAAACTCCTAAGTATCTCTACTATATTCCGGGTTTTATTCTGTTTGTAATTGGATTTCTCCTGATCGTTTTAATGAATTTGATTGATGTTAAAGTCGGTGGTGCAATTTTAGGTGTTAACTCAATAATTGCAGCATCATTACTTGTGATTGTAGGTTACCAGCTGATTTTCTTGGGTTTATTTTCAAGTGTCTACGGACATTCCAGAGGATTTTTTGAACTTGAAGGATTGAGTAGATTAGTGTCAGAGCGCATATCTCTTGAGAAAGGTGCACTTATTGGCTTGATAGTTTTTGCTATAGGGGCTTTACACGCTCTTTATCTGATATCAAGGTGGATAAACAGCGGGTATTTACTGGTTCCAGAAGTGAAGGAGAGTATACTGGGTATGGTGCTGATTGTTATTGGTTTGCAGACGATATTTTTCTCGTTCTTTCTGAGTATGTTGGGTGAGGAGTTGTAAATATTGGATCATAAAAAAATCTGTTATGTTGATATGGTCGAGACAAGCATAATAATTCTGACAAAAAACGCTGGAGAGAGATTTGAAGAATTAATGAAAAGGATTGGAGATCAAACCTATCAGGATTTTGAAATTTTGGTAATCGACTCTGGTTCAAAAGATAGAACTATAGAGATTGCCAAAAAATACGGTTGTAGGGTATATAACATAGAGCCTGAGGAATTCCACCATAGCAGAACGAGGAATCTGGGGGCTGAACTGGCAGAGGGGAGTTATCTTATTTATATCACCCAGGATGCTTTGCCAATAGAAAATAACCTTGTAGAGAAAATTATAAAACCATTGGAAAATGAAGAAATCGCTGGGGTGTATGGGAGACAGATAGCCTATCCAGATGCTAAACCAATGGAGAAGTTTTTTTATTCATATTTTTATCCAGAAACCAGAAAGGTGATAACTCATACCGAATTAAAAAATCTGGCAGAATTTTATGTTTCCAATGTCTTTATTTCCGATGTTTGTTCTGCCATGAAAAAAAAGGTTTGGAAAAAGATAAGATTTGATGAAAGCATAATAATGGCAGAGGATAAGAAATGGGCAATAGATGTTTTGAGAGATGGATACAAGCTTGTGTATGAGCCTGAAGCTGTGGTTTACCACTCTCACGATTATTCAATTATTTCAGCTTTTAAGCGGAGATTCGATGATGGTGTTGCGATGAGGCAGATTTGTGGTTCGGGTGGGGTTGCTTCAAAAGGATTATCGTTTTTATTTAGCGAGATAAGATATTTGCAAAAAAATCATAAAATCTGGATTCCCTATGCTCTGGTTTATAACATAGCTAGGTTTGCGGGTGTTGCTTTGGGAAAAAACTATGGGATCATCCCAAATGCATTAAGGAAAACGATGAGTAAGCATAAGAAATGGTGGATATAGATCGGTGGAGATCGATGAGCCATAAAAAAGTTTCAGTTATAGTTATAACTCATAATGGGAGGCATCATCTAAAAGAGTGTTTTGAGTCTTTAGAAAAGCAAACTTACAAAGATTTTAGTGTTTATCTCTTAGATAATGCTAGTACAGATGGATCATCGAATTATGTAAAAAAGAATTTCCCATGGATTAGGATTATAAGATTTGACAAAAATTATGGTTTTGCAGAAGGGTATAATAGAGCTATAAAAATGGTTAATACTGAGTATGTCGCTCTTTTGAATGATGACACCAAAGTTCATCCAAGGTGGTTAGAGGAACTCTTTAAAGCTATAGATAAAGATGCATCTCTGTTTGCTGTAGGAAGCAAGATACTGTTTTATGATAGGCCAGATACAATCAACCATGCCGGAGCCAAGATAACAATAATAGGGGCAGGGATAGATGTTGGGTTTGGTGAAAAAGATTCACCAGCTTTTAATAAGCAAAAATACGTTGGAGCCGTTTGTGGGGCTGCTATGCTTGTTCGACGTAAAATTTTTGAGGAATTAGGAGGTTTTGATGAGGATTATTTTGCTTATTTTGAGGATTTAGATCTGTGTTGGAGGGCCTGGTTGAGGGGCTATAAGGTTATGTATGTTCCAACATCGGTAGTTTATCATAAATATGGTGGTTCTTGGGGTGGTAGGGCTTCACCGAGGAGGATTTACTATACACAAAAAAATAGGCTTACAAATATTGTGAAAAACTTTGAATTAAGAAATGTGGTGAAAGGTTTGATTGTGTCAATCTGTTTTGATATTGTTCGTATACTCTTGTTTTTAATTAGAAGAGAATTCGGTAATATTAGAGCTATTTCGAGAGCAAATGTATATTTCTTGAAACAACTTCCTGAAACATTGGAGAAAAGAAGGAGAGCTCAAAGAAATCGGATGCTGAGCGATACGGAGCTATACAGGATGAATTTGATAATTTTACTTTGGGAGAGTGTTAAGGAGTTTATTAGGTTGGAGGGTTTGGGATGAAATTTTATCTAGAGAAATTGTTATTTTTATACCTAATAGTTAGTGGTGTAATTTCACATTTTCATTATAACGAGTTTTTAAAATCCATTCTGGCTTTACCTGCTTTTATCATTTTCCCCTACTTAGCAGGTTCTATTTTGACCAATTTGATAAGTAAGTTCCGAGAAAATCTCCAGGAGTTTGATGTTTTATCAAGATTAATTCTACGTTTCATGTTTGGTATGCTTCTAATATGGATTTTAACAATGTTTTTTCAGTTTTTAGGTCTTTATTTTATTATCAAAAATATTGTTTATTTGCTAATATTAGTCTATGGACTGTTTTTATTACTGATTGAACGGAAATCGGTTATCAAAACTTCACTTTGTGAAGAAAGTCTATATATTTTCACTTTAATGAAAAAGAATGCATATATATTGATTTTAATAACTGTAGCCTCCTTAACGTCTGCTTTACTAGCTAAAGTAAAACTTCCCTTTCCACTGGTAGGCTGGTACTGGGTCAATCCTGTAGCAATATATCAACCTGTTGAGAGAGCAATTGAAGACGGTTTTTTATTTGATAGACGAACGATCTTACTAGTTCTCTATTTCCTCCCAGCCAAGTTGTACAACGTATCACCCATGGCTTTAAACTGGACTGGTGCAATACTAAATACCTTAATTTATGGTTTCGGTTTATTTATCTTCTCTTACAGATTATTTC
>MTML01000028.1 GCA_002011215.1 Archaeoglobus sp. JdFR-24
AGAGCTCATCGAATCCATCGAAAAACTCTCAGAGCTTGAAGTCAGAAATCTCTATCCTGGACATGAAGATGTTGTCGAGGGAAATGCGAGTGAACACATCAGGAAATCACTGAGAATTGCAAAGATGTTTTTGTAGTTTTTACACTATGTAGTTTTTACACTACGCGGAGATTTTTTGATATACTTGCTCTGGAGATTGGAATCATGTGGTAGTACTCCGCTCTACCCGTTACAGACGTTCTGCAATTTTAGGTTAAGCTTAGGCTCATTGAAAAACTTTCAGATACATGCTAAGGTAAGCAAGGTAAGGTGGGGTGCGCAAGTGCTTACTTTTTAACTTCAATCCTTCAACTCCTCCAAGATTTTTTCAAATCTGGGTTTGAGAGGTGGGATTTCCTTTTCTATGACCTCCCACACAATTTCTAAATCAACACCATGATATTCATGAATTAGCTTATCCCTCATACCTGCAATGTACTTCCACGGGATTTCTGGATATTTGTTCCTGATTTCGGAAGGAATTTTCTTCACAGCCTCACCCATTACTTCCAAGCTTCTTATAACAGCATTTACAGTTTTTCTGTCGTTTATAAACTCTTCGAAGTTCATACTCTCAGTGAAGTCGTCGATTTCTTGTATAGATGACAAAATGTCCAGTATGTAATCTCTATACGTTCTTTTCATACCATTATAACCTCTTCAAGAATATATTTTCCAATGTGTGGCTTAAGTGCTTTTTTAGATACAAGATCTACTTTTCTACCTATCAAATTGCTCAAATACTCTTCCAGTTCGAGAAATTTGAAAAAACCTATGGGTTTTTCAAATTCAACCACTATGTCAACATCACTGTCCTCTTTTGCCTCTCCTCTGACAAAAGAGCCAAAAATGCCGATTTCCTTCACCCCATACTTTTCCCTAAGTTCTTTCTTGTGTTTTTCGATGATTGTTTTCACCTCTTCAAGTGATTTTTTCATTTTGCCACCTTGTAATTTTATTTCATTCATTGGTTTTAAATCTTTCCGGGCTATGAAGTTTTGTAGTGATTTTGGGATGTCTCATATCCTGATTATTTTCAACTTCATCTTATATTTTTTCATCATCATGAAGAATCAGATGGGAATTTGACACAAAAAGGTAATCCTCTTTTTTAGATTTTTCTGAAATTATTGAAATATTGCGAATACATCAAACTCCTTCATCGACAATGAGCTTTATAAAAGTTGTAAACGTCAGAAAAAGTTTGAATTGGATTTTGATGATGTTATCAATATATCGTGGCTAAATATTATGAGCTAAAAATTGTTTAAAATGGGTAGATATTTTGAGAGAGTAGAATGATGCAGTTTCATTACCAAACCATATTACCTACAGTTCTCTTATACCGGAACATTATGCAAAATTTCCAATCGAGTTAAAGTTATTGAATACTAATAATAATATTAATAATAAGTAATTAATAAGTAATCGTAGGCAAATCTGCTGTAAATGTTTGAACTGGATTACTCAACAACTATCCTGAAAGCTTTCAGAATATCTTTTACAAAATTTCCTATGGGTATAAGTTCTCTGTTTTTGAGGTCGAGAGTATAAAACTCGATTTCCCTCCCTTCTTCCTGAAGCCAGTTCCTCAATCTGAAAATTTCTTTTAAATGAAGATACATTGTAAAATTCTCCATAACAATCCAGAGTTCAAGATTGGATGGGTAGTCGAGAATTTCGTCTCTGAGCCTGTCGATTGGGTTTGGACCTTTTCCGAAAAGTGTTTCGACTTCAATGAATACGTTTTTCGACCTAACATAAATATCTGGAACAATGTCCCCGAGCTTAGGCTCTGTCTCTACATCTTCCTTGGGGATTCCATCATCCACGAGGTACTTGACAATGAAATGTTTTACCCAATAGTGCTCATTGCTCTCAATCCCACCTACTGAAGTCTTTACGATTGGATATTTGTCTAATTTTGAGCTTACTTCTTCTTTTATTCTCTCTAGCTCCCTGTAATAAAGTTGGGCAGCAATTCCAAATACCTCATCTACAGAGTTGTCTGGAGATAGATCAGGAAGATCAAGATATCCAAAAAGAATCGGAGCCAGTTCAGATCTGAAGATATCAAAGCTTAGGTCAGCTAACTCGAGTAAAAGTACGTTGTTGAGGAATTTATCTTTAATCTTTAAAACATGTGAGTAAACTTTTTCGGCTTTTTCTTGTGCTGCTTCGATTATGAGATAAGACGGACAATCTCGTTTGAACTCTAGAACTCTTCTCTCCACTATATCTTTGAGTTCTGCACTTTTGAGAACAAAAATACAGTAGTCATAGAGGTTATGTTTCTCCACCTCCTCTTTACCTGAAACAACTTTAGGATCATATATAGATTGGCCCCTTTCTCTCCTTAACCTTCTACAAATTTCTTGAAGAAGATTAGAACAGTTTCTCACTTTATCTCGTTCTTGAGCAAGAATTATTATTGCTCCCCCACTCAGTAGATTTCCTAAGCCTTTTGAAATTTTAAATAAATCTATTTCAGCTCGTTCAAGTTTCTGCTCAAGTTTTTTGTCGTAGTCGAGTTTTTCGGCTGAAACTTCAGCAGCTTCTCTGTCCATGGTGGCATTGGATATTTTAACTTTATCTATCAACTCTGCTATATTTATAGGTTTGATATTTTCTGGTTTTAGGCGATGAAGTTGTTTAGATGGAGATCTAATTTGTCCTCCAAGCATGAATTCATCGTCAAGTTGACAAATTGCAACATTAAATGGCGATTCGATATTAAAAGTGAAAATAACACTACTGAAAGAAGAAGCGGATGGGATTAAAGGCATATTGATAATATCCGTAAGATTGTAGACTTTCGAAAAAGGCGGCAGCTCTGCATCAATATCCGGAATTGTTGTTGCGGTCCTTATGCGCTCTTTTTTAATTCTTACCTCTGTACTGAAATCTACAAGTTTAAGTTTTTTTGGAATTTCAAGGGCAATTGTAGATGCAGCAAGCAGTCTGGAGCTTTTACTGAGTTTGGATGTGTAACCTTGAGTTGTTGCGTAGGAAGGGATTTGAACATTTTTTCTTTCCAATAACCGTTCTTTTTTATCTTTAATTCTTCTGTCTGCAGCAATTCTTTCTTTTTCGTCCTTTTTTATCTGGACCAAGCTATCCACCACCTGACCTGCCCTTCTTTAACCACATCCATAAATGCGAGACCCACAGACATGTGAGGGGCTATGGCATCAATAAAAGTAGGAAAGTCCAAAGTAGTTCCTAAGGTTTTCATAATTCCATCTTTAACTTCGGCATCAAAGTTGCAGCTTCGAAGATCAGGGTTATCGTCTGGGTAAAGTCGATGTGGAGTTATAATTACATTTCCCTGCCACATCAAACGTCTTATTTCGTACTCATATTTCGTTCTTGTGGAGGAAGCCACCCTGTACAGTCTCTCGCTATAGCTTCGAATTAACTCGTCAAAATAATCGATCATAGGAATATTTGGTCTAGGCACAAAATCCTTCACCTTCATGAGGAATTTCTTTCTCTCATCTTCAAGACTCGGAAAATATTTTCTTAACTCTGACAGAGTTAAAATATCAAGTGCAGTATTCATCACTTTTAGCAGCTTCCAACCAAGAGATCCCTTTGGGTAACCGTAAATTGTGTAATCTTTCCGAACTTTCTCTGGCCCGCCTGGATCTAGTATCTTCCCGAAACCGAGGTATTCAAGAACACTTCCTCTTTCTGGATGTTCTGACTCGGGATAAAGATTGTCTAAGTATACCTTCGCTACTCTGTAGGTTCTAATTAGAAACAGAGTGTGTTCGCTGTAGTTTTGGAGAAATTTTAATTAATCCATTTACAAGCGTTTCAATGTACTTTCTAGGATCAGATAGCTCAGCAGATGCGTAGCCACTATACCCCATTTCCTGAACAGCAGACATGAATTCTTTGAGTTTTCTGATAAACTCACGTTCCCCAACTTGAATCTCAATGAATTGAGAGATCTCTTGGAGATCTGCCTGTTTTAATAGCGAAACAAATTTCTGAACATCTATCTCAATGCCAAAAAGTTGGTTACAAAAATTATATAGGGAATTCTCAGCATATTCCTCTCCTTGAAATCCACCAAGAATACATTTTAATGCGATCTCATTTGTAAGTGCATTTTTCAGAGATTTACCTTTAAATCGAAGTAATCCATTATATGTATTGAGACATTTCTGAGCATCGTGAGCTACACCCTCTAATATGGTCTGAAATTCTTTCCAAGACCTTAATGTTAGGAAGGTCATAATATGTCACCTATGGGGGACTATTGTACTGTATTATTACTGTGTTATTTATTAATGTTTTTGGATCTCTTGGAAAACGCTATTATCAAAATAGAGTAATACATAATCGATGGGAAAATCGTGAAGAGTTAAAAATCTTGGAAAACCTTTTTCTCGATTTCTGTTCCCAATGAACTTCCCAAATTAGGTTCTCAACTTCATTTTAGATCTATCCCAAAGTCAAACCTCTTAACCTGAAATCTCTTTGATTATGTTCTCCGTAATTTTCTTACCCAGAATTGACGCTACTCTCTCCCTGTTCTCAAGAATCTGGGAGGTGTTTCTTATGCCTG
>MTML01000062.1 GCA_002011215.1 Archaeoglobus sp. JdFR-24
AAACCAAGAAATTGCCTTTATATCTTTGACAGAGAAACTATTCCATTAAAAATTCCGATGATAATAGGAAGAATAACTGTAATAGCAGAAGCATATGATGAAGAAGGAATAGAGAAGGTAGAGTTCTATGTTGATGGTGTTTTGAAATCAACAGATTACGATGAACCATACACCTGGGTTTGGGATGAATTTGCTATAGGAAAATATGAGATAAAAGTTATTGCATATGATAATGAGAGAAGCAAGGCAGAAGATAAGTTGAATGTGATAATATTTAATTTAGGTGGAAGATGAAAAGGAAGATAGTCTGTATTACTTTATGGCTACTGCTTGCAGTCAATCTATTTCCAGGTTGCGTACAGGGTAATGAAATAGAACAACTCTCTCATGTCAAGGTTGCATCATGGTATCGTCTTATAGATTATGAGACTTTCAATAGAACTTTAGATGATGTTATCACTCACCTTAAGGAGACATACACAGATTTTGTTTTTCGAGCTTTCTGGAGATATAAGGTTATCCCAGAGGAGTATTATGATGCTTTAGAGGAGGCTATTGATAGGATAAAAGCTGAGAGACCAGATACTATTGTTTGCGCAGGTATACCAACGGAGAGAGTCAACGCAGTTGAAAGAAATCCTATAACCGGAAGAAACTATAGTAGAGAGGAAACATGGGCTATGGCGCTTGATCCACAAAAATGGAATATTTCGATATCAAAGGAAGAGTTTCAGTGGAATAGAGGTAGATTACTCGGTTTTATCCCTTCATGGATGGATACTCCAGATGAGTATGATTGGACAAAAGCATCTGCATACTATCCGGATATAACCAATCCTGCATTTCAAGAACTCCAACTGAGCTGGGCAAAACATTTGGTAGATCATGGAGTGGATGCCATCTGGATTGATATGCTTTTTGCTCAAGCAAGAATCTTTTATGAACTAACAAAAGACCCTTATCATCCTGCAGTTAAAGAAGCTTATGAAGCTGCTTTAAAACAGATAGATGAAATTCACAATTACGGGAAAGAGAAGGGGAAATATATCTATGTTGGGGGATGGACGAATTTTCTTGAGATAAAAGATGAAAATGGAGAGCCTGCCTACCCTATACCTCATTTTGATTTTGTGGTCAATATGATTTGGGAAAATGAAGTTAAAAACAAAACCCTGTTTGAAGAAAGATGGGATGTCTTCCTCGGAAAAGTGAAGAAATATCTTGGGGATGATGTTTTAGTTCTCATCTTTATGGATGAAGCAGCGGTTAAATGGCAGGATCAACCCTTAGGGATCTTCTCCCAACTACTGACAAAGGAAGAACAAAGGGGGTATTTAAGAAAGGTGGATGAATTTTTCCGAAAAAAGAGGGCTGAATTTGGTTTACCTATTGTTTTTGTCTATCCTTTGCATGGTGGTTGGATGGGAAGCAATGCAGAAATTCTTTCCTATGGAAAATACAAAATTTATGATGCTCTTGCTCCTGAATTTCAAACCTATGAGACAATAAAAGAACTGGCTCACAACAAATCAGAGGGAAATCCAATGATATATATTGAAAAGCCGAGGGGTTACCTTTATATTTTTGACAGAGAAATAGCTCCATTGAAAAACACGATAATAATAGGAAGAATAACAGTAATAGTTGAAACATATGATGAGGATGGAATAGAAAAAGTTGCGTTTTATGTTGATGATGAACTTAGAGCAGTTGATGATTCTCCACCTTATGAGTGGTTATGGAATGAGAGAGTTTTTGGAAAACAAGTGTTAAAAGTTGTTGCATATGATAATGAAGGAAATAAAGCAGAAAGCAAAACGGATGTGATAATTTTTAATTCTAGAGGGAGGAGCAAATGAAGGGAATCATTTATAACATCTTCATCGCCTCAACGATTATCTTGCTAACTGCATTCGCAATGTTACCCCTATCTAGAAATGGAGATACCAATGATAAACAAGTTGACTGGATAAACGAGCCGCTGTTTGAAATGATACAGGTTGGCAGGGGAGGAACTCTCACATTCAAAGAGCAGGAAAAGATGCTTCCTTTACTGGCAGAAATGGGAATAAAGACAATTTATCTAACACCTATATGGAAGTATAAACCTGGAACCCCTTTAAGCAGATACTATATTTTGGATTATTATGAGCTAGACCCAGCAAAAGGAACCGAGGAAGATTTCAAGCAGTTTATTGAAAAAGCTCATAGCTTAGGAATGAAAGTAATTTTGGATTTGGTCACAGCTCATACTGGGCCAGGAAGATACATCTACGAAAATCACAAAGATTGGATTCTCAGAGATAAATATGGAAATTTGGTTTATTGTTGGCCACATAAACAATGGGGATATGCTGTAGATAGAGCAAATCCAGAGGTGATAAAATATTTTACCAAAATAGCCAAGTATTATGTTGATGAATTTAACATTGATGGATGGAGAGTTGATGCTATAGGAACACAGTACTGTAATGAGAGTATTCCAGACTGTCCCCAGCCTGTAGAGGGGGAACATCACTCAAAATATTTGCTAAAAAGCATTAAATCTGCTATTGGAGAAGATAAGGTTCTATATCTTGAGGGGTGTTATCTTGGAAGACTGTATTTATACAATGCTGGAGTTGAGGAAGAAAATGGATGCCCCTGTCCTAATCCTATCCCATGCTCTATGGCTCTACCAGAGCTAAATGAATATGGTGATGCCTCCTATTCTTATGAATTTGGTAAATGTCTCATGCAGGACATCATAGCGGGAAGATTAACAGCCGAGGATTTTGTGGAGTTTTTCAAGGAAGAGTGCCTATACTATGGAAAGCCGAGGGGGAGATTTTTGATGACGCACGATTTTGGTTACCAATTCTATGAAAGGAATCCGCAATTCCATAAAGTTGGAGCTGTTTTAATCACTACTACTCCAGGATTCCCTCACATTTATCATAGGGAAATCTTTCCAGATGGAAACATCAACCCTATGAATCTGGAAATGTTTAACCTTTATAAAAAATTGCTGAGTATAAGAGAAAAATATAAGGCAATTAAAGAGGGGACGATAGAAAATGTATGGAAAGATGGAGATAATGTTATTGCCTATTTAAGGAAATATGAAAACGAAAAAGTCGTTGTTATTGCAAATTTTCAAGGAAGAAATGTGACAAGTACGCTGAAGATTCCTTTTAAAGCTGGAGAAATCCTGTATGATATTCTTAATAAAGAGAGTTTTCTGATTAGTGATCCGAGCAATTTTGAAATAACTATGCACCTCTATGGAGCAAGGATTTTAGTAGCAGAAGATAAGGAACCACCGGAAGTATACATAGAGAAACCAAAAGAAGGCTACTTACACATTTTTGACAGGGCATTGATGCCTATAGGAAACACGTTTATCATTGGAAAGATCACAATTGTAGCAAATGCCATTGATGAGAGCGGAATAAGTAAAGTGGAATTTTACATAGATGATAAATTAAAAGCAACAGATAATGAACATCCCTATGAATGGCTATGGAATGAATTTGTTGTAGGAAAGCATGGGATAAAGGTTATAGCGTATGATAACGAAGGAAACATGGCAGAAGATAAAATCGATGTGATAATTTTTAATTTATAAAATAGTTTGAAACTGGTTTCACAACTTAAACTAATTAAGGCTTTTCTTATTACTATATTGGTGAAAAAATGAAAATTGGGAAAAAGAGGCTAGGACTATATTGGCAATAGGAGCAATTGTAGCAGTTGCAATGAATACAATAGCTGGAGAAAAAATGCAAGGAAAGGAAAAAATAGATGCTGTTGTAATAACTGGCGGAGAGCCAACTATGCAGAAAGATTTGCTAAAATTTATTCAAAAGATTAAGAAGATGGGTTATCTAATTAAATTGGACACAAATGGAAGTAATCCAGAAATGCTTCATTCCATAATGAAATTGGTAGATTATGTAGCAATGGATATAAAGGCTCCTTTAGAAAAATACAATGAAGTTACTCATTCAGTTATCAGCCCAGAGAAGATTAAGAGGAGTATAAGGGTGATTATAATTCAGACATAAAATATGAGTTTCGCACAACAGTTGCAAAATCTCGACGCAGTAAAAAAGATATTATCAACATAGGAAAACTAATAGAAGGAGCTAAGCTTTACATTTTACAAAAGTTCATTCCTTCCAAAACTTTAGACTCTAATTTTTCCAATGAAAAAAAACATATTCTGATAAAGAATTTAAAGAGTTAAAGAGGAAACTTGAGAAGTTTGTATGTAAATGCTTAGTAAGATAGTAAATGTTAAGTTAAGAACATAACTCTTTTATTCGCTCCCATCTTACTTTATTTTCTTATATTGATATTTCTCATTATCTCCTATAATATACTGAAATAATTTTTAATTTCATAATCTGTTACCACTCTATTAAAATTGGAACACTCTATTTTTTTATTTTCTATAAACTTCTGATAAATGTGTTGGGGCAAAACTCTTTTTACCAACTCACTTTTTTCAAAAAACTCAATAGCTTTTTCTAAAGAAGGAGAGAGCTCTTCTATACTCAATCTTTTTCTTTCCTTCTCAGATAAATGGAATACATCAACTTC
>MTML01000151.1 GCA_002011215.1 Archaeoglobus sp. JdFR-24
AACTTTAATTGGTTTATCTCGGGTTGTATTCGAAGAACCTAGAATTAACCTTTAATTTACCTTTGCAGTATTCTTTGATCTTTTTTATCGAATCATCTTTTGAACCATTATCGATAACTACGACATCATAATTTGGATAGATGACCTGGTAAAGGGATTCCAAGCACTCTACGGTGTCTTTCCATCCGTTCCAGTTGAGGATTATGATTGAAACTCTTGGATTTGTCACTATTTCTTTCATAATCTTATCAAACTACCTTAACTATTTTAGAGTTTCCTGATTTATCTACGTTTACTTACTTATTTCGGATCTAGAATCTTTGCTGTTGCAACAATGATTCTATCATGGAGTTCCTTTAAGTTTATCTCAGCAAGGAATTTCATTACATAGAAATTGAAAAAAGTCAGTACAAAATTCTTGCCAGAACTATTGATAGTTTGAGTACAGTTGATCCCCTCTTTCAGCAGGATTTAAAAGATAGTATTCACTCTCAGGAAGTTTTCTGAATATACTTGACAAGAACGTGAGTGTCGGTCATATAGGGTGTGTTTATCAGCAAATAACGATTTCTTTGCCTTACTTATTGCATCCTCCAGTTCTTCCTCGAGGACCAAAAAGCCTGCCCATACCCCTCAGTGAGATTAGCCTCTTTTCAAAAAGTGCGTCTTCTCCTAACAATACCAAACTTTTCAATTTCTGAATCTCCCTTTCCAGTTCTTCCAGTTTCTTTGCCACTCCCATTATCCCACCATATCAATTTAATACATCATGCTTTTTAAATGTTAGTGGTTAAGATGCTAGCAGCAACATTGTAGTTTGAGTTGACCTTCCGTAAAGCAACTATAAAGCATTCTATTGTATTTTTCCAGCTATTCCAAGTTGAGGATATACTTGAGACACGAAGAGGCTTAAATCACTCCTCCGTTACTTTTTTAACTTTTTTAAATAAAATATTGCTTGGTCACCTTGTTGAGTTTGGTTTAGTTCTTTTGCTTTTTTCTCCCATTTTTTAATTTGTTTGTAGTTAAAGTATGTTCTTAAATTTTCTTTTCCAATATTTAACGGTATATCACGTTTATACATCTCGCTTCCCCAGAATTGAAATGCTGTTGAGTCAAATACGACTTTTTCAATTTTCAATCCAGCTTTTTTAGACAGCATTTCAAAGCTTTTAAGTGTGTGTATAATAACATGCCTTGGCGCATCAATTTGAACCCAATTAACTCCGTATTTACTCCAAATATATTCCGATTTCACCGGCATTCTGATAAGTATGATTCCACTACCAGATAAAAGACGTTTTGCTTGTTTAAGAACATCTAATTGGTCTACCATATGCTCTAGAGAATGATGAAACATTATTAACTCAAATTCCAGCTCCGGTACCTCGTAGATAGTTCTTTTCCATATTGTGACTCCTTCTTCGATCATATCCTTTACTATGTATGGATCAACCCCATATAAGTTTTTAAATCCAATATCTCGTAAAATATACAGAAGCTGCCCTTTACCACACCCAACATCTAAAATTTTTGAAGTTCTATTTATTCTTTCTATCATTCCAATACTAGATAGTCTACTATCGTAGAAAAACCATGAAAGAATCTTTCCAACTATGTCATTTTTCAATACCAAATAGTTGGCAAGTCGGTTTCTTAAAAATTGTTTTAGTGGACTATAACTGTCTAAATTGAACGAATAATATGTTTTAGGGTAATATTTTCCTAAATTTTTTGGAATTCTCACTATTTGAAATGCTTCACATTCAGTACATTCGAAATACGTAAATTCGTTCCCAAAACCAAACATCATCTCTTTAACATTATATGCTCTATTATTCTGCGAGTTACCACAAATTCTACAAACATACTGGTTTTTTCCCATTTTTTACAACCTCCCCTTAATAAGACTTCCAAAGATAATAATTTACCATAAACCTGTAACTCGCTAACATTAATGATGCTTTCAAACCAATATACCCATCTAAAAATCCTCTTTTATATATAAATTGCACTCCAAAAGTAAATAGAGATTCAGTGATAACTCTTAAGAGGTAGTAAGAGCGATTTTTTAATCTTCTCTTTTGTTTAGCTTCAATTTTAGCATATCTTAAATGGTGTTTTCTGAAAGTGTCAAAATTAAAATGATTTGGAACTAGATGAATAATATAGTACTCATCTGGCATATATTTTAACTTTCCTGTAACAATTTTTGGCTTTTCATGAATTTCTCCCCCATATTCAATTGCATCTCTTTTAAATAATCTAATTTGAAAATCTGGATAAAAAACATGTTTCGTCCATTTCCAATTTTCTAAATCATAATAATTTCTTCGAGGAAACGCATAAGCAGAGACATTTGTATCTAATTCAAACAAGCTCCCACCTACAAATTTTTTTATTGATTGAGATAGTCTTTCATCAGCATCGATATATAATATCCACGGGTTTTTTGCTTTTCTGATCGCGAACATTCTGTCTGGCTCTACATAGCCTTTTGGTTTTCTTAGATAGATCTTGCCGGTATATTTTTTAGCAATTTCAAGAGTCTTATCCGTGCTATACCCATCCACGATTATAATCTCATCCACAATGTCCACTATATCTTGGAGACATTTTTCAATGAATCGTTCTTCATTCCTAGTGAGTATTACTGCACTAACAGCCATTTATTTCCCCCTCAAGAGAGCAATAATTATTTTCTTATCATCATTTTCTAAGACTCCAGATATATAAATTAGGCATAAATACATTGTTAATGAGACCAATAATATGACTACTAAATTTGCTAAAGAGGTTTTATAAAACAGAGTTTTTAAGAATAACATAAACATCCCAAATATAAGACTAGACATTCCAATTTTTAGAATATAGGCCCTATTTCGGTTATCTTTTAGTATCCAATATCCAACTCTTTTTGTATTTTCATACAGAAAAATAAAAGCGAACAACTCTGTTGCAACTGTAGCAATTGCCGCCCCAACATAGCTATATAATGGGATAAGTAAGAGATTTAAAACGATATTTAAGCCCGCTCCAATGGCTGTTTGTTTTGTGACCACTTTTTGCATGTTAATCGAATTTAAAAGTGTGCCAAACACTACATTTAAGAATACCAGCACTTCAGCCCAAATTAATATTCTTAAAGCAGAAACTGCTGGAAAATAGTCATTACCATAGATAAGTAAGATCATATCTTTCGAAAGCAAAGTGGTCCCAATTCCTATCGGAAATGCAATTATTGTTAAATATTTGAATGACTTTTGATATGCAACCTCCACAGAATTTACTGAAGTATTATATGACCTAGACATTATAGGGTAAATCGAATTTAAGAAAATGATGTGGACAAAAGAAGGCAAAAGAACAATCCTGTAAGCAGCATTATACCATCCCACGACTTCGTCTCCTTTCATGTACGAGAGCATAACAGAATCCATCCAATAATAAATTGAAATGAAAACTGCTGATAATGCAAACGGCCACGCCTCCCTCACAATGCTTTTCCAAAAGCTTGAATCAACCTCTATATTAGGCTTCAAGAATTTCCAAGTTGTCACAGCAACATGATACCCCAACACAACTAAGTTCACAACAAGATATATTATTGCAAAATACACTACACTTAAGCCGAACTTTATTGCAATTATTGCAAAAACTAAAGAAAGTACACTCTGCAAAATCTGTCCTACTGATATAAACTCCATTCTCTCAAAAGCCTGATATATATCATTGAACAGGTTATTAATCCCATTAACAATAGTAAAAAGAGTTATTATATAGACGACTTTTCTCGTAATTTCAGGATAATCTAAAAAATCAACCACAAGTGCGACAATCAAAAATGTCAAAGCCCCAAATATGAGCTTTAAAACAATCCCGTTCGCCAAATACTTCCTTGCCAGATTCCTATCCCTTGCAACTTCCCTAACAGTCAAAGGATCAAGACCGAAATTAATAATAACCCCAAATATTCCGTTTAAAGCCAGAGCAAATGATAATATGCCAAAACTTGCTGGCCCTAAATATCTTGCAGTATACATCACATAGAAAAAGCCAAATAACATGCTAACAGCCCTTGCAAGCAGTAGTACAGTCATATTTTTTGCTATTCTTTGAACAGCGTCCATGTTTTTAACCCCTCTTAAGTTTAATGGAGTTATTTGTTTTTAATGATTTCCTCCTGAAATAATACAACCAGATTAATTTATAGTATAAAATGTTTTGATCTCTTCCTTCTTTTTCAACCACTTCTTCAATAAATACCTCAATCATTCTCTTCAATTACTTCGAAATCGTCCAACTAAAGTTTCTTAGATCATTTATGCGGTGGATAAAACCAGTCCCACGGCTTGTTACAGCGAGGATCATCTTTTCTACCATTTATCACCTTGGGCACTATCGTTTCATCGTTCCACGGTCTTCTCAG
>MTML01000060.1 GCA_002011215.1 Archaeoglobus sp. JdFR-24
ATTTCATTATAGAGTAAAATCCATCCAATTGCAAGATATTTTTTAACATTTTAAACATTTTAGCCCGGTCAATATGTGTTGGATAATCTACATTTTTTGTACTTGATAAGGAGGAGGAGAAGGTTAATATGAAGAAAATGAAAACAATAAATAAAAGAGAGAAACAATTCTCTCTCTCTCTCGTTGGATTATATTTTTACTCTTGATTTTAGTGAGATGGGTGTAAAATTAGAGGAAATAATTTTTATAACAAGGAGGTGGGTATGAAAAAAGAATTAAAACAAAAATTAGGAGAGTGTTACTCAATTTCAACTAAAAATGGGACTCTTCCAGTTGTGGGAGAGGGAATGAAAAAATTGCTTGTAATTATACTTTTGATTATGATTTCAAGAAAAGGAAATAGTATTTCTATTCTTTCTCATAGAGAAGTTCTATTTGGATATGAACGAACCTATTCAACGTGAGAAATTACTATTGTAGATTGGAAAAAACTGGGTATCTCCTTACCCTATAGAATAGAGTTGGAGTTATTGAGAGAAAAATATATAAAGGATATTCGCAAACTCTTAAGGGAAGACCTAAAACGAACTCTCTTAGGAGGTTTAGGAGTATGAACTTTTTGATTGACAATTTGGTATGTAAATGAAATAATAAGGAGGCTCTATGAATATTCAAAAAATGGTGAAAAGGATAAGTGTCTCTTATCTCATTTTGATAATGATTGGATGCAGCAGTGATTACAAACCAGAAGAACCACCTGCAGATGCAAATCCCTATTGGGATACTGATGGAGATGGAATAAGTAATGCAGTGGAGATAAATCCTGCTAATGCTCATCACGGGTTTGATACTACTCAGGTTGATGCTAATCCAAGTAAGGCAAAAGGACAGCCTAATAGTGGGTCACTTGAAGGGGGAATAAATTTACCAGATGAGGGAGAAGGGTATTATCATTATATTGGGAGGGATCCTGTAGATAGAGATGATTGGGGAACCTTAGCTTTAATAAATATGATTGAAGGAGGAGGAAGGTGGTGGCAAGATCTGGGCCATTATAGTCCAAGAATTGGCATTGGAGATATGAGTTTAAAAGAGGGAGGACCTTTTACAAATTATTATGATCCAACTGAGTTAGACCACGAGTCACACCAAAACGGTTTAGATGTGGATGTAAGATATGTGAGGAAAGATAACTTGGAATCTCCCTTAAACATCAAAGATAATGCTGAAAATTATGATACCTCTCGTACTGTGATAATGTTAAGCTGTCTTTGGACATCAAGTATAGAAGATACCTTATGCTCACCAATTGTTTGGATTGCTATATCTTCACATGCGGTTCTTGAAATAGATACTACTGATACATTACCTCCAGGAGTTGAATGGCCAACAATTTGGAGAGATACTACAACAGAACACGATGATCATATTCATATAAGGATCAAAGATCCTGATGGAACAGGTAATTAAAAGGAGGAAAAAATGAAGCGCCTATTTTTTTATATATTAATTTTAGGTGGAATAATTGGGGGATGGAGCAACAAAATGAATGGAGAAAAGATTCTTACAGTTAATAGATTCATCAAATCTGGGGAACAAGGAATACTTAAATTAGATTTATCCACTATGGACTCGACTTTGATTTTTAAAGTTGGAAAGGATTCGCATGTGGTCAACATATCTCTTTCTCCTAATGATACACTTATTGCTGCCATAGTAGGTTCAGGAACAACTACCCAAAAGAAGTTGGTAATCTTGAATATGATGGGGAAAGTAAAGCGTGATATTAATAGAGATGTTAGGGTATATACTTGGTCTCCTGATGGAAATAAAATAGCTTTTATCACTGGAACTTACCATGAGGATGGCAGGCCTTTCATTCCTACTGGTGTATATATTATAGACATTATAAGTGGTAAAGAAGAAGAAATAAAAGGATCTCCTGATCCACGTAGAATTACATGGGCAAAGTTTGATGGAAATATCTATATTGAGAGATTTTGTTCTTATCGTGAAAAAGAGAGAATATTTAGATATAACTTTTCAACCAAAACCGTTGAATCAACCGAGTACAAAGGATTGGGATTTTCACCTGATGGAAAGTACTATTCTCATTATGACGTAGAGATGTTTCCTTCTCCCCCGTATAGACTTTACAGAACGAGTGATAATAAAGAAATTACCTCACAGTTGCTAAATACTATAGGAGAAGATATTAACTATTTAGGAAAATTTCCCCCGGGTTGGTTGAAAAATACTGATCATCTTCTTTTATGTACTAAAAAAGAGTATGAGTTAGGAGAAAAAGTAGGGATATTTGCAATAATTAAAGGGGTACGTTCGGTTACAAACTGGATTTATGATCCTGAGAAAAATAGAGTGATAAAACAATTTAATGGAGAAGTTAAGTGGGTAGGTAAAGATAGAATATTAGCAGTAGAGCGTGAAGGCAAAATTACATTTGAGGAAATACCTCAAGAATAGGAGGCAAAATGTACAAAGATAAAATAATGAAAAGATTAGTCATAGTCACTTTATTATTTTTTACAATTTCTGTAAAAGCTGCTGACATTATTCCTAAAAATTTTGTAGATTATGAAGGAGTGAAAATACAAAAACTTACACGAGCTAAAGCACGATATTATAGTAATTTAATTTGGGGAAACACGATAGAATTATTTGGACAGCCATCAGGGGTTGCAAGGTTAGATTTGGCTCTAAATTATTATGTCCTGCTATTTTCAGATAAAAATTAGAGTAGAATTGTGTATATTGGATACTATGCTCCAACTGTTCAAGATCCTATGGAGTGGAGAGTAGAATATATTCGTGCAATAGGAAGTTATGGAAGTGGCCCTCACCAATTTAAATCCCCTATGAGTATTTGTATACACCGTGGTTATATTCATATTGTAGATGCTGGAAATAATAGAATTAGTGTGTTAACATACGATATTGCAAATGAGAGACTTGAATTTAATGACGAATATGGACCTTATTTTACAGATGCTGGATTAAACCATCCGTGGGATATAGCCATAGAGTACAAGGATTATGGTAATAGAAGTTGGGTTACTGATTATGGAAATGCACGTATAGTAAGTGGATATATGGGGTCTCAAGATATATCATATTCTTATGGTAGTTATGGAAGTGGAATAGGTGAATTTAAGTCTCCTACAGGAATTGCATATTATTTTCAAGGTGATGATGAATTTTTGTATGTATGTGATGCGGGGAATAAGAGAGTGGTGAGATTAAAAATAACTTCCTTGATAGAACGACTTCAGTGGGATAGAGAGATAAAAATACCCGGCGCTTCTTTTCTGGTTGATATAATTGTAGACGACCAAGGAGTATATGTGCTTGATCAAGGGAATTCAAAAATAATTGGGTTAAATCATGAACTTACTCATTTTAATTTTGTGCTTGGGAATAAAGGAACTGATACAAAAGAATTTATGAATCCAAGAGCATTTATGAGAAGATGTATTATCAGGAATAGTAGAATTAGGAATAGTAGAAGACTATACGGATAACTCTGGGCTGCAATATTATACATTAGATAGGACTCCTTTTCCTCCAAATTCTCCTACAAATGTCAGAGCAATAGTATTATCAGAAAATAAAATAAAGATAACTTGGCAAGATAGATGTGATATGGAGGAAGGATTTGAGATATGGAGACAAAAAACAAGTGGAGAATTTGTGAAAATAGGAATAGTAAGAGCTAATACTTTGGAATATATAGATAAGACAGTGGAAAGAGGGAAAACTTATCGTTATAAAGTAAGAGGATATACTACTTGTTATTATACGGATTTTTCTTCTATATCTAATCCTGTTACCATTCTATTGCTCAATCCACCTACTTCCCTTACCGGTGATGCGATAAGTTATAATAAAGTAGTGGTGAGGTGGGAAGATAGGTCTTTGTATGAGACCCAATATAAGATAGAAAGAAAACTGGGTGACGATGGGGCATGGGTTGAGATTGGAACCGAGAAAGAGGATGCGGAAAGTTATACAGATTATGGGGTATCACCTTACCAGAAATACTGGTATAGAGTTAGAGCATACGATGGAAGACATTATTCTGATTATTCCAATGAGGTTTATGAATATGCTATTCCTATGTGGAGTGATGGGGGGTTGTTATACAATAGTGGGAACAAGGTAGTGAAGGTAGGAGATGATTTATATGTTAGCTATCAACGAGAGGGTGAAGTAAT
>MTML01000009.1 GCA_002011215.1 Archaeoglobus sp. JdFR-24
AGCGAGGCTTTACTTTCTCTAATCCTATGTTGCACTACATTTGATTCTGTTTGAGGTATACAAGGAGTACCATCTGTAATAGCTTTATTCTCTATAACTACAGGAAAACTACTCCCACAAGTAATGGGTTTAACTACACCTACGATAAAAAGAGTATCTACCCAATGAGGTAGACGTTGGTCCCATATTGTCCAATAAAGCACATTATTTTCCACATAATAAGTATCCCTAATTGCTGTACTTCTTTCCACAAAAAGAGTATCCAAATCTGAATCTATTGGGTCATACACAGTTAAAGAATCAATATGAACCTTGAAAGTGTCTTCAAGTATAATTCTGTATTTTATAGTATCTTCTACAATTTCTCCTTCCTCTGGAGTTATAGCTTCTTTTTTTAATACCACATCTATAATTACATGCGTAGTATCTATTGCACTGTCTCTCACTTGTGGGGAAAAAGTAGAATATGCAATAAACTTTGTAGAATCTACCAAACATGGCCAACAAGTATCCGATGGACATATAAACAACTCCACCAACACTGTATCCCATGGCCACACCGTATTTATAAAAAGTGTCTCCCCATACTCTGCAGTATAATCATTACCCTCAAAATGAGCTACCAAATATGCCAATGAATCTATTTTAGTAGTGTCTATAAATATTCCTAAAGTCTCTACTACATTGCCCAAATTTATTACTTTATGCTCATAACGGATAAGAGTACCAGGATAAGTAACTCCACCTGTATCCGGGATATTAATAGTGTCAGGTAATATAATTATCTTTTGTTTAGTTCTTTCACTAAAATAAAAAATACTATCCTCTTCCGAAATGTTTACCCCTGAAACATGTGTGTTCCCTACAATGTGTGCATATCCATCTTTGTCAATATACACACTTTTGCCCACATAAATCCTATCACCAAAAGAAAAAAGAGGAATAGTGTCCCAACTCCCTCCTTGGTATTTAAACAATAAGGTGTCTTTATCCAACTCTCTGCCAGTAAGCACACCTACCACTGAATTGTAACAACTAATGCTTACCAGTTGTGTGTTACTATTAGTAAGCAAAATAGTTAACCCATACCAATTGTTCACATCAATATCCCCATTTTCTCTGTATCTGTACTTTATTTCATCTCCTTCTCTATTCACAAAATGTACATTCCCAGTAATTGGGTCCTCCACGCAATCCCCCAAACTCCCTCCCAATGTGTAAGTCCACAATTCATTATAGGGACTAGTATTATCCAACATCGTTACCTTCAAAGCCCCACCCTCATAATACATTACATAAAAATACCCAGCCTCATCCACTGCCACCCTCGGCCAAGCTTCTCCTACATAGTCTTCTATGTTAATTTCACTCCAATTATTCCCATCATTGGTGGTGATAATAACATTAAGATATCTTACCCCCCCTGTTCCAATATAAGTATACGCTATTATCCTCCTTTCCCCACTTGCATTCACCCCAATTACAGGTATCCCTGGGCGTATTTTTGGAGAGATAGTAAGTTGTAAAGTAGTCCCCCATCCTCCTGCAGGGTCATACAATTTAAAATAAATATGCCCTGTATCTGGTGCTATCTGTATAGAGGGCCACACATAATGAACTCTACCCGTTGTATCTACTGCTATAGAAGGTTTCATATGAGGAGGTGGGCTAAGTTGAGAGATAGTTGGAGAATATATTTCCCACACTTCCCATTCATTATACACCTTCTCCTTATCTTTAAACCCACATCTCCAGTTATATATCAAATCACCAGGTTCTCTAACAAAAGCTGAGTATTTATTTAAAAACTTATCTACTACAATAGCATCTCCTTTGTAAATTCCTGCATACTTACCACTTCCTTGGTGTGCATCTATATACTCTATAGCAGTCCATCTACTCAACACTATCTGAGGGAACAAAAGTAAAACAAAAGATACTTTTTTCATCCCTTTTATTTTATATTAAAATCTTAAATTTCCTCTTGTCAAGTCATTTTCGCCACTCTCTATAAAAAATTCAACTTAAAAACATAAAAATCCTTACAAAATAAACATCTTAAATTCTTTTTATCCTTTTATATAGTGTAAAAATATAATTAAAATTATAAAAAAACTTGACAAATAATAAGTTTATATTATAATATGTAGTGTAAATGAATTAAAGGAGGTTAATTATGTTTTTGAGGGAACAGGTAATAAGGAGAGATGGTAAGAGGTATGTTTATCATAGAATAGTTAAGACGTACTGGGATAAAGTGAGGAAGAAGGTAAGACATAGAACAGTAATGAATTTGGGCAGGTTGGGAGAGGATGAGGTAAATGTTGTTAAGAATTTATTATCTCTCAAAGAGACAAAAGAAGCATTTATAACCACATGGAATAATATCAAGATAAAGAAGTCACGAGAATATTTGAGTTGTTGTATATTGCATAAGATGTTTAATTTTTTGGGAATAGGGGAATTTATTGATAAGGTGGGGAAAAGGAATAAGGTAAAGGTTTCTTCTGNTGTTGAGATACTTGTTATTAAGAGATGTATTAAACCATCATCTGATTTAAAAGTNAGTAGTTTTTATAAGAGGACTGTATTGCCTTTAATATTGGGTATAAAAGAAGAGAAAATAAATCCCACGAGGATATACAGGACATTAGATGAGCTAATAAAGATTGAAGACAAACTTCAAGTATATATTTACAATAAAATAAAAGAGAAAAGATTAGATGATACTTCTTTAGTCTTTTATGATATTACATCTACATATTTTGAAGGAAATGGGTTATCTCGTGATAACAGGCAGGATAAGAGACAAATATTATTAGCATTAGCAGTAACAAGACGAGGTTATCCATTTTACTGGGAAGTATTACCGGGGAATGTAGTAGATAAAACGATAGTGAAAGATTTAGTTAAAAGATTAAGAGGGAAATTTGGGATAGAGGAGTGTTGTATAGTTTTAGACCGAGGTATGGTAACAGATAAAAATTTAAAAGAGATAGAGAAAAGTTTTCTTTCTTTTGTTGTTCCCTTAGCCAACGATGAGATAAGAAAGTTAAAAGAAATACCATGGGATTTTTTAAAAACAATAAAGGAAAGTAATATAGAAGAGAAGAAACAACGATTCAAGTTTTATAACGAGAAAACATATTATATAGAATTGCCATTAAAAGGAAGTAGAAGATACATATTATGTTTTAATCCTGAGAAATTTTTACAGGAGCGTAAAGATAGGAGAGAGAAGATAAAGGATATAAAGAGATATTTTTCAAAGAAGAACAAAGAATTGTTATTTTCTCAAAAAGCGAGGGATAAGAGTAAGATAGAAAGGGATATTTATTATTATTTAAAGAAAAGGAAGGCAATGAAATATTTTAAGGATATAGAGATAGAAGAAAGGGAGGAAGAGAGGATTAAGAGATACAAGACGGGATATAAGAAGAGAAAGATTAAAGTATATTTTATTAAATACAAGATAAATATGGAGGCAATAAAGAAAGAAGAATTATTAGATGGTGTGTATGTGATATGTTCTAATTTTTTAGGTATGGATACCAAGGGTTTAATTTCTGGGTATAGGGGAAGGGAAAAGGTAGAGAGGGCATTTATGCAAATGAAGCAATTTTTGGAGATAAGGTCTATATATCATAGAATAGAAGAAAGAATAAAAGCTCATATACTTATTTGTGTTCTTGCTTATTTATTAAATGTGGTACTTGAATACAAAGTAAGGGTAGAGGGTGGATTGGACTTAACTTATGAGAGTATTTATGAGGTATTAGAAGATTGTCGTATAGATGAGGTGGAAGTAAATAACATTAAAGAGAAGAGGCTAAAGATAGTAGAGCCAAATGAGATACAGATGAAGATACTTAAAATTCTGGGTTATGAAGATATAGTAGAAGGAGAAGATAAATTTATTGATATAGTGTAAACATTAAGTCTCCTAAACCCTTATCTGATATAGATTTTTGAAAAAAGTGGCGAAAATGACTTGACAAAAAATTTCTCCTTATTCCCCTGTCCCCTTAATTTACCTACATAGTTTTTCAGTAGATTCTTTGTGAAGGTGCTGGAGAAACTCTCAAGTGGAAGTGAAAAAATTGGCTACTGAGTGAAAAACCTTTCCCCTACCTTACCTATTGATTATAGTTGGTGAAATGAATTTTTACAGGATGACAATTTTTTT
>MTML01000077.1 GCA_002011215.1 Archaeoglobus sp. JdFR-24
ACAATGTTATTGAAGAAAGCGATGAAACAAATAATTGGAGGAGCATCGACGTTTATATACCCATATGGTAAGATAGAAATAGTCCTTTATCATCGTTTCATCTCTTGCTGATAATTTCTCATAATAAAATTTAAATTTAATGCATTATTACACCATAGAATGAAATTTGTTTTCAGAAAGCCTGTAGACATATTCATTGCTGTTTTATGGACCATAATTTCATTCATCCTCGTAATTTTGGATGTTAAGGGGGCCATAAGAGTAATATTTGGCTTACCATTTGTCATTTTCATCCCTGGCTATGTTCTCACATTTGCCCTTTTTCCAGGAAAAAAAGATATAGACATAATAGAAAGAATTGCACTTAGTTTCGGGCTATCAATTGCTGTCGTACCATTAGTTGGTCTCATACTCAATTACACACCCTTTGGAATAAGGCTTGAACCAATAATCGTAAGCCTATCTTCTCTCGTTTTTGTTCTATCCGGCATAGGCTTATACAGATGGTATTCTCTTCCTGAAAGAAAAAGGTTTATTATTTCCTTCGAATTCTCTTTGCCAGAAAATAGAATTGATAGAGTGTTAACCGCTGCTCTAATTTTCGCAATAGTTGCTTCAATTTGCCTCCTCATTTATATAATTGCTACTCCTCATCAAAGAGAAAGATTCACAGAATTCTATATTCTTGGTCCAGAAGGCAAAGCCGAAGGCTATCCAACAAATCTTTCCGTCAACAAAACAGGAAAAATCATCATCGGCATAGTGAATCATGAACAGCAGCCAATTAACTACACAGTAGAAATATGGCTTTTGAATGAAACTTGGAATGAATCTAAAAATGAGAGCATTGTCCACAACATGTGGTTTATGGGAAAAATAGAGGCGAGGCTAAACTCCACGCCAGTAAATATTGAAGGAGAATGGCAACCTCAGTGGGAGTATAATTACACATTTAGTATAGATAAAAACGGCACTTTCAAGCTAGCGTTTTTATTATTCAAAGGAAAAACAGAAGATTTTGTAGTTGGTAAAGATTATGATGGAGAAAAGGCAAATAGAATTAATGAGGCATATAGAGAATGCCATCTATGGGTTACCGTCAAATGACACATAAATGAAAAAGCCGATTTCGTCGGCTTATTCATGATTGAAATCAGTAACTTAATAATTAATTAGCATTAATGCAAAAAGGGTTATGAAGATATTATCATTCATTTCTTTCTTCTTTCTTTTCTTTTTTACGATAATTTTCCTTTTTTACGATAAATTTTTAAGGGAAGGAAAAATTACAACGTGAGAGTATGGCGATTGAATTAGCAGAATGCATGAAATTTTTACTGGGCATCGTTCTCATGGTTTTTCCTGGATATATGCTAAGTTTCTTTGTTTTTAAAAAGATAAATATTATAGAAAGGATTGTCTTCGGATGGGCTTCTGGTATCGTTATATGTTCGCTCACTCTTATTTTCTCCTCGGTATTTTTTAAGGTTACAGATGGATATTTTTATGCTGTATTTTTGTTATATACTGCAGCAGCTATTATAGCATTTTTGTGGAAGGGTAAGAAAAATTTTTCATTTCACATAGAAAGAAGATTTTTGTTTAAGATCATCATTCTGATTGGCATAATCATATTCGTTTTTTATCTGACTTTCCTCCCGCATATAAAACAAAATTATTATCTTCCTTTTCATGGCGATGAATGGGTTCACTGGGCTTTTACAAGAGCTTTTATTGAAGAAGGCTCAATAAAATTCGTCAATCCTTTTACAGGAAAAGGGGAAGTTCTAAGTCCAGAAATAGGCTTCCATGTTTTTCTGGCTTCTTTTAAATGGCTTTCCACTGCTGGGCTTAGAACTATTTTTATTTTTATGCCATCTGTTATAGCCGCATTTACAGCATTAGCCGCATTTTGTATAGGAGAAAGAGGAAATAAAAAATTTGGACTTACAGCTGCTCTTATGATTGCATTTATCCCAACAACTGTTCGTATTCTTGGACCCTCTTTTTTAGTTCCTGTTGCATCTGGGCTTTTCTTTATTTTAGCAACATTATGGATTGCTCAGTCAGAAGGAAAAATAAAATATGTTCTATTGCCGCTTTTCATTCTTTTTGTTCTTCTCATGCACCCCCCATCTGCAGGAGCAACTGTCATTACAGTATTTTGCTACGCAATTTTTAGAATAGCAGAGAAAAAATACAAAGAAGGAATAGCCATTGCTGCACTTTCTTTTCTTCCACTGCTTGCAGCATTTGCTGTTATTCGTTTCGTTAAAGAAGTACATCTTCAGGCATATTTTGAAATGGGAATAGAGGCAATATTTGGCACTGAATTCAGGCCTTTTTTGCCATCTGTTTCATTTTCATTTGATCCAATCGGAGAAATTGCCATAGTGATATTCCTAATAGCTTGTTTTCTCGCATTTATAAAGGGAAAAAGCATTGAAAGAGGACTTTTGTTATCATCTATTGCTTTTTTAGGCATAATTTATTTCTACGACAAATACAAATATGGTATACAAATAATGAGAGACCGAGCCTTTATGTATGAATATCTCATGATTGTAATGCTTGTTGGTTATGGGATTACAGAGTTAGGAAGATATGCTGCACGTTTAACAAAAATAGGAGAATATTTGCCAAAAATAAGTGAAAGAATTGGAGAAAAACTGGGGCTTTTCTTTGCTATTATGAAAACAAAAACAGTATCACGAATGTTCGGAATAATTGCTTCAATCATTATCTGCATTTCAATTCTTCTTTTTGCATTACCCGCTCACGAATCACTTTATTATCAGCTTGTCACTGAAGACGAATTTGAAAATTATGAATGGCTTGCAAAACATATTGATGAATACAGAAACGAAAATCATTCATTCGATAAGGCTGCCATATTTCCACGCAAGGCCGGTGTTTTTTCAGCAGTAACAGGAATATATACTTTGGCCTCATCAATATGGCCAATATATGGTAAAAATATGATAGACCCAATGTATGACTTTCTGCTGGATAAATGCAAGGATGTAGACTTTTTAGAAAAATATGATTTAGGCATCGTATATACAAACATGGATTGTGAAAACGATTATCTGGTTAAGATACATAAAAATACCTATCTTTACTATGGTATGCCACCTGATGCGAATTTCAGTTACATGCCAGAAAAGCCAAAAGCAGGAGAAGAAATAATATTCATTGATAACTCCACAACACCTTATGGAATGGTGAACAAATGGAAATGGGATTTTGGAGATGGAAATGTTTCAAAAGGAGAAGTTGTTGGCCTGAGGTTTGATGAAGACAATTATATGAAAACAAATGTGGAAATGAATGAAAGCTTCACCATAGACATGTGGATACAGCCGTTCTTTTCATATGATGATGGAAAAATACATCAGTGGTTTTTCTGGCTCGCGAGAAATACATATGTTTCATGTTTCAAGCATTCAAACAATAGAGTATATTTTGTCGTAAGAGGTGAAAAATGGAAAGCTGCTTATGCAATTATAGAGTTTAATGCAAATGAATGGCATCATTTTGTTGGGGTATACAATGGAAATGCTGAAATGTTTTATCTTTACTGGGATGGAAAATTGGTTGCAGTTGCTGAAGGAAAGGGTAGCATTTCACCAGGAAACGGTGTTGTAATAATAGGAGGAATAAACAACAGATGGTTCAATGGTTGCATAAGAGATGTAAAGATATATGAAAGAGACTTAAATGGCTTGGAAATAAAAGAAAATTATATGGGCAATATAACAACAGATGGCTTAATAGCATGGTGGAAACTTGATGATGGGCATAGCAATATCGCATATGATAGCATTGGTAATAGCGACGCAAAAATATATGGAGCAAAATGGGTGAATTACGGAAAACATATTTATAAAAAACCAGGAGAATATGAAGTTACGCTCACAGTATGGAATGAAGATGGACTGAGTGACTCAATAACAAAGAAAATAGTTGTTTCGTGAAGGAAAAAGAGATGATGAGAAGGGTAAGGCTGCTGATTTATCCCTTTCATTAATGAATTCTCACGATATCTTTCCCATTCTTTCTCTTTGCACTCTGCCAGCAACACACCAACACATTCATTTTTTTTCTTATGATAAAAATTGGTTTTTGCTG
>MTML01000111.1 GCA_002011215.1 Archaeoglobus sp. JdFR-24
AACTCTGCCATATAAGGTATGCTAACTAATTTGGCAATATGTGGCTGAGAAGCTAACTCTTTGGCAACATTGGCAATATCTTTTCCATATCTCCCAATCCTCGCTAAATAAGTAATCATTTTCAGACAGCATGCAATAGTGCGCATATCTTTTGCCATTGGCTGATATAAGGCTATTAAACGCAAAGCATCCTCTTCTATTTTTTCATCCATGTCAGCAATCTTCCTTTTTCTTGAAATTACATTCTCCGCCAACTTTATATCCTGTTTTTTTAACGCTTCCACTGCCTTCTGAAGCATTTCCTTTGCTAGGTTTCCCATTTCGAGCACATTTTTTTTCAACTTTTCCAACTCTTTATGAAATTTTTCTACCATTTTTCACCCGAATCTTCCAGTTATATATTTTTCAGTAAGTTCTTCTCTTGGATTCTCAAACACTTGTCTTGTTTCTCCAAACTCAATTAATCTGCCAAGATACATAAAGCCAGTATAATCGCTTATGCGCGCTGCCTCCTGCATGTTATGCGTAACTATGATAACCATATATTTTTTCTTCAGTTCAATAATCAAATCCTCAATTTTTGCGGTGGCTATGGGGTCTAAAGCAGAGGCAGGTTCATCCATTAATATAACTTCTGGCTCGATTGCCAATGCTCTTGCGATGCATAATCTCTGCTGTTGCCCTCCAGATAAACTCATAGCAGATTCATATAATCTGTCTTTCACTTCCTCCCATAGAGCAGCAGCTTTTAAACTCCTTTCAACAATTTTATCGAGCTCCTTTTTATCTCTTATTCCATGAATCTTTGGGCCATAGGCCACATTTTCATATATTGATTTTGGAAAAGGATTGGGCCTCTGAAAAACCATACCAATTTTACGCCTTAATTCAACAACATCAATATTCTCATCCAAAATATTCTCACCCCTCCATATAATCTGTCCTTCCATCCTGCACCCTTCTATTTCATCATTCATTCTGTTAAAACATCTCAATAAAGTCGATTTCCCACAGCCAGAAGGCCCAATTAAGGCAGTAATTTTCCTTTCTGGGATATCCATGTTTATATCAATTAAAGTGTGATTGTCTCCATAATAAACATTCAAATTCCTGACGATAATTTTATCACTTTCATAACATTTCATCTCTTCTTTCTGTTTTTCTTCCTTTCTCTCCAATCTTAAAATTTTTCCAATCATCACCATTCTCTCCTTGTTTGTGCTCTATGGCGTATTGCAATTGCTACACCATTCATTGAAAGCAGGATCATAAGCAGCACGATTATTGTGGCAGAAGCAAGTTCATGAAATTGTGGGTTTGGATGACGAGTCCAGTAAAAGATGGTTAAGGGTAACGCAAGAAAGCCATCCAATAAGCTGGAAGGAGGGGTTTTTGCAAATATTGAGCCAATGAAAAGTATAGGGGCTGTTTCTCCTATCGCACGAGATAAAGCTAAAATTATCCCTGTTATAATATCGGGCATCGCATATGGCAAAACATGATACCTTACTGTTTCCCATTTAGTTGCCCCAATTGCTAGACTCCCTTCTCTAAATTGTCGGGGAATCACTCTCAAAGATTCCTCAGCAACAACTATGATGGTTGGCAAACTCATTATTGCCAGGGTAAGGCTACCAGCCAGCAAACTCCTGCCCAAATTAAAGAATCGAACAAATATTGCTACACCAACCAGCCCGAAAACAATGGAAGGCACTCCTGCAAGATTTTGTATGAGGTGACGGAGAAAATTTGTGTAAATGTTATTTCCTGCAAATTCTGCTAGATATATAGCTGCCCCAACGCCAATCGGAATAGCAAATGCCAGGGTTAGAAGCATTAAATAAACGGAGCCAACTATGGCAGGAAATATTCCTGCTTTATCTGGTTTATAACTGGGAAAGTTTGTTAAAAATTCCAAGTTTATTCTATTTATTCCTTGACTGAAAACACTAAATAAAAGCCATATTAAAAATAGGACGGCTATTAAAAAACATGATGCAGTGATAGCGACACCAATTTTGCTTTTAAAATGACTTGCCTTTATTGATTTAAATTCATTCATCTTATCCTCCTCCTTCTCCATCCGCCATTCTTTATTTTCGCTACAATATGCGAGGCAATGAAATTTATTGTCAAGGTTATTATGAACAAGAGTAGACCAACAGCAAAGGCGGCATCTACTGCTATACCCGGGGGAATATCTCCTGTTGCTACCTGAGCTATATAGGATGTCATTGTCTGAATCTCATTTAAAGGATTGAATGTAAACTGGGCAACACTTCCGGCAGCAAGGGTAACAACCATCGTTTCTCCTATTGCACGAGCTAAACCAAGCAATGTTGCAGCCAGTATACCGCTTGAGGCAGAAGGTAAAACAACACGGACGGCTGTTTCCCATTTCGTTGCCCCCATTGCATAGCTTGCTTCCCTTATCTCTTTAGGAATGGAACGCATTGCATCATCTGAAACGCTAACTATTATTGGGAGAATCATTATGGACATAACGATAATTGCGCTCATTGCATTGAAATAGCTTGCTCCAAAAATTTCCCTTATAATTGGGCTAATAACTAAAAGAGCAAAAAAGCCGTAGACTATCGAAGGTATTCCTGCTAAAATCTCCAGAATGGGTTTTGCGATGGCTCTAACTCTTTTTCCAGCAAATTCTGCTAAATATAAAGCTGCTCCAATGCCGACTGGTGCTCCAAAAAGCAAGGCTCCTCCCGCAGCCAAGGTCGTTCCAGCCAATAATGGCAATACACCAAAGCTCGGAGTCCCTCCGCTGGGTACCCAGTGTTTTCCAGTTAAAAATTCTATTATACTTACTCTTTCATCGGCGAAAAATCGGAATGCTCCAGCTGCGAGTGCATAAAGAATGGCTATAGTTATAAACACAGCCATACTCGCAGTCAATAGTAAAATGTAAGAGATTATCCTTTCCTTACTTTTTCTCTTCATATAACTCCCAATGCCTTAAGCTGTGCCTGCAATTCATCAGGATTTGCCATTGACAATGGCACATATCCAATTTCAAAAACTATTTTTTGCCCCTCCTCGCTCAGTATAAAACGAAGATATTCATTTATTACATTTCTCTCTTCTGGTATTCCATTAGTATAGATGTGCAGTGGGCGAGCCATTGGATATTTATCCACATTTTCTAAAGATGGCTCAATATAATTTGCACCTTCCTTTGCAATCCATACCAGTTTGACTTTTTCAGGATTCTCTTTGTAATATGCGTATCCGAAATAGCCAATTGCATATTTCCTCTCTGCTATGGCATTTAAAATTACATTATCATCTGCACTTGGATGATAAACTCCATCTCCTGCTTCCAGTCGGGGATTTGCTTTCTGCCCCTCTTTTCCCCAATTTGGTATTATCTGTTCAAAAAAGAAGTCATATGTTCCGCTTGCCTCATCAGGAGCATATATCTCGATTCTCTCATGCGGTGCATTTTCTAAGCCAGGAACTTCATCCCAATATATTGCTGGCTCATCATCTGTAAATATCTTATATAACTGTGCATAATTCAGTTTGCTTGCCCAATCATTCTCTGGATTTATTATCACAACGAGAACATCATATGCAACAATCCATTCTGTGGGCGTAACCCCGTTACAGGATGGATATTGCCATGGATGCAACCCAGTCTGCACAGCTAATATTGCATCCTCTGTTACAGAACAACCAACTTTCTCATAATCACCGCTCTTAATTTTTCTGCTTGCATCTCCTAGATCAGCTTCCCCTGTAAGCAGAGCATTTAGTCCATGGCTTGACCCTCCTCCAGATACAGATATTTCTGCCTTATCAAATTCCTCAGCCCATGCAATGGCCAATGGAAGCAAAGTGCTTGATCCAGTTTGTATTAAATTCAAATTATCTCTATTTACTAGGCAGCCAGTTAATGCAATCCCGGTTACCAAAATCGCTATTACAAAGGCACCCCTGATTCTATTCTTCATTTTCTCCTCACCGCTTCTCAAAAAAATTATAAATATATATTTTTTCGAAATAATCTATATATCTATATATAGTTTCTATACAACTATAGAAAAAATAAAAAATCATGGAATGATTATGAA
>MTML01000119.1 GCA_002011215.1 Archaeoglobus sp. JdFR-24
GTCGATAAACTCACTTTTATGACTTACCTCCCAGATCCCTCCCTTAACTCAAAGAGTACCCGCATTCGCTTACCTAACCCTAGCTTACCGCTGGCGTGTACTAACCTTAAGGCCACCAGCAACAGTATCTTAGGCCATTAATGCCCAGTTATTACTCTGACAATCCTCTCCCCTGCGCTTCCATCACCGAAGGGATTCCGCCAGTTACTTTCTTTGGCAAGCATTATTCGGGAGCATTCCAGAATTCTCTCGGGAATAGCCCCAGCAAGGATATTTGATCCTACTTCCAAGGTTTCGGGTCTTTCAGTATTGTCCCTCAGAGTGACACAGGGAACCCCAATTACACAGCTTTCCTCTTGAACACCACCTGAATCGGTCAGAATGAGGCGTGCGTTACTCTCCAGCTGAAGGAAACTCAGAAAATCTACAGGATCAATTAGCATGAGGTTTTGCGGTCTTAAGTCAAACTCGTCGATCCTTTTCCGAGAACGGGGGTGGATGGGGTACACTATCGACGTGTGAAACTCCTCAGCCACTTCGTCCAATGCTTTCAAGATCGAGAAAAACCTTTCTGCATTGTCTACGTTCTCCTGGCGGTGAAGGGTTGCCAGGAAATATTCCCTTGGATTAAGCTGTAGAGCGTTGAGAGCGTTGCCTTGCCTCCTTGCTCTCTCCAAATTCTGATAAATGGCATCAACAATGGTATTGCCCGTGACAAATATCTTCTCCTTGGAGATGCCTTCACTCAGCAAGATTGCCTTTGCATTTTCAGTGGGAGCAAATAAGTAATCGGAACAATGATCAGTCAGCCTCCGGTTAACCTCCTCTGGCATTTGCCTATCATAGCTTCTTAAGCCCGCCTCGATATGGCCCACTTTCATATGAAGCTTAACGGCTGCCAGTGCTCCAGCAAGCACGGAATTAGTATCGCCCTCAACAAGAACAACATCGGGCTCCTCTTCCAAGAGCACTTTCTCAACGCCCATGAGCATCTTGCCCGTCTCTTCAGCGTGAGAACCGGAACCAACCTTAAGCCTATACTTAGGTTGGGGAAGCTCAAGCTGTTCAAAGAAGACCGAGTCTAAGTTGTAGGAATAGTGCTGCCCAGTGTGGACAATGAAGAAATCGATCTTCTTCCTTTCAAGCTCCTTAACCACGGGAGACATCTTTATTATCTCTGGGCGAGTGCCAAGGATTACTGCAATCTTCATTTCTCCAGCCTACGGCATTCAAAGATTATCCTGCCACCTCGCAGCCTTAAGCCTTCCAGAATCCACGCATTGCGTATGCCTATACTCAAGATTATCAAGCGTAGTCACTTCAAGCTTCAGTGGGCGCCAGTTACACTCTGGCATACATAGTCATACATCCGGACAGAGTGACAGTGCCGAGTGCAAAGAGCATCCGTCATGACCAGTAATGTCCTTGGGTCACCTATTGGTATCTCATCTTTTCGATTCAGCGGACATTTGCCTCCACTTTCACGAACCCTAATTTCTAAATCCTTGCCCTTAAATTTATGTCATTTTTCTCAAGGCTCTTGTCCCAGTACCCACCACTAGAATCTTCGAAGCAGATATTATTGTCCATATATAATAGAACACTTTCAACGAAAGTTACAGGCTTTCCTGATTCATAACGTTTAGTTACTCTGGTCAATTCTCCCTCGGCTTCATTCTTGCTCAAAGAAGTTCCATATCCAATGCCCTACATCCTTTGTCCGGAGTAGGCTCTTCAACTTTGGATATTGGACCTAGGGACCTTTTGCCCGTTTCGCCGTTCTCCCTCTTTTTGAGAGCCTCTTAAGATCTCGCGGACAAGCCACATGCCTTCGCTAACCCGACACTCCTTAGCGCCGCACGAGAGAAAGGGTGGCGCCAATTTCCAGTGTCATATCTTCATGAACTAAACCCATCCTCCGCCACACTTCTTTTACTTTTTCACAGTTGCTCTGTTTCCGCGCGCCTCCCATCACTGCAGTAATAGGCTTTAAAAATTATGAGCGATAATGGGATTTCCTGCAAGCCCTGTAACCCTAGCTGAAAAATCGTTAACTGGCAAGTAGTATTTGGAGGTGAACCCCGAGCCATGCTGGAGTAGCTAAATAACAAAAAGAATAACTTCCGCCCAAAACAAAATGGCGGGGAAACGAGATGGCAGTAGAAGGATGAAAAGCTATGAAAACACCTTAAGTCGAGTGCTGAAAAAAGAGCGAGTACTTCAAAGAGGGATAATAGGTCGTCTAAATTGAGTCATTGCTGGATAACCCATTGATGACGTTTGACAATTATAAGCCTGCTTTTGCTATGGGCTTCCTCCTTCCAGAAAAAACCAAAAATCAAGGCAAAGCAAAGATAGCAAACCGAAATGTTGGTGATTCGCACGTCAGTTTGATTAGCTCTCATAACTTTCAGCATATCCTCTCCTACTTCACGTCACTCTCTTCTAAAGACATGCCTTGTTATCTTAGTTTAGTTAGGCTATAATAATTGCCGATTGGGCAAGGGAAGCAAAAATGAAGACGATAATGCTGGTTATTGGTGATGGAACCAAAGTGTAACTCTTTCACTATCTTTCTCCAAAGATGTTTCAGCAAGTTGTCAGCGCGCTCCTCCTGGAATTTATGCTCTCGTGGTTTGGCGGAGTGCCCGATCCTGAGACCAAGAACTTCCATGCAGTAAAGAATGGCTCTACGGTTCACGCTCAACATCTATGTCCAAAAGCGGACGACATACCTTACGGAAACCGCGGGTTTGTTTTGTTCAGGCAGCCAGGATTCAAAGTTGACTGTGCCAATTCAGTCAAATTGGTAATGCAAGCGTTAGCACTGTCTTTCATGATGCTCCTTAGGCAGTAACGGCTACCTCGCTCGATGGGGGATCCGATGGATGACTTTGAGACCAATGGCCCCGGTACTCTTAACATCCCCGAGCTGGCAGGGAACTCCGGTTCTGATCTGACTCTGTTTACACACAATTAAGGTCTACAGCGTGACTTGACTTGAAGGTTGGTTAAATTGGTTGAAAAAGCAAAAGGCGGAACTTTGCCGACGGAGAATATTCGAAGGGATCAAATGACGAAGTATATTCGCCTTAGCTTCCGAAGTCTATTGAAAGTCTATATGAATACTCCAACAGGATAGGAGATGTATACTGACTCGCGCTATGCTCGCATTCTTGCACTTAAGACGACACCCTTTTTCAAATGCCAGGAATTTGTGGCATGGCGGGGCAATACTCCAGGAAGATCAAAGGTAAGTAGTCTAGCTTCCTGGCGAGGCGATGGGACGGGCCAAAAACATCCTTTTTCGTTACCGATCCCGCGGAAACCTTTCAGAAAGCAGAAGACAGCATCGAGTAAACAAAGGGCTAGGCACACAATATAGGCAGTACGGCAGAAAGAACGGGGGGAGACAAAACCGTGTGAGGCGAGCTTGTCCAGCTGATATCTGGCGGACCGGAAAATAGATGACAGCAATAGCTATCCGACACAAAAGACTCCGAGCAAGAGCCGAAGACTAACAAGGGAGAAGGAATAGGAAGACTTTAATAATGTGGATGGGAGAGAGATGAAGAAAGCAATTGTTACAGGAGGAGCTGGCTTCATTGGTTCACATTTGGCTGAGGAGCTGGCAGAACGAGGTTACAAGGTGATCATCCTCGATAACCTTTCTACAGGTAAGCTAGAAAACATAGCTGATCTGCTTAGAAAGGACAATGTTGAGTTCGTTCAGGGCAGTATCACCGACCTCTTGCTACTTCAAAAGCTCTTTCAGGGTGCCGAGTATGTCTTCCATCAGGCTGCCCTTGCCAGAGTTCCTCGCAGCATAGAAGACCCTTTAACAACCAACGATGTAAATATAAAGGGTACTCTAAACGTTTTGTTGGCAGCCAAAGAGAACGGCATCCGCAAAGTTATCTATGCGTCCTCTTCCTCAGTCTACGGCGATACCTCTAGCCTACCTCAAACAGAAAGCATGCCTCCCAACCCTCTCTCACCTTACGCTCTAACCAAACTGGCTGGTGAACAC
>MTML01000127.1 GCA_002011215.1 Archaeoglobus sp. JdFR-24
CATTATAGAGTAAAATCCATCCAATTGCAAGATATTTTTTAACATTTTAAACATTTTAGCCCGGTCAATATGTGTTGGACAATCTACAATTTTTGCTTGACATTTTAAATTTATATGTTTATATGTTTTCATTAAAAAATGAATGCTAATACAAAATCCAACTCCTGAAATAACTTGGTCGGAGATAAATAAAGTTCCAGACGAGTTATTATTTACTCTTACTGATATTGAGAGTGGTAATATAATTAATATGCGAGAAATAGAGAGTTATACTTATATAGGGAAGTTACGAAAATTTAGAATAGATGTAGGAGTGGGAGAAAATACTGATAATCAGATTAGTAGTTTTTCATTAACTTGTTATCCGAGTGTTGTAATTGGAGGGGCAAGTATTAGGTATTTAGTAGCTAAAAAAGGACTTGTTTCACTAAAATTATATAATATAGCAGGAGTATTAGTAAAGACATTAGTTAATGAGGAGCTAAAACCAGGGCGATATACAATTTCATTGGATAGGGAGGAACTATCGTCGGGTATTTATTTTATAAAATTTAGGGCAGGTGGATTTAAGGAAGTAAGAAAAATTATGATAGTGCATTAGAGGAGGAAGAAATGGGAAGAAAAATTTTTATGAGTGGACTAATAATTATAGTAACGGGTCAGCTTTTTGGTTTTGGTTATACTGAGGTAAAAGAGAAATTACCACTTGCACAAGAACTTTTTCCAAATAGTGACCTGATATGGGGCAAGAAGTTTAAGGGAAAGATGGTTAGTTGTGAAATAGCAGAAAAGAGTGGACATGTAGTAATTGGAGTAATTCAAGATTGGGTGGGCTATGTATATCTATTTGCTCCAGATGGAAAGTTATTGTGGGAAAAGAATAGTAAAGAACATTCTGAAATTGAGCAATGTGTTTTAATTAAATTACTTATTTCTGATATAGGAAATACTATAAATATAGAATGGAATGATTATGAGAATGGAGAGACACAAATATATGATATTAGTGGGAAAAATCTTCATACATTTCATCATAAATTAGGACGAGGAATATCTAAAATTTTGCCTAATGGAGAATATCTAATTTATGGTAAAGACATTATTGATAAAACTGGAAAGAAAATGATCTTAAAAAATATATTAAGTAGAGAGAAAAATATAGAAATTTTTGATTATCGTTCGGATAAGATGATTGTTCTACTTGATAATTTTGAGAATGTTTTCTATATATACTCTTTTCCTGATGGTAAAATGAAATGGAAAAGTGAGAAGTTAAAGTTAGAGAGTCAGAAGATAGTGAACACATATAATGGGAAATATATTTCGGTTAGTGGAGAGAATGCTTTGTATTTATATTTTTTTAGATTAAGAAAAGGTGGATTAATGTGGGGAAAAAGGTTTAATGAAAAATTAGGCTCTCATGTTATTGAAATTGACGAAGATAATAAGTATATAGCAATTTATGGATGGGAGGGAAAGGTAGTAATATTAAGTCTTAGAACAGGAGAAATAAGACTTTCTACTTCTGAACTTAAAAAACATTTTTCTTCTCCTAATATGATATGTTTAAAAAATAAAGTTATGGTTTCAGGACAAGTAGGTGAATATATTAAAGACTTGGATAGTGAATATTGGACTTATGTTTTTTCTTTTGATGTAAATTTGAATATTACTGATGAACTATGGAGAAAAGGATTAATAATTGGAAGTTCTTCTTCTCGTATAACTGGCATATATGAGAGAAATGGAACAAACGAGGATTTTTTTACTATAAATATCCTTAGGAGAAGAGGAGAATTAAATCTCTACCAAAAAAGATTTGGAAAGGATTGGAAATCTCCTTTATTCCCCACGGGACCAAAAGACCAGCTTAGATTTGCTAAAGAATGGGTTCCATATACTGACTGCATAGTCATTGGTAAAGTCAAAAAGATAGAAAATCATCCCGAAGGTCCTTATCAGACTTGGATTACAATAGAGGTTGAGAAATATCTTAAAGGGGAATTAGAAAAAAAAGAAGTTTTAGTAAAAATTCTGAGTGGAAAGACATTAATAATTACTACTGAGCCTATTTTTGCATTAAATGAAAAAATATTGGTTTTCCTTACTACTATTCCTTATAGCCTCCATTCATTTTATGAAGATCTCGCTGACGAAGTAATGAGTGGACAAATTTCTGTACATCCATGCCCGAGATATAAAAATATAACAAAATGTATAGGATATTTTGAACCAATGTCAAATAATTTAAAGTTTGAAATTGTCGGAGATGAAGTAAGAGTTGGAAGGAATCATTTCACAGCTGAGAGGATTTTAGTAACTGAAGGAGTAAAAATTGGGAATTTAGATGATTTTGTAAGAGAAATTTCTTCAGTAGTAGGAAAAGAAACCCCAAACAAAAGAAAGGAGGAATGAAAATGACTATGAAATCTTTGTTTTTGAAATACATACTTTGCTTCATCCTAATATTCCCTAATGTAACTTTTGGACATTTTAGTGGGAAATCTTGGGAGAATCCAGAAGTCAGCTACAATGACGAAGAGATAACATTAACTTGGCCGGAGATAAATAAAGTTCCAGATGAGTTAGTATTTATTCTTACTGATATTGAAACTGGTAATATAATTAATATGCGAGAGAAAAAGAGTTATGCTTATACAGGGAAGTTACGAAAATTTAGGATAGATGTAAGATTAGGAGAAAATACTGATAGTCAGATTAGTAGTTTTTCATTAACTTGTTATCCGAGTGTTGTAATTGGAGGGGCAAGTATTCAGTATTCAGTGGCTAAAAGAGGATATATTTCACTAAAATTATATAATATAGCAGGAGTATTAGTAAAGACATTAGTTAACAAAGAATTACTTCCAGGAGAATATATAATTTCATTGGATAGGGGGGAACTGACATCGGGTATTTATTTTATAAAATTTAGGGCAGGTGGATTTAAGGAAGTAAGAAAAATTATGGTAATATATTAGGAGGAGAGATGAAGAGGAGATATTTAAAATCAAGGATATTGGCTTTTATATTGATTCTGTTTGTTGGAATTATGTTCTTAAAAAGTTTTGCAATGGAAAGGCAGGAGGAAGAAAGCAATGCAGACTCAACTGAAGTTTCTAAAGTGGAGGAGAACAAAAAAGTGAAAGAAAAGCTTAAAGATAATGTAAAAGCCGAGGAGAAAATGGAAACCGACTCTTTAAGAGAAGAGATTAATAGGAAAATGATTGAAAACCAAATACGAAATTTAAGACCCAAAATTCCGGGACTCATAAGAGAATTACAGGACTCTACTCTTGAGCCAGAATATCGACAGGATTGTGCTTACTACTTAGGATGTGCCCGTGATCCAAGAGGTATTTCTCCTTTAATTAGTGCATTACATGATAAATGGCCACAAGTTCGTCAAAAAGCAATAGAAGGGCTAGTAATCCTTTGTAAATATTTGAAATGCGATGAAAAAGTGAAGATAGCTTTAAAAAAAGCTTTAAAAGATTCGACACTTAGAGTCCAACTCGCTGCTGCTAAAGGATTAATAGAATTAGGAGATACCTTAAATCCAATTTCCGTACTTGTTAGCATTTTCAAAAAAGAACCACTAATTTTCAGAGAATCTTTAAATAAGTGGATTACGCAGGAGATATTAAGACCTGATTTGCCAGATTCAGAACAGGTACAACTTGCCAAAAAGTGGAAGGAAGAAGCTCCTCTATATGCATTAGATCTGTTGATAAAAATAGGAAATGACCAAGTTATTTCACTACTAAAAAACTGCTTAGATACTGAAGATATATGGATTCAAACAAAATCTAGAAAAGCAATAGATAAAATTAGGAGAGGTAAAAAATGAACAAAACGATAAGGACCATAGTAATTTTAACTATTATCATCTTCTCTCATAAAGTAACTCTTGCTTACAATCGTTCACAAGTGGCAAGATATGCTGATAAGTGGGTTTCTGAAACCCAAACAAAGCGTAATCCATTTTTTAAAAATTACTCTGCAGATTGTGCAAATTATGTTTCTC
>MTML01000051.1 GCA_002011215.1 Archaeoglobus sp. JdFR-24
AGTGGAACCAATTTAAAAATATTCCACTCCCCCACTCTCTCGCAATGGAATTCACACTTCCAGAGCTTTGTATTTGGAAAGAATAGGTTAGCTTTTTTTAGAAAAACTAACTTGTAATCCTAAACATTATCAAATCTGAATAACGAAATCCGAATTTCAAATAAAATTCCCAATTCTTTATGACCTCGTACTTAAGTTTCCTCATTTAATTCGTCATTCGTAATTTGGATTTTGTCATTTAATAAGGGTGTACACAAAAACACTGATTTTGCATTCCATATACGCATTACACTGAATATTTAAGAATGGCTATAAAGGAAGAGATTAAAAAAAGGGAAGTGGTAGAAGAGAAAGAGACATATTTTTCTATGGAGGAGAAAAGAAGAAGTTCTTTGTACTTATTGATATAGCAGGGAAAAAAAGGAAAAAAGTTAAGAGAAGATTTTACTTGACAAGTGAAGTTTTATATGAAATCTAAAAAAGAGGGACGGGGAAAAATAAAGGTAGAGAAAATGGGAGAAGAGAAAGAATGGTTTTTAGAAAAAATGGGGGGAGTGTTACTCAATTTCAACTAAAAATGGGATTCTCCCGTCCTAGGAAGAATTTATGAAAAAAATTTCAATAATTATAATAACAGGAGCAATCCTTTGTTTACCGTATAGTCTTTTTGCTTGGTGGAATGCAAGCTGGACAAGACGAAGACCACTTATTATAGATAATACACAAAATACAAATACTCTTACTGATTATCAGGTAAAAGTAAATGTTTCTTATGACGCTGATATGCAGACTAATTTTCAAGACATTAGGTTTATAGATTCTGATGATGCTACTGAATTAAACTATTGGATAGAAACTTATACTGCAAGCTCCTCTGCTACAGTATGGGTAAAAATACCTTCAATCACTGCATCCAGTGAAAAAAAGATTTATATGTATTATGGAAATGGTACTGTAGCTTCTAACAGCAATGGTTTTAATACTTTTATTTTCTTTGATGACTTTGAGGACGGCGATATCTCTGATTGGACAACAGTAGAGACCCCAGAAGTTGTTACAAGTCAATACGTAAGTTCACCTTATTCAGTATATCTTAATTGTGAAGCAACTGATGAAGAGAGAATTTGGCATTCAATTCCTGTTCAAACAGGAGAATTTGTCGCAGAATTTGATGCTCGTTATACTTCTACTGGAAATGGATATTTTTATCTTCCGCTTCATGGAAGTGGAACAATAGGTCCTCATTTAGCTTATCATATGGATTATTTACGTTATTATGAAGGTACTTCTTATCACAATGTATATGACACAAGTGCTGATACTTGGCATATATTAAAGTAAAAAATTATGAAAAAATTTATTCTTTCACTATTTATAATTAATTTATTTGTATTTAATAAAGTGTTTTCACAAATAGCATTAACTAACTGGGCTTATCGTAAAAAAATTACTATAGATTATACAAAAGTATCAGCAGATTTGACTAATTTTCCTGTTCTTATAAATTTACCTTCTGATGCTGATTTAGCTTCCAATGCACAAGCTGATGCTGATGATATTCTTTTTGCCTTGTCTTCAGTAGATTGGGAAACAGGAGATAATAGTAGTAGATTAGCTCATGAAATAGAAAAATATAATAGCACAACAGGTGAACTTGTAGCTTGGGTTAAAATACCTTCTCTTTCTTCTACTGCTAATACTGAACTTTACATATACTATGGTAATGCAAGTGTTACAAGTCAAGAACAAGTTACTGACGTTTGGGATAATAATTATATGATGGTACAACATATGCATGGAGACCCTTCAGGTGCTGCACCACAAGAAATTGATGCTACTTCTAATAATAATGACGGTACTTGTAATGGCTCTATGACTTCTGAGGATTTAGTTGCCGGACAAATAGGTAATGCTTTGAATTTTGATGGAGGGGATGATTATATAAGTCTACCTTCAGATGCTGATTTTGTTGGAGGAGCAGGAGCTGCTACAATAGAAGCGTGGATTAGAAGTGAAGCATCAACCGACAGGAGAGCATGGTTAGATGAAACATGGGATGGAACTTATCCTAGAATGTTTTGTGAAATACAAACAGATAATACAATACGAATAGGAGGCAGATCTCAATCCTCTGACGATTTTCAATATGAAATAACTACCGGAACAATTAATGCAGATGTATTTCATTATGTTGTTGGAATTATTGATATAGCTAATGACAATATTGATATATATATTGATGGACAACAACAAACAACTACGGGAACACCTGCTTTTAGTTTAACAACTTTTGCTTCAGATCCCACAATGACAACTCATATAGGACATGTTAGTAATGTTTCTTATTCTTTTCATGGACTTGTCGACGAAGTGCGTATCTCCAATGTAGCGAGGAGTGCAGATTGGATTAAGACAAGTTATAATAATCAAAGTTGTCCTTATGGTTTTTATTCGCTTGGATTCCAAGAAACCCAAGGGAATGATACACCAGGTAGTGGTAATGGTTGGCAATATCGGAGAGAAATAACAATAGATGCTGCAAGAGTTCCCTCTGATTTGACTAATTTTCCTATGCTTTTTTATAAACACGGTACTCCTTATAGCTGGCTCAGAGATATTGCAAATGGGGGAAATGTTGCCCAAGCAGATGGAGGTGATATTTTATTTACTGCATCAGACGGCAAAACTAAATTATCCCATGAGATTGAAAGATACGATAATACCACAGGTGATTTGGTAGTCTGGATAAAAGTTCCATCTATTTCTTCTACTTCTAATACTACTATTTATATGTATTATGGCAATCCAAATTGTGCTAATCAACAAGATTATGAAGGAGTTTGGGATAATAATTATATGATGGTACAACACATGCATGGAGACCCTTCAGGTGATGCACCACAAGAAATATGTGCTACTTGTAATAATAATGATGGCACTTGTAATGGGGGCATGTCTTCTGGTAATTTAGTCACTGGACAAATAGGTAATGCTTTGTATTTTGATGGAGAAGATGATTATATAAGTTTACCTTCAGATGCTGATTTTGTGGGAGGAGCAACAGTTGCTACAATAGAAGCATGGATTAGAAGTGAAACATCAAGTGATAGAAGAACATGGTTAGATGAAACATGGGATGGAACTTATTCTAGGATGCTTTGTGACATAGTAGTAGATAATACGATAGTAATAGGAGGTAGGTCTCAACTATCTGAGAGTTTCCAATATGAAATCACTACTAATCCAATCAATGCAAATGAATTTTATCATGTTGTTGGAATTATTGATGTAGCTAATGACAATGTTGATATATATATTAATGGACAACAACAAACAACTACAGAAACACCTGATTTTAGTTTAACAAGTTTTGCTTCAGATAATACAATGACAACTCGTATAGGGCATGTTGCTTATACTAATTACTCTTTTCATGGCATTGTTGATGAATTGCGTATTTCAAATGTAAGAAGAAGTGCAGGATGGATTGAAGCGAGTTATAATAATCATTACCATCCTGACAAAGCAGATTATCCTACAGATGGATTTTATGGTGTAAGTGACGAAGAACCTATTGCTGTAGAACTTGTTTCTTTTGATGTTGTTGGAGAATATAGACAGATTATAGTTAATTGGAGGACAGAAGTAGAAATAGATAATAAAGAATGGATTATTGAACGAGCGATTGGAGGAGAGAGTGAGTATACTGAAGTTATTCGTATTCCTGCTGGTAAATATGGAGAGTATGCATATATTGATACAAATATTGTTCCACAAGTAATTTATTGTTATAAACTTGGTGATGTAGATATGGAAGGGAATATTGAGTGGCATGGTCCTGTATGTGCAAGTTGTACAGATAAAAAGTTTCCGATAAAACTTTTTATTCACGGATTTCCTATTCCTGCAAAAGAAAAAGTATATATAAGGTATGGAATACCTTTAAAGCATTCAAGTGTTGCTCTACAAAAAGTTAATGTAGGGATATACGATAAAACAGGTAGAGTTATA
>MTML01000026.1 GCA_002011215.1 Archaeoglobus sp. JdFR-24
CGTCAACTCAGTGTATTTTGAAATAATGGGTTATAAGTAGGAAGCGTCCNATTTTTTGGCTCTCGTTTATATAACTCCAGATAACTTAAATTTTTCATGTGCAGTCTTTCAATTTCATCATAGAGTGAAATCCATCCATTACAAGATATTTTTTAACATTTTAAACATTTTTGCCCGGTTCAATATGTGTTGGACAATCTACAAAAATAGCTTGACTTCTTTGGTTTCTTTGTTATATATTAAATCTTGGTGGACACAAAAGGGGTTAAAACTATGATGGAGGATATAACCCAAAAAGTGTGTACAAAATATTTTTCAAAACTTCAAAATATTTTGATAGTCCCTTACTCAATCTCTACATTGAATACTCGAATTAAAAGCCCATTTGACGGATTAGATTTAAAGGAGGAAAAGTGAGGACAAGGGAAAGGGGAAATTTAACGGAAAGACGGTTCAACCAGAGGGTGGTATATGTGAACCTTGTCCCTATATCTTCCAAATATGGTAGTATATCCGAACCTGATTCGGATATAACAGAGTTATACGCCATTTCGCTTATAGGAGGAATAAAAGATGTCAAATAAGTTGATAGAAATATTTGAGGATAAAAAACTTATAAACAGAATAAAAGATAGATTACCCTATCTGTTTCAACTTGCGGAGTTAGAGAGCTCAAGAGCAGGGAAAATTGGAATGGAAGTAGGCTCCCTCCGTGAAAGAATTATCATTGCTTTACTTATCTATAAATTTGGGGAAGCAAATGTAGAAACTGAGATACCAATAACAGAACCTGAAGTTGATGTAAAATTATTTGGCAAACCAATATCCATTAAAACAATAACTGGTAGAGGATTTAGTGGAGTTAAACTCATATGGACAGTTGATGCTCAAAAGGCAAGAAAATTTAGAGAGACCTATTACCCACACTGTGAAATTCTACTTATTCAGATAAATTGGGGAGATAAAGGTGGATTCTATTATATTCCTTTAGAAGCACAAAAAAGACTTTTTAGCAAAATAGGGAGAGATGGATACATAAAGCTTCCTAAACGTGGAACAAATCCAAGAGGAGTTGAAATAACTAGAGACGCTCTATCAAGTTTAGTTAGTGATGATTTATCTAAAGTTATTGAGATAAGTTGGCGGAAAACAAAAATTGATTACAAGCCGTATAAAAGATGGGTAGACTACTGGAGGGAAGACTAAAATGAAAAACAAAAGAAAGAGAGGCACTAAAACAAGTTCCTTTGGTTCTCCGGGCAGGATAAATCACGATTCTACACCTTTTTATACAAGCAAATTATATGAAGGATTACCAAAAGAGCAGAGGACCAAATATGTTGAGAACCCCATCCGTTCAGAATTTTTAGATAAAATCTTTTGTAAGTCTTCTGAAAGGATGGAGGAGCTACCTGACAACAGTGTTCATCTGATGGTGACCTCACCGCCCTATAATGTAGGAAAAGAGTATGATGAAGATTTTACACTTGAAGAATATTTGGAATTTTTGAAGAGAGTATGGAAAGAAGTTTATAGAGTGCTTGTACCCGGAGGCAGAGCATGTATTAACATCGCAAATTTAGGAAGGAAACCGTATATTCCCCTTCATGTATTTATCGCTAAGGATATGTTCGAATTGGGGTTTCTAATGAGAGGAGAAATTATATGGAATAAGGCATCTTCTGCAAGTTCCTCAACAGCATGGGGTAGTTGGCTCTCTCCTGCTAATCCTACTTTACGAGATGTTCATGAATATATTTTGGTTTTCTCGAAAAGCATGTTTTCAAGAAGGAATACGAATAAGAGAAAGAGCACGCTATCACGAGACGAATTCCTGGAGTTTACTAAAAGTGTTTGGACATTTCCAGCAGAACCTGCTCATAAAGTAGGTCATCCTGCTCCTTTTCCTGTTGAGCTCCCATATAGATTGACTCAGCTTTACACATACGAAGGAGAGGTAGTTTTAGACCCTTTCATTGGGAGTGGGCAAACCGCAATCGCTGCGATAAAAGCAAATAGACATTATGTAGGGTATGATATAGAAAAAGAATATGTAAAATTATCTGAGAAAAGAATAAGAGAATTTCTGATAGAATTTAAATCGCCAAAGCTGTTTAACTTTACTGATAAAAATAGATGAGATATGAGCGAAACGGCGTATAACACGGTGTATGCGGTTTGCTTCGCTCACCCAAATTGCCTCGCTACGCTCGGCAACTTCGCATACACCGAGGACGTTATACGACATTGCTTTTAAGGGGAGAAAAAGATGAGACAACAAAATACAATTAGGCGAATGCAAGAACGCGTGGAATTGCTTATTGAATATTTTGATGAGTACGTAGTGGTATTCGATCAAAGAAACTTATTCACAGGTCCTAGCATTTATTTTCATACTAAAACCTTAGAAATATTACGAAGACACAATAAGCCATCTGAAGCCCTTTTAGACGATTTATTTTTCGATTATCTTTATGCTACTTTAACTTCGTGGGGGCTTCATAGAATGGGACCTGGGCCTGCAAAACTTGCCGAGTTGAGGGATGTTAAAGAAAGTTTTAGGAAGCTAAAAAGACAAATTTCTACCCTTGAGTATTTTGAAATCACTAACATCCAAGAAGGCAATATAGCTTCTATTACTTCGGATTTATGGGAAGTTTTAGCTAATACAAGAGTTAGTGTGAGTCAAACCAAAATAGTCGCTAATTCCAAAGCCCTTCATCATATACTTCCTGAGCTAATGCCCCCAATCGACCGTGAATACACTCTTCGTTTTTTCTATAACCATACCACATTAAACCAAGGTGATGAGGTTGCTTTCAAGGAAATATATCCTCATTTTTATAAAATTGCATCCACCTGTAAAGATAAAATTATGAGCCATATAGGGGTTGGCATGAATACAAGCCAAACCAAAGTAATTGACAATGCAATCGTAGGATTCGTTTTAAAGGAGTTGAAAAACAAATGAGTATCGCAACGTCGTATAACAGAGTATATCTGGTTCGGGCTACGCCCTCACTCAAATTCCTCGTTTCGCTCAGAAACTTCAGATACTCACAAGCGGTTATACCCAATTCCTTCGCAGAGGGCGTACTATTTATTATTAGAAAATGTAGGAGAATGTTGTTTAATTTCAATAAAAATGAAAGAAAGTGGTGGAAACCCCCAGAGAGGAGGTTAAAATTTTTAAGAAAGAGGTTTTTTCCAACTTTATAAAAATAATTTCCAGGTACGCAATAAGAAGAGTCTTTTTGCCAATTTGGTTAATTAGAATTAAAAGTTTCAAGACTGATAATTTAAGTAAGTTAGTAGATTTCAGTTTTGCTGTTGGTGGAGAAAGAATTAAACCTGCACAACTCCGGGAAGAAATTTTACAACTCTTAATATTTTTAAATAAATTAACCTTGAACTATATTCTTGAAATTGGGACCGGAAATGGAGGAACTTTGTTTTTATTCTCTCGAATTGCATCACAAAATGCTACTATAATAAGCATAGATTTGCCAGGAGGAAAATTTGGAGGAGGTTATCCCAAATGGAAAATAATTTTATTTCGGTTATTTGCTCAATCAAAGCAAAAAATTTATTTAATTAGAGGAAATTCTCACAAAAGAGAAACACGAGAGAAACTTAAATCTATATTGGGAGATAGAAAGTTTGATTTCTTATTCATAGACGGTGACCATACCTATGAGGGTGTGAAAAAAGATTTTGAGATGTATAGCGGTTTAGTCAAAAAAGGAGGGATAATAGCATTGCATGATATAGTTCAACATCCTCCTGAAACTGGTTGTGAAGTAAGTAAATTTTGGAATGAAATAAAATCAAAATACGAATACATAGAATTCGTTAAAAATTGGAATCAAAATTGGGCAGGTATAGGTTTAATAAAATTGAAATGAGACTAATTAAGTGGGAAAACAATTTTAATAACCTAACAACGGAGAAACAGGGGAATAAAAATTATTATCTCTCAGAGAACAACGATAATTTGCTGTAGATGA
>MTML01000049.1 GCA_002011215.1 Archaeoglobus sp. JdFR-24
TGACTACGCTGTACTTTCCTCATCTTCTATCGAAACTGGAGAAGAACTATCTGAGCTATTCGACCTCGGGCAAATCAAAAATGTCATTGTTGAAGGAAAAGAAGCGAAAGTGCTTTCTCTTGTAGATAACCAAAATAGAATAAGCATTTTCACCGAAAAAAATATAGACATTGCAAAGTTGATAAAAAAAATCTATTAATAAGAATCTCTTTTCCCAAATTTTTGATTACATCTTCTATTCAGAACCTTTAAATTTTCGTTTCTGTTATTTTCTCTAGGGAGAAGGGAGTCTAACTTTCAAGAGTTGATTAATTTGTTAAATTCCGATAAAGAAAGTATTAGAAGTGGGCATCGTGGAAGTTTTGACATAATTGCAGATATTTTAGAAAACTCTCAGGAAAACACTAGAAAAACCTATTTCATGTATCGATGCAATCTAAGTTTTAGACAACTCAAATACTATCTAGGATTTCTGATAAATACTGGCCTTTTATCTGTTGTCAATGAACATTCCCACCCTGCACCAGTTTTCAGAATTACAGAAAAAGGCAAGAAATTTTTGAAAACTTATAAAAATCTAATGAGCCTCATTACATAGCCTTTTTGACAAAAACTTTCTAACGTTCTCTTCAAGCTTAACTTTACCCTTTACTTCATCAATAATTATGAAACTATATTCTTTTAGAAATGCAAAAACTTTGCCAGCACCTTCTTCATCTAATTCTAGCTTCTTCTTAACCTCTTTCAGAGTATGCCATTTTCCATCTCTGAGAAAGTCTAAAACTCTCTCAACTTTCGAGACCGTTGAGATATCCTCCGATATTCATCTATTTGCGCCTGGTTTGCTTAAATGGTTTATGAGCTTGTTTTTCAGAAGAATTTTCTATAAAAATACTCAATTTAGATTANCTATCCCCTATTTTATCCAATGATTTCAGTAAAGGCTTTATCAAAAACAATAGTATAAAGCTCATGGAAGCGGAGGAAATGACAAAAAACCTTGATTGGCTGAAGCTTCTCCTTCAATGCAAAGACAACATAAGAAGACAAATAACACCCATCATAAAAGCATCCAAAAAATCGCAATCCAATCTCGGAATAGGAGCTGGCGGTGACCCAATAAAAGAAATCGACCTTGTAGCTGAAAAAGCAATAATAGAAACACTAAAAGAACATATAACCTCTTTCACCCTTGTTAGCGAAGAATCTGGAATAATCGAATATGGCGAAAATCCTGACAAAAACTTCTTGACTATTGATCCCATAGATGGCACCACGAATGTTATCCGAGGCATACCTTTCTTTGCTACATCTATTGCTGTCTCAACAAGGCCAGCTTTAAGCACTGTGCACACAGCTTTAGTTGCAGATCTTTTCCACAACGTAACATACATCGCTCAAAAAGGAAGAGGCTCATACCGAGACAACCGTAGAATATCCCCCTCAGAAAATATTCCTCTAGAAGAAGCAATAATAGGAATAGATCTAAACACCTACAAAGCCGAGAAAATTATTCCTAAATTAACGCGGCTTATAAAAAAAACGAAACATATACGGCATTTAGGAGCAAATGCTTTAGAAATCTGCTATGTTGCTAACGGGACAATAGATGCTTTTGTAGATATACGTGGAAAACTTAGAACAACAGACATGGCAGCCGCATGGCTTATATCGAAGGAAGCAGGTGCAAAAATAACATCACCAGAAGGAAAACCACTTGATGTAAAATTAGCCCCTCAAAACAAAGTAGCTTTCATAGCAGCAAATCCTCAAATTCACAAAATTATACTTAAAACAATTGAAAATCCAGAAAAGGAAAAATTATGACATTCCTTATGCCTCTGCAATCTGCAATTTTAATAAAAAAACAAAAAACCAAAACCTTGGTTATTGCAGATTTACATATAGGCTGGGAAATGGCTCTCTCCGAAAAAGGCATACACGTTCCAACTCAAACACCGAAACTCCTTAAAAAACTGAAAGATATTCTAGTCATTCACAAGCCTGAAAAACTGTTAGTTTTAGGCGACGTAAAACATACTGTAGCAACAGCCGAGCTAGGAGAATGGCAAGACATACCAGAATTTTTCACTCAGATAAAAAAGATGATGCCAAACGTTTCCGTAATTCGTGGCAATCATGACGGCAACCTGGAACCGTTACTTCCTGAAGGAGTTAAACTGTTGCCCTCAACAGGAGTCTCTATAGGCGACGTGGGCCTTTTTCATGGTCATCGTTGGCCTTCCCCAACACTTTTAAGATGTAAAACTTGGGTAATGGGCCATGTTCATCCCGTAATAGTTTTTCGTGACCCTGCAGGTTTTAAAATAACCAGACAAGTGTGGATAAAAATAAGCTGCGATACCATAAAATTAACGAAAATTTTGCTGCAGAAACATAAAATCAAGGTAGAAAATACTCCCGAAAAAACATTAAGGGAAAACTATAAAATTACACCAAAAACACGTAAACTTTTCATAATGCCCTCTTTCAACGATCTCCTCGGAGGCAGACCACTAAACGAAAGAAAAACATCAGAAAGAATCGTCGGCCCTATTTTACGTTCGGATGCTGTAAACCTAAGAGACGCTGAAGTTTATCTCTTGGATGGCACATTTCTAGGAACTTTGAATCAGCTTAGAAATCTAAGCTAGTAATTTTTAGCATAAAACTTATAGATAATTGCTTTCTTCACATTAGCTGGGTGAAAATTGAATGCCGTGGGATGAAGATTATCCTGGATGGTTTAAAAGAAGACGATATCCTTTCTTTAGGGGCTTGTTCTTCGAAGATTTTGATCGAATGTTTCGCGAAATGGAGAGAATGATAGAAGAAGAATTCAAGACATTCACTTCAAGAATCCCTAAAGACTATGTTAGGGAACGAAAACTTCCTGATGGAACAACTGTTCGCGAATGGGGACCTTTCGTCTATGGCTACAGCGTCAAAATAGGCCCTGATGGCAAGCCAGAAATTCGCGAGTTTGGAAATGTGAAACCTAGTCGTATGGGACCGCTAGTAAAGGAAGAGCGGGAACCTCTTGTGGATGTCATCGAAACTGATGGCGAAGTCCATGTTGTTGCGGAGTTGCCAGGGGTTGAGAAGAAGGACATTAAACTACATGGAACTGAAGATTTGCTCACTATATCTGTTGATACACCTCAACGCAAATACTATAAGGAAGTTCAAATGCCTGCAAAGGTAGATGTGAAAAAGGCAAAAACCGAATATAAAAATGGGGTTTTAGAGGTTAAACTGCCCAAAACCAAGGAAGAAAAGAAACCAAAAGGCGAACCAATCGAAATAGACTAATCATTTCTAAACCATTTTATCTCTCTTTCTAGATCGTGTCCTCATGAAAGAAAATTCCGAGATAGAATTATTGGAGGCCATATGCAAAGAAGCCAAAAATGAAGGAAAACTTACAGGTAAAGAATTGACTAAACTTTATGAGACATTCGGACAAAGGTTTGTAAAGGCCTTAGCTGCACTAAGAGAAAATCGTGTTAAAAAATATGTTTTCAAACCTAGCGGTAGAACAGTTTGGGTTGTAGTCGGAAAGGAACGAGATTATCTAGTGATGCCTGAAGCAGAGTTTTGTTCATGCGACGATTTTTATTTTCGAGTTTTAGATAGGGAAATTCACTTATGTTATCACCTGATTGCCCAGAAATTAGCTAATAACTTGAAATGGTATAACATTATAGAAGAGCATGATGAGCTTTACGATACGTTGATGGAGGAGTGGAAAAAACCAACTCCTTAAATATGTCAACACAAAATAGTAAAGAATCAAAAGGGGAATTCCTTCAATGAGTATAGGAGCGTACTTCGAAACTCTCAAATACATATTAATGACCACCACTTTCATAGTGTTAGTCTTAATCTTTCTGTACATTTATTATGGAAAAGAAGAAAAACAAGCCTAAAAAGAGAAAAGTTCCTAGTTTAACTTTTT
>MTML01000145.1 GCA_002011215.1 Archaeoglobus sp. JdFR-24
TTTCTTTCTTTTTGTGGATCCATTAAATTGGCGTAGGATATCTGGAAAGGAACATAAATCACTTCTAAAAATTGACATCCTAAAATATTTGAAAAACTATGGATTAAAAGTAATAATAAGTCTTGAGAATCTGATATTTAGAGAATTAATGGATGCTTGGGGAAATTATATAGACTGGAAAGAGCTAATAATTTTAGGAGTAAAAGAAAGGCATGTCAATATAAAACAACTTTAGGTAACGGTATAAGAGTAATCACAGAAACAATTCCTTATTTTAATTCCATATCTTTAGGGATGTATATTTTAGTGGGTTCTCGAGATGAAACAATAAATAATAATGGAATCTCTCATCTGATTGAACATTTGCTTCTTAAAGGTACGAAAAGAAGAACAAATAAAGACATAAATTTATTCATTGACTCCATAGGAGGGAGATTTAATGGAGCTACAACTAAAGAATATACTTATTATCTTGTCTCCTTCTTGAGAGAAGATTTAGCAAAGGTATGTGATTTCTTAAGAGATATTTTATATAACTCTCTTTTTAGTGAAGAAGATATAGAGAAGGAAAAAAACTTAATTTTACAGGAAATTAGGCGATTCAAGGACTCACTGTCTAGGTATGCAATTCATAGATTTTCACAAACCATCTTTGGTCAACATCCATTATCTCATCCTGTTATTGGAACTTCAGAAAGTATAAAAACCCTTGATAGAATTAAAGTTTTAAATTTCCTATATGATAATTATATTGGGGAAAGGATTTTAATTGTGGCTGTTGGGAATATAGAGCATTCAACATTGGTTTCTATGATTTCAAAAAAATTCCCCCAAGTTAAGAAGAGAAAGAAGTTTAGAGAAAAATCAGTATTAAAGCTTCCTACTCCTGAAGTTAAAGTAGAGAAAAGAAAGAATATAAACCAAGTATATGGAGTAATAGGATGTAGAATTCCTGGATATAGGTGGGAGAAAAAAATATGTTATGGAAGTTTTAAATACTATCTATGGGGATAACAGAAGTTCTAGGCTTTTTCAAAATATTAGGGAAAAGGAAGGAATAATATACATTCTTTACTCATATATAGAACTTTTTAGTGACATTGGAAGATTCCTTACCTATTTTGTAGTATCACCAGCTGAAATACCAAGAATTATTAAAAATATACTTAAAGTGTTAAAATCCTTATCTTATATAACAGCTGAGGAAGTAAGAAGAGCAAAAAATTACTTAAAAAAAAAGCATACTTCTTAATTCTGAGGACCCAATAAAAAGAATATATAGTATATTTAAAGATGAGGCAATTCAAGGAACTTCCCTTTCCTTTTCTCAACAGGTATATAATATTGATACAGTCGCAGTAAACGATATTGAGATTTTAGTAGGAGAATTTTTAGATTTAAATAGGTTCTCAATTTACTTGCTTACTTCTCTTGAAGAAAAAGAAATGACGAATTTGATAAAAGAAATATTAGATAATTATGTGGAATAAGGTGATTATTTTATATTTTCTTAATGTTGTATCTCCTCAACAACGTTTTCCTACTATTTCTATTTCCTACATGAATGAAAAAGATGAAAATGGTCGGAGCAAATTTAACTTTGTAAGTAAATTCTTTCAATTGAGACCACAAGAGGGAGAACCGGCAACAGAGTCTACTGTCGTTTATATATGGCAGGACCAAGATAATCTTTATATAACCTTAAAATGTTTTGATTCGGAGCCACAAAAACTAGATATTAAAAAAGTCCCTCGAGACTACGTATTAAATGGGGACAATGTTTGGATTTATTTAGACACTTTTGGTAGCAAAATCACAGCCTATGAATTCGGAGTTAATGTTGCTGGAGTTCAATGTGATGGATATGTACAAGAAGATGGTAGATATACAGAATATTCTTGGGACGGTGTTTGGTATTCAGCTGTTAAAATCACTGAGTACGGATATAATGTGGAAATGAAAATTCCTTTTAAAACACTTAGGTTTAAGCCAGGTCTTACTGAATGGGGAATTAATTTTTTCCGCTATATTGCTCGTAAAAATGAATGCGTATCTTGGGCACCACTTAAACAAGCAGAAGGTATTAGAGTCTCAAGATGCGGTATACTCAAAGGCATAAACCCCGGCAAACAAGGACTACATTTAGAAATATATCCAGTCGGTATTGCAAGATATGATAGTATTTTCTCTCCTAAAGCAGGATTAGATATAAGTTGGAATTTTACTTCATCCCAATTTTCTTTAACCACTTATCCTGATAGGGATGCAATTATTTCAAATTTTCATTGGTATACGAGGAAATTCATTTTGTTAGGTCAATATATGAAGTGTGATACATTATTTGATGTGGGAAGAATTGGTTTTGTTCCATGGAAAGGAATTACAAAATACTCCTTTGTAGGTGGACCACAATGGTTTAATAAGAGTATATTTCGCTCACTCTCAATAGGGATTGGGGTAATAAATGAGAAGGAAGATGGTGAACCTAAATCTGGCTACGGTATAATGTGTAAATTATTCTTTAATTTTGTAAACAATTGGGGTAGTTCTACGAATTTTATTACTGGGAAAGATTATGAGATGGATAGATACTATGATTATTATAAAATACAATCAATGTTTTGGAGTGATTATTCAAAGCCAGTTGTCACAGAGGCAAATTTATCTTATACAAGTTATGGGTATAATTATAATAGGGGATACTTTGGGTCAATGAGCCAAAATAGTTTATCAATTGAATATAGGGTATCACCACCATTAAGTGTGTCTTGTGATATAGTAAACTCAATGGAATGGAGTCCAGAGGATACAACAATAATAACTTGGGTGGGAAGACCAATCTTACAGTATGCAATAACAAAAGATATGCACATAAGGATATACACCGAGCCAAACCCAGAGACTAAAATTCATCAATTTAACCTATTATTTTCCTATAATTTTCGTCCTAAGAGTTGGTTTTATATAGCATTAAATGAGACACGAGACAACCGAAAAGGCAGAATGGAGCTTTCTAAAAGAATTGGAATAATCAAACTTCGTTATTTATTTTTCTTTTAGATTCTTGGTTATACTATGGCAAGGGATAAAAGCCTTGTCCACTAATTCCAAACCCTAAATTCTAAACAATTAATCGGAGTCCAGTTATTGGTGATCATATAATTTTTAAATTTTTAACTTTTTAGTTGTAGTTTTGAGTTTTGACTTTTGAGTCTTTTTATTTTTCTAAATCAAGGAATAACAACAAATTTGCTGTAATTTTTAAGAAAATATTTTTTTGAAAACACACTTGACAAAACGAAAATTTAAGTTATCCTTATAAGTTATCTTTATATAACAAGGAGGTATTATGAAGAAGAGGTTTGTAAGTTTTGTAGGTATAATAGGGATTGCCAATATAGCATATGGATTTGATTCATTGAATGTAAGTTTTGTAGGTAACTGGCCATTTGGATATTCTTCTGCAATAGCTTATGATTCTCTAAGGAATATAGCATTCTGTGGTTCAGGTGGAGGAGTGTATATATTGGATCTACAAGATCCAACAAATCCACAAAAAACTATCAGAAGGAATTTATACAAGAGGAATACTTGGGGGACTTTTTTATGACCCATCGGACTCTATACTTTACATTGCAGCTGAAAGGGCAGGGCTTGAGATTTGGGATGTAAAAAAACCTTCTTTACCCACAAGGTTAGGTAATTATGATACACCTGACGATGCCTATGGAGTAGCAGTGGTTGGTGGTTATGCATATGTTGCAGATGAGGAGGCTGGGCTCAGGGTAATAGATGTATCCACACCATCTAATCCACAAGAAGTGGGATATTATAATACACCTGACTGGGCCTATGGAGTAGCAGTGGTTGGTGATTATGCATATGTTGCAGATGAGGAGGCTGGGCTCAGGGTAATAGATGTATCCACACCATCTAATCCACAA
>MTML01000129.1 GCA_002011215.1 Archaeoglobus sp. JdFR-24
TAACTTTCAATCCTACAATAGTCTGATTCTAACTCTTTTTCAACTCATCTAACCATTGCTTCGGAATGTAACTTTCAATCCTACAATAGTCTGATTCTAACCTTCATCTTTCGTCTCATAGCTATTTGGATCTATAATACTTTCAATCCTACAATAGTCTGATTCTAACGGAAAATTAGCCTTTGCAAGATCAACCATTGTATTAAACTTTCAATCCTACAATAGTCTGATTCTAACCGAGGGTGCATCAACGACAATCAGGTGTATCTTAGTCACCTTTCAATCCTACAATAGTCTGATTCTAACTCTCCCAGTTGTGTAGTTTGCTCCTTTTACCCATCCACTTTCAATCCTACAATAGTCTGATTCTAACTGAAATTCATAGACGATATATTCGCTAAATTAGACTGTGCTTTCAATCCTACAATAGTCTGATTCTAACAATAACCATCCATAATTATTATCCTCCACAAACCAAACTCCTTTCAATCCTACAATAGTCTGATTCTAACGCGTCATAAGATACACAAAACTTGCTAAAGAAGTATACTTTCAATCCTACAATAGTCTGATTCTAACTTTAGGCAAATCTGGTTTGACTTGGATCACCAGTTTAGCTTTCAATCCTACAATAGTCTGATTCTAACATTGGTGTCTTCGTTGTCTTGTGACGAATGATATCTTCACTTTCAATCCTACAATAGTCTGATTCTAACGCAATAAAAGCTGATGTTGTCCATCAATCGAATATAACCTTTCAATCCTACAATAGTCTGATTCTAACCCTTGTCATACATCTGCACAACCAAGAACTTAACCTCCCTTTCAATCCTACAATAGTCTGATTCTAACGATGTTACTTAGAGCAACGATATTCTTCAAGTTAATAGCTTTCAATCCTACAATAGTCTGATTCTAACTGGTTGCAATTCCATTCACTTGTATTTGGATCAAATACCTTTCAATCCTACAATAGTCTGATTCTAACTCCCTCAGCTTGTCTCTCACTGCCTCTTCGATGAACTCCTTTCAATCCTACAATAGTCTGATTCTAACCCAATACCGCAAACTGGAGTTCCGACACAGCTACTCTGCTTTCAATCCTACAATAGTCTGATTCTAACGGTTGAAAATAGCAAAAGAATTAGGATTGACCGAATTTACTTTCAATCCTACAATAGTCTGATTCTAACATAACATGAGTTTAAAAGAACCTTATAACCAACCTCAGACTTTCAATCCTACAATAGTCTGATTCTAACCTACTTGAGGTATAGGTTCCGTTGCTATCGCCGGTCTCCTTTCAATCCTACAATAGTCTGATTCTAACTATATGCGACCTCTGTAGTCAAGTATTTTGGTGTACATCTTTCAATCCTACAATAGTCTGATTCTAACGCAAACACCTCAAACTGGAGTTCAGACACGGCTACTCTGCTTTCAATCCTACAATAGTCTGATTCTAACTTAAAAAAGAATTTGTTCGAAACGGCTTACAGAACATTCTTTCAATCCTACAATAGTCTGATTCTAACTTTGTCATGTGTAATCAAAGTCACATTGACATAGCTTGTCTTTCAATCCTACAATAGTCTGATTCTAACGATAGCCAATTGAGAAGCTATCGAGAAATCCATCCTTACTTTCAATCCTACAATAGTCTGATTCTAACTGTGCAGTTTGAGGAGGTTGGAGGAAATGCGATTGCAACTTTCAATCCTACAATAGTCTGATTCTAACTGTTGGTGTGTTAGGAAGGGAGGTGAATAAAAATGGGTAAGTTAGCTTTCAATCCTACAATAGTCTGATTCTAACGGAGGTCGAGAAGATGAAAGTCTGTAAAGCAGGCAACTTTCAATCCTACAATAGTCTGATTCTAACGCTTTGCACTCCCAAGCAAAATCCTGTCGCTCACAGCTTTCAATCCTACAATAGTCTGATTCTAACTCTTTTTTGGTAGCTACAGTCTGTGTTTGCTGAGCTTGCTTTCAATCCTACAATAGTCTGATTCTAACTGGTTGCAATTCCATTCACTTGTATTTGGATCAAATACCTTTCAATCCTACAATAGTCTGATTCTAACTATATGCGACCTCTGTAGTCAAGTATTTTGGTGTACATCTTTCAATCCTACAATAGTCTGATTCTAACTATAAAAATGGGTTGCTTTGGTTGACCCCCTATTAACTTTCAATCCTACAATAGTCTGATTCTAACCTTCTCTCAACTCTAATACTTCTGCCAGCTCTCCCTGCCTTTCAATCCTACAATAGTCTGATTCTAACTTTAAAATTGCAGGAGTAGCAGACTGTGCCGAATGAAGCTTTCAATCCTACAATAGTCTGATTCTAACTTGTTCAAACAGATGATGGAATGTACTCGATTGAAATGCTTTCAATCCTACAATAGTCTGATTCTAACCATCCCCGAACACATCGAGTTCTCTTCTCTTGTCATCCCTTTCAATCCTACAATAGTCTGATTCTAACGGAGATAACCCATCACAAGTGACATGCAATGAGAGATCTTTCAATCCTACAATAGTCTGATTCTAACAGATTCTCAGAGATAACGGTAAACAATGCTTTATCGTCTTTCAATCCTACAATAGTCTGATTCTAACAGGAAACACAAAAGCCTCAGAATTATTCCATGAGTTGACTTTCAATCCTACAATAGTCTGATTCTAACAATAGACAATAGAATTTTTTTAGAAGATGCATTGTTAACTCTTTCAATCCTACAATAGTCTGATTCTAACTCTTGTTTATAGTTGTAGTTATTCTCTCAAATCTTTATCTTTCAATCCTACAATAGTCTGATTCTAACAGAGTGATAACATTATTGGTAAGATTATAGACTATATTCTTTCAATCCTACAATAGTCTGATTCTAACTTATGGTGCGGTGGGGTTTGGTGTGGTGAGGTTGGGTACTTTCAATCCTACAATAGTCTGATTCTAACTCCGTGTTTGCAAGGCTCCTTCTTATCGCTGAACTTCCCTTTCAATCCTACAATAGTCTGATTCTAACTCATTATAGTCTATTTTCTCAGATAAACGCTTAAACTCCTTTCAATCCTACAATAGTCTGATTCTAACGATATTTCAACTTCATCTATACTCATGAAATCATTGTTTCTTTCAATCCTACAATAGTCTGATTCTAACGCTTGTAAGACCCCCTCCGATAGGAGGGTAGTTCACCTCTTTCAATCCTACAATAGTCTGATTCTAACGTTGTCAACCTGACAAATTCAAGTTTAGCCTTACAGACCTTTCAATCCTACAATAGTCTGATTCTAACACAGATAAAGATTTTTATTTAAGCGTTTCAAAACAATTAATCTTTCAATCCTACAATAGTCTGATTCTAACCAATTATTATAGCTTATCTAATAGTTTCTACAATAATCGCCTTTCAATCCTACAATAGTCTGATTCTAACTTTAAAAATTTTGTTGATTATTTTTATTCTAAAAGATCTTTCAATCCTACAATAGTCTGATTCTAACAATTCGTTTTCATCAATTTTATAAACTCTTACTTCATCACTTTCAATCCTACAATAGTCTGATTCTAACAAGAAAATTCAATAATAGTAATTATTCTATTATTAAAGACTTTCAATCCTACAATAGTCTGATTCTAACGGAAGGTTTGTAGACATTCAGGAATTCGAAGCGGAATACTTTCAATCCTACAATAGTCTGATTCTAACCGGAGGTGAAATAATGCGTTTTCTTATAATCGAAAGAACTTTCAATCCTACAATAGTCTGATTCTAACTCATAATCAATGGTAATAAAATATAATACCTCACATGACTTTCAATCCTACAATAGTCTGATTCTAACCACCAGTAATTTTCCCATATTCTCAAATAAAAAGCTTTCTCCAGTCATATCCAGTATTTAAGCTTCTGGAA
>MTML01000058.1 GCA_002011215.1 Archaeoglobus sp. JdFR-24
CTGTATTAAAAGATTTAACAAAACATATGCTCACATTATCTCAAGACTTATATAAGGGAGCAAAAAATGAAAAAATAAAAGAAGCTTCTAAAAGAAGTATTGCTTATTTTGCAGTCCCTTATTATTTTCTAACAGAAGATACAAGTTTAATTCCAAAAGAAGTGTATGATATAGTAAAAGTTGAAATTAACCGCTGTAAATCACATAAAGAGAGAGACTCTCCTTATATATTAAATCCAAATAATGAGCCATATGATTTTTTTGTTGATTATACAATGTTTAAGCCTCGTGGTCATTATACAAAACCAGAATGGGAAAAAGTAAAAAAAGAATTCCCTCCTCACTCTCAGAAATATGCGAAATGGCTTTTTAATAAGAAAGCTACAAAAAAGGAAAAATTATACCGATATTTTATGGCAATGATGTGGTATGGAATATATTCTTTACATAGCACAATAGAATTAGAACTTATGCAAACATTATTAATTACGCATTTATTATATAAGCATAAGATGATTGATTTATGGCAAAAAATATACGAAATAACTGCTTTTTATGTTGGATATGCTGATGACCTTACTCCAGAAGATTTTAGTCTAATAATTAATAAAGTTTTTGGTGATGATTATTCTATTGAGAATTTTGCTAATAGTGATAAATTAGAAGAAGTAAAAGAATTAGTGCAAGAAATATTTGTTAAAAAGACTAAAATAATAGCTCGTGGTCCTATTCATAAAAGTGTGCCCGAATTTAAGTTTATGGGCCAAAGATATATTCCTGATTCAGAAATTATGCAAAGACTTGTAAATTGGCCAGATAGACCATTCCCTAAAGGATTGGATGTAATGGCAGTTTTAGGTTCTGAAGTTGCATATGATTTATTATTAAAAAAATATAAGGAACAAGAAAAATGGACACCATATGAAGATACATTAAATTTTTTAATAGAAAAATTTAGCAAATTAAAACAAGAGGATTGGCAAAAAAATTTGTATTATAGGTGGCTTTATTGCATCAAATCATTATGGGACTTAAGTCAAGAATTTAAGTATCCATTTTTTATGAATAATAAGGCATGGCAAACTAAATCATTAAATTCTGGATTAGCATCATGGGCAGAGCTTCGCCATGACGCAATATTATATGCAAGACCTTCAGGTGCTGAAGGTGCTAATGGTGAAAAAATCTATATGCCCGAGCCTCCTAAAGGTTATGTAGAACCAAATATTATTTTTTATGAAAGACTTATTGATATGTTAAATTTTTGTAAAAATGAACTTAAGGAACGAAATTTACTAAATAAAGATTGGGAAAGAAAATTTGATAAATTTATAGAAATTGCTTCTTTCTTAAAAGATATTTCAATAAAAGAGTTAAATAAAATTCCTATCTCATTAGAAGAGTATTATAAGATAGCATATTTTGGTTCAACATTAGAATTTATAACTTCACGAATAGTAGAAGTCTTAGACTGGTGGGAAGTAATTGGTCCTGATAAAAATATTCCTGTAATTGCTGATATTCATAGAGGTGGAGAAAGTGTATTAGAAGTAGGAGTAGGTCCGGTTTATGAAATATATGTAGTTGTAGAAATTGATGGCATGCTTAAATTAACAAAAGGAGGTGTTTTTACTTATTATGAGTTTAAATGGCCAGCTCATAATAGATTAACAGATGTAGAGTGGCAAAAAATGTTAGATGAAGGAAAAGCACCATCACTTGCTGATTGGATAGATATTTATTTTGTAAATAAACCACATAGATTGCCAAAATTTCGAGCTCCTATATTTTCTGCCAAACCAGGTTGGAATTCTGGTTGGAGCTCCCTTAGGTACGAGGAAAAGAAAGAATATTTAAAGAAATTATATCCAGAAGATTAATAATGTATATATTTTATTTTTTAATAATGAGGGTTAGTTTTTGTGCAGTAGGTGATATTTTGCTTGATAGAGGAATAAGAAAGATGATTGAAAAAAATGGAGTTAATTATCCATTTGAAAAAGTATCTAATTTTATAAATAAGTATGATTTAGCATTTTGCAATCTTGAATGCTCAATATCTTCAAAAGGCAAATCATTAGGCAAATTATACTCTTTTCGAGCTGATACTTATTTTTTTAATGGAGTTAGAGATGCAGGTTTCAATATCATATCTATTGCTAATAATCACACAATGGATTATGGCAGGGAAGCATTTTTAGAAACAAAAGAAATTATAGAAAAAAATGGCTTATATGCAATAGGAATGAAAAATCAAATCCCTACACTAATTAAAAAAAAATGGTATAATATTTGCTTTCTTTGCATTTTTAGATGAAATATATGGGGAAATTATTTTACCAAAAGAGGAGCAAGGACCGGCACAACTAACATCAGAAGCAATTGCTAAAATAAAGAATATCAAAGAATATGTTGATTTTATAATAGTTTCTATTCATTGGGGTAACGAATATCAAAGTGAACCAACTCGTGAGCAAATAGATTTAGCTCACCAAATCATAGATGCAGGAGCAAATTTAATTATTGGACATCATCCTCATATACTGCAGAGCATCGAGCACTATAAAGATGGAATTATCTTATATAGTTTAGGTAATTTTGTTTTTGACCAAAGTGGTTTAGGGAGTCATCAATCTGTTATTTTTAGTTGCATTTTTAGGAAAAATAAGATTGATTCTATTGCATTAACTCCTATTATAATAAATGAATTTCGTCCTTATCTTGCAAAAAATAAAAATTTTGATAAAATAGTTTCACGAATAAAAAATATATCCAAAAATTATAATACAAAATTTTTGCTCTCTAAAGATAAATTATATATACTTAATTATGATAATTCCATGTGTTTCGATGTTCCAATAAAGAGAGAAAGAGAAATTGTAATTTTAAGAAATAAAATTAAATTAATGGATACTGCAGTTGAAATTGAGCCCCCTAATGAGATAAAAGATTGTTGCATTATTAAAGATTCAACTCTTTTTGTTATCATAGGAAATATTAATAATGAGAGAGGCGATTATGTAAGTATATACAAAGTAAAAGATAATAAAATAATTAAATTGGACGATGTATTGAATGGATGTAATCCATGGAAAATTGTATCATCAGATGTAGATAATGATACTCAAATTGATATATGTATTGGGGTGTGGAAGAAAGCAAAATTTCACCCTATTTATGCAAATAGACTTTTTATCTATGAATGGGATGGTAAATACCTTTATCCAAAATGGTTAGGCTCAAGATTATCTTGTCCATTTGTTGATTTTACTTTTTTTGATGTAGATTATGATGGTTTAAATGAGTTAATTTCAATTGAGAAGCAAGTTGATGGTTTTCTTCGCATAATTTCATACAAATGGAATGAGTTTGGTTTTTCTGGGTTTAAAATACTATCAGAAAATATAGAATATACTGAGATTGAGGTCTTAAAAAATTTAATTTATGGAACTATCAAATGAGAAACAAAAAGAAGCAAAATTTTATAATCCCAAATAATGTGGTGTTGCCCATTTTGCATCTTGAAAGGTACTTTATTTTGTTTTGAATTTTGGTCATTGGAATTTGGTGCTTGCTGCCGACCTGTGCTTACAGATTTAGGATTTCGGATTTCGGATTTAGAATTTAATTCGTCATTCGTAATTCGGATTTCGTCATTTAATAAGGGTGTACGTAAAAACACCGATTTTGCATTCCATATACGCCTTACACTGAATATTTAAGAATGGCTATAAAGAAAGAGATTAAAAGAAGGAAAGTAAATACTCAGTAAACTACAGA
>MTML01000153.1 GCA_002011215.1 Archaeoglobus sp. JdFR-24
CTTCATAGTTTCCATTGGAAGTTTCTTTTATTCCTGCTAAATAAATTGCTGCTATAATTATTAGCATTATTCCACCAATTATATCTCTAGACATAACCCCAAAAATTTCCATTACTCCTGCAGATAAGTAAAGAATGCCTGCAATTAATGCATAGCCTGCCATTGCTTTTCCTCTCTTCATATCAAAATCTGCCATTTTATCACCTACGAAAACCCGAGAAGATGGCCAATTCCTTCTATTAAGCCAGCAACAATGAAAGCAAGCGTTATTGTATATGTTATAGTTAGTAAAGTATATTTTGCCTTCATTTCTCTCAACATGACTGCTATAGTAGCGACACATGGAAAGTATATTAGAACAAAAGCCATATACGCAAATCCTGTCAGGGGGGTAAACCAGCCAGCATTCGTTAAGGCAGTTTTAACTCCTTCCTCGCTTGCTCCAAGTAAAGAGCCAAAAGTTCCAACAACTGCTTCTTTTGCTAAAAATCCGAAAAATAAGGCTACTCCTGCCTGCCAGTTCCAGCCAAGTGGCTTAAAAATGGGTTCTATTGCATGACCGAATGAAGCAATATATGAGTTTTCGATTAGTTGGCCACCGTTTGTTGCACCCCATGGAAATGTTGATAAAAACCAAATTAGTATGACTACTGCAAAGATAAAAGTTCCAGCTTTTATTAAAAACCATTTTCCACGTTCCCACATGTGCAGTAAAGTACTCTTTAAAGTTGGCAACATATAGCGAGGCAATTCAAGAATAAAAGGCGATGGCTTGCCTTTAAACAGAGTTTTTCGGAAAAGCAAAGCAATAATTATTGCTAAAGCTATGCCAAGAAGATACATTGAAAATATTGCTACTGCTGCATACCCTCCAAAAATGATGCTTGCAATAAGAACATAGACTGGCAGGCGCGCACTGCAACTCATTAAGGGGTTAATCATTATTGTAATTATCCTATCTTTTTCATTTTCTATAGTTCGGGCCGCCATTATAGCAGGAATATTGCAGCCAAATCCTATTAGCATTGGTATGGAAGATTTACCATGTAATCCAAGCTTATACATGATTTTATCCATAAGAAATGCTGCCCTTGCCAAATAACCACTGTCCTCAAGCAAAGCTAAAGCAAAAAATAATGCAAAAATCGGGGGAACAAAAACTAAAACGGCACCCAAGCCAGCACATATTCCATCTGCTAAAAAAGAAGCAAGCATAGGATTTGATATATTCTCTCTTGCAATTTCTCCAAGCCATGCAAAAAACATATCGATCATATCTGAGAATGGAGCAGAAAAAGAGAAAGTAAATTGAAACATTGCATAAAGCAGGGCAAGAAATATTGGGATTCCTAAAATGCGATGAAGAAAAACCCGATCAAGCATGTCTGAAAATGTCCATTTTTCTTTCTTTTCTTTTACAACTTCTTTTATTATCTCAGAAATTATTTCATATCTTTCTTCAACAATTTTTTCCTCGATTTCTCCAGCATTTTTCAGTATTTCATCTATCTTATTTTTGTATGGTTTTCCCTCTAATTTTTTCAATATTTCCTCATCCCTTTCCAAAATTTTTATTGCAAGCCATCTAAGAGGGTATTTTTTAATTAACTCTTCATCCTCCTTCAATATTTCCTCAACTTTTTCAATAAAATCTTCTATTTCTTTGCCATATCTTAACGTTGCTCTGCTCCTCCTCTTTTCGATTGCTTTTGATATTTCTTCTTTTAGTTTGTCTATACCTTCTCCTGTTGTAGCAACAGTTGGCACAACAGGCACATCAAGCAATTTTTCAAGTTTTTTCACATCTATTTTTATATCTCTTCCTCTAGCAACATCCCACATGTTTAATGCAATTACAACGTTTGCTCCCAATTCTAAAAGAAGAAATGTGAGATAGAGATTTCTTTCTAAGTTTGTTGCATCTATTATATCTACAACAACATCTGGCTTTCCCTCAATTATAAAATTCCTTGCTATCAGTTCATCCATAGAATAAGCTGTCAAACTATAAGTTCCGGGCAAATCAATAACATCTATTTTTTCTCCTTTATAAACATATCTTCCTTCTTTCTTCTCAACTGTAACTCCGGGCCAATTCCCAACATGTTGCTTCAAGCCAGTGAGCTTGTTAAATAACTCTGTTTTACCAACATTTGGATTACCTATTAATGCCACTGTTGCCATTTCATCTCCTCCTAACAATTATTTTCATTGCAACCCCTCTTCCAATTGCCATCCTCATTCCATTTATACTAACTAAAAGAGGGCCAGCTGCATTTGAAACCAGTATTTCTACTTTTGCAGATGGGACAAAACCCATTTCATATAGCCGCCTTACTAAACCCCTTCCCCCTCTTATTTCCACTATTTCTCCCCTTTCACCTGGCATAAGAAATGTTAAAGGTATGCAATCAGCTATCATTAATCTTCACCCATATGACAGAGGCATCCTCTTTTCTCAAGGATAGATTATATCCTCTCAGGAAAAATTCAACTGGATCACCAAGAGGAGCTTTTCTAATTACTTTTATTTCAGCCCCTTTAACTATTCCCATATCCATTAATCTTTTTTGTTTTGTTTCTATTTTAATTACTCTGCCTTCTTCCCCTGGCTCCATCTCACTCAGCCTTTTTTCCATTTGGAAATGAATTGCAATACTATTAAAAAATTTTTCGGCTAATAAAAAATATTTTTACTGTCCTAACTTTTTACTCCTGTTATTCCATAAACACTATTCCCCGGCTTTATTAAATTATCATTCTCTATTTTAAAAAGTTCTTCTTTTTTAATGAAAAATTTTTTTGCCATATATTCTTCAATCTTTTCCACATTCAAATGCTTTATATTTTTCTTTATGTAACCGCCTTCCTTATAGCTCTTTTTGAAATAAGTTGAGGAAGTATTCAAAAGAATTGTTATAATCTTTCCATTTTCCTTTAATATCCTATAGGCTTCATTTATTGCTTTTTTATATTCATTGATAAATTCCAATGAAGTTATAAAAATAGCTGCATCAAAAGACAAATTTTAAATGGCAGATTTTCTGCATTTGCCTTTATTATGTCTATCCTCTTTCTAGCCATTTCTATCATACTATCATCTATTTCAACTCCTATTATTTCCACATTTGAGATGTCCATTGCTTTCCTTTCTATTATTCCTGTTCCACACCCTATACTTACCGCCTTTCCGTCAAAATTCCCTGCAATATATTTTGCTTCTTCCTCCAAAATTCTCCTGCCTAATGATGTAGAGAAAAATTCATCATATCTCATATTTCTATCACTTTTCCTGCCATGCATTCTACAGCATTTTCAAAATTTTCTATTTGCTTCTTTAGCTTAGTGCAATGACAGGGCATTACTAGCGGATATTTTTTTAACACCTCCGCTTCTTTGAAGTCATGAAATCCTCCTATTATTCCATATATCTTGCCATATTTTTCCGCTATCCTTATTACATTCTTCAACCCATTATGGCTGCATCCAGTGAAAATTATTAGCCTACTGCCGTCTCTTACAATTAAAGACTGCTCCCCATTAATTTCTCCAGTTGAAATAAAATTAGGCAAAAATTCTTCTTCCCCTATTTTTATCCCTTTTAAATTGGAAGAAGGCGGAACATAAATTTTTCCTCTAAATTTCATTTTCTTTATGCCGCCCGCATGGTCATAATGAGCATGAGAAATGAATATTGCATCTATCTCTTCCAAATCAATTCCTAACC
>MTML01000089.1 GCA_002011215.1 Archaeoglobus sp. JdFR-24
AAAAATGGGCTCGGCCGGATTCGAACCGGCGACCTTCGCCTCGTGAAGGCGACGTCATAACCCCTAGACCACGAGCCCTCTACTTTTTGCTCGGCAACAAAATATCGATTCCATTTTTAAATGTTTTAGTCTCTATTTCGCCTGCAAGCAATTTATCAAACAAAGTTTTATGACATCAATGCCTCTTTTTTACATCGTTATTTATCTGTTATTTATCTTCTGAAATGCATTTTCTAAATCCTCTATTAAATCAAATATATTTTCTATTCCCACTGATAGCCTTATTAAAGAGTCGGTTATTCCAATTTTCTTTCTCTCTTCTTTGGGGATGGAGGAATGCGTCATTAGAGCCGGATATTCAACTAATGATTCGACACCCCCAAGACTTTCAGCCAATGCAAAAATTTCCAGATTTTCCAATAGAATTTTTACTTCTCTTATTCCACCCTTTATTTCAAAAGATAACATTCCTCCAAATCCCAACTGTTGTCTTTTAGCTAGTTCATATTGAGGGTGATTTTTCAATCCTGGATAATTTACTTTACTAACTTTAGGATGCGATTCTAGGTACTCTGCGACTTTGATTGCGTTTTTTTCGTGCTCCTTCATTCTTACTGCCAATGTTTTTAGTCCCCTCAACACTAGAAAACTATCAAAGGGAGAAAGTATCGAACCGGTTGTGTTTTGATGAAATTTAATCTTATCATAGATTGTTTCGTCAGAAACCATTATAGCTCCTCCCACTGAATCACTATGTCCGTTCAAATATTTAGTTGTACTATGAAGTACAATATCTGCGCCTAGCAGGAGGGGCTTCTGAAAATAGGGGCTCATAAAAGTATTGTCAACAACAACCAAGATATTTTGCTCTTTTGCAACCTCTGAAATAGCTTTGATATCACAAAGTTTCATTAAAGGATTTGTTGGTGATTCCAGCCAAATTAGTTTTGTATTTGGTTTTATTTTTTTCCTCACATTCTCGTGTTCCCTCGCATCAACGTAACTTACCTCAATTTTAAAATTATTTTTAAAAACTGTATCAAATAATCTTTTTGTTCCACCATACAAATCGTCAAAAGCAACAACATGATCCCCTGAATGAAGTAAAGATATAAGCAGCGTTGTCTCTGCTGCCATTCCAGAAGCAAATGCCAAACCGAATTTAGCATTTTCAAGTGCTGCCAATCTTTTTTCTAAAGCATTTCTTGTTGGATTTCCTGTTCTAGAATATTCATAGCCACTTGTTGGTTTTTCTATTTCTTTTCTCGCAAATGTGGTAGAAAGATGAATGGGTATTACAACATCACCAGTACCTCCTTCTCTGAAGTTTGGTTCCTCCCCTACATGAATTGCTTTTGTCTCAAATTTCATATTTTTACCTCTTTTTCTGCAATAATAACATATCCTGATTCTGTTATAGTTAATTCACCCGAAATACTAGCTATTTCATTTCTGAATTCTTGTTTTATATTTTCATGCATATCCTCGGGAATAAAAGATAGATATGTTTCTCCGCTTTTGGCATTTATTCTTTTGAGGCACAAATCGATAGGTGTTGATTCCCTATATCTGAAGGATATCAATTTATAAACTTTGAATCCACTTTCTGCCAAGATCTCTCTAATTTCGTTTTCAGAATAAACTTTTAAACCCACAAGTTCTTTAGGAAAATTTTTCGGTATATACCTTTTATATTTTTTCATTATATTACGGAATGCTGTCCGAATCTCATGATACCATTCTTGTGACGGTGAAATTATACCCAGTTTACCACCTTCTTTCAAAACTCTATGCACTTCTCTGAAGAAGTATCTAATATCTGTAAGCCAGTGAATAAGATATGAACTTATGCAGACATCAAAATAATTGTCTTCAAATATGAAATTCATAACATCTCCAACAAAAAATTGGGCATTTTCTAAACCATTTTCTTTAACTCTGCATCTGGCAAGTTTTATCATATTTTCTGAGATATCTATCCCAGTTATCATCCCATTTTTTAACACCTTAGCAACTTCTGTTGATAAATATCCTGGTCCGCTTCCTAATTCCAGCACATCTTCGTCACCCTGCAACTCTAATTCATGAATTAAAATCAAATATTGGCATATTTTGCATGGAATTACAAGTTCTTCATATTCTTTTGCAGTTTTGTTATATATAGCTCTAATCTCTGTTGGTTTCATGTGTATCATCTCCTGATATATACCCATTCTCTCGCATCCATTCATCATTGAATATCTTGCTCAAATAGTTTCGTCCTGTATCCGGCAATAGAACAACTATAAGACCTTCATTCAAATTTTTAGCAATTTTCAATGCAGCAAAAACTGCGGCTCCTGATGATCCTCCGGCAAGTATCCCCTCTTCACGTGCTAATCTCCTTGTCATCAGAAACGCGTCTTTATCTTTTACTGTTATAATTTCATCTACTATATCTAGATCCATTGTTCCAGGTATGAAGTCTTCGCCAATGCCTTCTATTTTATATGGATGAATCTCTCCCCTTGTCCTGTAAAACTTGTGATAATATATGGAACCTTCTGGATCCGCACCTATTATTCTAATGTTTGGATTTTTTTCTTTTAAATACCTACCTATACCAGTTATTGTCCCACCAGTTCCTATACCTGCAACAAAATGCGTTATCATTCCATTTGTATCTCTCCAAATTTCCGGTCCTGTAGATTCATAATGGGCTTTTGGATTGCTCTGATTATAATACTGATTTGGACAAAATGCATTTGGGGTTTCTTTTACGATTTTTTCGGCAACTTTGTAATAACTTCTTGGATCTTTTGGCATAACATTTGTTGGTGTTCTTATGACACTTGCTCCAAAAGCGCGTAAAAGAGCTTCTTTTTCTTCACTCATTTTGTCAGGCATTGTAAAAATCATTTTATATCCCTTAACAGCAGCTACCAGAGCCAAACCAACCCCAGTGTTTCCAGATGTTGGCTCCACAATAGTATACCCTGGTTTTATTATCCCTCGTCGTTCAGCATCTTCAATCATGGCTATTCCTATTCTATCTTTGACACTCCCTCCAGGATTTAGTAATTCTAGTTTAGCTAAAATTGTTGCTTCAATACCTCTGGTAACTTTATTCAGTTTTACTAGAGGGGTGTTACCTATCAATTCTATAATATTCTTATATATCATACTATCACGCCGTTATATAACATCGTTATAGTTAAATAGGTATAAAAGCATTACTATAATGGTGAAATTATGAAACCTCCTTGTGAACTTGTGGTGAGTAAAATCCTTCCTAGTATCAGAGCAGCTATTGTAAGAATTCTTGTTAATGAATATAAAATGAAACAAACAGAGGTTTCTACAATTTTAGGGATCACTCAATCAGCCGTAAGTCAATATACCACATCTACGCGAGCAGCAGATGAATATCTCTATCGTTTATTTCCAGAGATTGAAGAATATGCAAGAGAAATTGCAGATAAAATCGTCAAAGAAGGGGTGAGAGGCAATCAAATTTCATTATGCATACCATGTATGAGTATCAGGAAAAGCAGTAAATTCTGCGAATACCACAAACAATTTAGCAAGCTTAACCAGTGTAAAATCTGTTATATAGATTCTTCAATTTAATGTCTCATATTTCTCAATAAAATTTTATACTGAAAACAGATTCATTATCTATGAAGAAAATTCTCGTTGTCTTCATAGCAATGTTCTTTCTACCATTTTCTCTGGCTGATA
>MTML01000110.1 GCA_002011215.1 Archaeoglobus sp. JdFR-24
TTCCATTAGGAATTGCACCCGAGCCATACCGATTTGTACCTATATAATTTCCTATTATTTTATTATCATTTCCATTAGCATCATAGATACAAATACCACTCATAGAATTACCAGAAATAATGTTTCTATCTTCAGGATTCACACCACCAATTGTATTTTTGCTTCCTAAATAAAGATTAATTCCGTATCTAAGAGCAGATGCAGAAGTAGCATTATAATTTGTCCCAATATAGCATCCTTTTACAGTATTAGTATCTCCGTGGTAAAAGTAAAATCCATCTACATTATTATTACCGTTTAGCGTTAAACCACTAATAATATTGTGATAAGAATAGTTGATATTAAATATCCATTTTCCGTTAGCCACATTTGCTGCATTTATTATTATATCAGGACCGTATGGATTGCTGTCACTTTGTGAAAAACCATTAATATAAACACCTTCATCATCTGTTATCCATGGTAAAGTATCAGTAAGAGTAATTGTCCATGTGCCTTGTGCTGAATTATATCCTCCATCAGTTGTAGGGATATTAAAATGAATTACATTTAATCCAGTAGTATTATTACAAGCAATTATAGCTTCTCTTAATGAAATTTCTCCATCTGCTCCTTTGTCAGCTACTAAATTAGTAATACTTGATGTATCACCATCTACCGTATCCCTAGTCGTAGTTACATAAAAACCTGTCTCAGGTGGCAATGACATAGGCTCAGAAAACTCAGAAGTATTACCAGTTGGATCAGTAACTGTTGCAGTAATATTAAGAGTAGGATTGTTTTCTGTTATTGATATAGTAAATGTTTCGTTATCACTTGTTGTAGTATAAGAGTTTTTATAATTTTTTCCTTCATTGCTTTCATCAGAAAATACTTCTACTACTGAACCTGCTAATGTAGTAACACTTATATTCACATCATAAGTAGAGGCACCTGTTTTAGTAATTGAATTGATGGTAGGGGGTGATATATCTTCATTTGCTCCTCCCCCAGCTAAATCTATTCCTGCATCTCCATTTTTTTGTATACTATTTCGTGAAAAACGATTATAATCTGAATCACTACCTTCTACAGAAATTCCATCTTCATTATTATACCAAATTCTATTAGTCGAATCGCTTGTTGTACCTCCAATTATATTTGAGGATGCTCCATCATATATACGAATTCCATGCTCATAATTAGGAAGTGAATTATCACCACTTGCGTCTACACCGATATAATTACCTATCACCTTATTAGTATCCCCTCCAAGAAATATCCCACTTCTTTCATTACCGGAAATCACATTTCTATCATCTGCAGTTACTCCTCCTATTATGTTACTATTCCCATACACAACTATACCACTTTCTCTATTTGGAATACCTGTTGTCCCATCGGCACTTAGCCCGATATAATTACCCACTACTATATTGTTAGGTCCACTATTAATACGAATACCTTCACGATTATTACCAGAAATGACATTTCTTTTAAACACACCGCTTGCATTTTTGCCAATCACATTAGAATCAGCATCAGTTTGAATTCGAATCCCTATGTCATTGGGAAGTTTTTCTGTCCCATTAACCTTTAATCCAATATAATTACCTAATACATAATTATGATGAGCCGAACCACTAATTTGTATGCCTGTATCCTCATTTCCTGAAATAATGTTTCGTTCTGCATCTGTTGTTCCACCTATTATATTATTATTTGCTTCGCTATATATAAGTATCCCACGAGATTCATTAGCAATCGCTTTAGTTCCAGTTCTATCCGTTCCAATATAATTACCTATAATTTTGTTATTAACAGCAGAAGCACCACCAATATATATTCCCTCGTCATCATTACCAGAAATAATATTACGAGCTCCAGACGAAGTTCCACCAATAGTATTTGAACTTCCGGAAATATAAATTCCTTCGTTATTATTTGGAGCAGCAGTACTTCCAGAATAATTTACTCCAATATAATTACCTACAATTTCATTAGTATCTCCTGTAATTCTAACTCCACAACCATCAAAATTATTAATTACTAAGGTTGATATCTTATTATTATTTGAAGTGATTTCAAAACCATTACTCCCTGCTCCCGCATTACTACCATCAATTATTATCTCTGGTCCATCGGGATTAGGATCACCTCCAATGAAACTTGCTTGCGTAGACCCATCAATAAAAGTTCCACCTGTTGCATCACTTAATGCAGGAAGCTCCGAAGTTGGTCGAATTGTCCACGTACCAGTAGTAGCATCATAATTTGGATCAGAAGTAGGAATATTAAAGACAATAGTCCCTTCACCAGAGTTACTATTTTCCTGTTCTATACAATTTCTCAAACTACCTGGTCCTGAATTATTAGTATTTGTAACAACACATTCACATATTGTTGGCTCTGGGTTTACATATTTACGTACTTTAACCTCATCAATAAATGTCCGTTCCCAGTTACCATAACCACCAATTTCACCATTAGGAATAGGAGAAGCATCAGTGTGGGAAAGTTGTAACACACCATCAACATAACCCTCTATCTCACCATTATAGAACCGAACTTCTAAATCATACCATTGATTTGCATTAAAAGTTATACCGCTTGTTTTGTCTTCTGACCATGAACCTGTCCCTACTCTTGCTAATTTTAACCACCAATTACTTCGCCAAGTAAATACATAATAGGAATTTCTTCCTTGCCAATGGAATACTATTCCTCCCCAGTTAGTACCTATATTATCTCGCATTACTTTTGCAGAATAACTATAATTATCCCAACTACTGTTTCCAGCTACTGAGTAAGTAGTAGGTGGATTACCTCCCACGCTTCCATTAGGTCTAAAACATTTATTACCACTTTCTGTGGTAACTTGCCAATCATCTCCATTAGCAGAAGGATAATCTGTCCACCCATCAGGGTCATCACCATCTGCATGCTCATCAAAATCATCCCAAAAGAGATATATATTATTGCGGTTTGCAGGAGGACTAGTAGCAGAAGAATATCCGTAATACATATAATAATTATCATCACATTGATTTGCGTTAATTGCAGATTTAGTTTTGAACCAAATTTCTGTAGTCTCTGTATTCCAGTTAGTCTCACATACCCTATCAAGTTCTTCCCAGCTTGAACCATTCCAATATACTATTCTTATGTCATCACCATTAGATAAGGATTGACCATTATTTACAAGAGTAGCGTGGTCAAATTCATATTTTACTGAGTATTCTGTGGGAACATCTACACTTTGTGCACAAATTGGTAATATTCTTCTATAAGAATAATTATTATTCCACCACTCCCCTGGAGGAGCAGCACCAAACAATTGATTAACATATAAAATTCCTATAAAAAGGGATAAGGATTTAAAATATCTCATAAATTAAAAAAATACTATTAAAATAAAATATTCTCTAATCTTTGTTGCATATTTGTAAATATCCAGCATACTACATTGGATACTATTCACCTCCTCTATCATATTGCTATAAAAATAATTAAGATGCCAGTTTGAAAAATTAGGTGAGGTGAGTGGTCTTTTTTTCTTTTCACCTTCCCCTAACCTAATCATAGTATCGTCTCCGCTATACCTGTATAAGCATTTACGTATATTTATCCTAACTAATAAAGAATTCCCCTTCATTCCTCGCTATCGTTAAATATCTGTATATAATTATAATAATATAAATTCCCAAAAAGTCAAGCCAAAAATTGTAATAGGTT
>MTML01000019.1 GCA_002011215.1 Archaeoglobus sp. JdFR-24
CCCCAAATCGTTCCTATATTTCTTAAACAGATATATAAAACGAAAGCTGAAATTTAGAAAAAATGAAACCTTAAGTGCAGGTGTTTTTGTTAGTGGGTAGATAGCGGCTTTATGCTTCTAAAAGCAATTGCCAACGTGATACTGTGAAACAGAAACTACATAGTCAATTTTTCTTTTTTCCTCTTTTCTTTTATAAGTTCAAATATTTTCTTTTGAATTTTTTCTGGATCAGGGATTGCTGCGAGATGGCATTCTGCCCCCATTCTGCCATACGACAGTTGTCCGGCTAAGCTCTGAATTAGAATACTTCCAAAACCAAAGTATCTTTCAAGGAAACTTCTTGATATTGTAACGTCTGAAATTCTTTCAAGAGGAATGGATTTAACTTTGTAACCAATGATTCCGCTCTTAGAAATAATTCTTTTATCGGTAATCCAATAATGTCGGTGATCGTATCGCCTAACAGCGACCCACCTACCCAACATTAGAAGCAGGATATACAGGAAGAATATAGAAGTGTAAATCCACAACGGAATGAATGNGCCCCTTTGAAATGGGGAATGGCTAATAGTCACATCGATTAACAGGAACGGAAAAATCAGAAGTGCAATGGCAAAAGTAATGAGTGCATAATTGATGAAGGCAAAATACTTTCTTAGGCCTATTAACGGTTTAATATCTTCAATTATCTTTTCGCCTTCTAAAAGTTCAAAGTACTTCATATAAAAAAGATATGTAACAAAAAGTTTTCTAAATACTTTGTGATTTTAAAACTAAAACTACCAGTATTTTCATTAAGTTCATCTAGATTAAACAACACACTGATCATAGATTTAATGACACCAAGTTAGATCCAAACCTTGGTTTAAATCCTTGTTTTCCCTCAACACAAAGGCAGTTAAAATTGCCAATTTAATAAAGCATTGGAACGCTCTCCCAGGGCTACAAAATTTGGCACCTTGACGCTGACCTTTTTTGGAACTAACCGAGTTTCTCAGCTAGTCGGTCTTTCTCAGATATTTCATGAAATTTCGATTTGAACTCATAATTTTTCAAATCAAATTCCTTAGAATATTTCTCTAACATTCTGGTATTTGGAGGCTGTGCTTTTCCATAAACTATTTTCTCAAGATTATATTTTGAGGCGATCAAGTCAAAGATTCCATAGTTTGGGTGAATTTCTATTATTGCAGGTGCATCAAATTCCCTGATGACTGTGAAATCAACTTTGCCTAAACCCATCCCAACAGCCATATTGTAAAGGTAACCTGTGATGTCTGAGATGTGGAAAGCTCTTATTCTATCCCAGAAACTCNATAAGTGCTNCCTTATGGTTCNCTTGACTAATCCGTAGTGATAGACCTCAGGCAAATCGACAAGAACACCAACANTTTCTCCTACTTTATCTAGAAGGTGCATAAGANATTGCTTGTTCTCTGCATTGTCTTCGGGATACTCTATGAGAAGTTTATACCTTCNTGAGAGTTCGGAAATTCGTTGAAGGTCAATTCTNTTTACGTGAACTGAAATTGTTGAGCATCCTAATTTATCTGCTATATGCTCTAATCTATTGTCCGTAAGATTTCCGTGCACCCCGACAATTTCCACCTCGCCNTTATCCACCTTTTCTTGGAGAAACTTGATATTTNGTTCGGTCACATCAGACTCGAAGAATAAGTGATANTCTATTTTCCTCATTTCCAAATCACAAAAGGCTTGAATTCTCTTTTTAAATGGAAGCGGCCAATAGCAACAATTACGAGAGCTAACAGCAACTTTCATTGAATATTATCCTCCAAATCAGATCTGACACCAATTTCTATAATAAAAAGTTAAAGTCTTATTGAAATATTAAGTAAACCAACAAACCATAATTAAACCGATATTTGAACCTATCGTAGGATACAAACAAACTTGTGCAAATTTGGCGCCGGGGGTGGGATTCGAACCCACGAGGCCCCGAGAGGCCACAGGCTGTTAGGCTGTTATACATTTTGTCTCCAGGCCTGCTCCCTACCTGGCTAGGAGACCCCGGCTATTAATAGCCTATATGTTAGACTCTTTAATTTATTATGGATTTCTAAGAGCTTAATCGAAAATCAAAAAATATGGGGGGGTACCTATTTGGATCCAAATAGGTTCAAAATTCAGATTGTATGTTTTCTTAAGCTAATAGCGAATTAGAGATTTATTTTTCTTTTTGTGCCATCAAAACTCGGTATCCACTTTTTATTGCAGAAACTGTCACATTTCCGAAACTTTTCTCAAAAATTGTGCGAAGTCGTTTTCCCCAGATTTTGGATCTAACAACCATCTGAAATGGGGCTCCGATAACCATGTGTTCAGGGGCTTCAGCTATAATAGCCTTTACTGCTGTCATTCCCGCACTTACGGGAGGATTAGAAAGAATACAGTTGAAAGACAAGTTTCCTACAGGTTTATACAGGTAGCCTTTCCTCACTTCTGCATTGTCAACATTGTTTAATTTCAGATTTTGTTTGGCAAGCCATACAGCTCTTTCATTGACGTCAACCATTATCACATGTAATTTTGGATTCAGAGTGGCAGCAACAATCCCGACGGCACCATACCCACTTCCAATGTCTAACACTTGCCCGTCTTCTGGAAGAAGCATAGATTCTATTAATAATCTTGTACCTGGATCTAAACGTTTTCTTGAGAACACTCCGGAGGCGGTTAGAAATTTGAAGGAAGTTCCGCGAAGGTATGTGTGAATAATTCCTAACTTAAGCTGGGATTTCGGGTGCTCTGTAAAATAATGATCTGGCATTTCCTCATTTTTGCGCATTTAGATTTCGCCGCTTTTCCAACATTTAGGGTAAGTGCCTCGAGGCATGAGCACCCTTTTTGTTTGTGCAACCATGCCATGCTCCATATTCAAAATTTCATCTGTAGCAGCTAGGGCTTTAGCCAAAGCTACAGCTTCATCTTTTAAAGTGAAAATTGCTACTAACGAATCTTTTTTGATATCGGTTTCAAGGGATAATACTCCAGGGGCTGTTAGGTTGGCTCCGTGGCAAATGGCATCCACAGCAGAATCTCGAATGTAAATTTTGGGGACAAGAGCTAAGGCCTTTTCCATTGGTTGAATGATCTTTCTAAGAATCTTATTATCCTTTTTTTTCTGCCACTCCATAAACCAGTAAGCCACGTCATGTAAGGTAACTAAGTCAACTTCTTCAACAAAGGGACCAGCCCTAGTTCTACGTAGTTCCTGCATGTGTGCTCCACATCCCAAAACTTCTCCCAAATCAAAACATAATTTCCGGATGTAGGTTCCTCCTTCACATCCAACTTTAAAAAGAACGTTTCTTCCCTCCATTTCTAGGAAGTCTATGTAGTAGATTCTTCTTGTTCGCAGCTGCCGTTTAACCGATGCTCTTAAGGGTGGTCTTTGGTAGATTGTTCCCTCAAATTCTTTTAGAACAGCCTTTACCTTGTTTTGGTTTATGGCACCATGAAGTTTCATTACACAGACATATTCTTTTCCACTGAAGAGTAGTGCTTGGACGATTTTTCTGGATTCCTCTAATGTGATGGGCAGGATTCCGGTCACTTTGGGATTTCTCTGGATTTAGTTTTCCTCTAGAGTCCCGCCGTGACCTATCCTCCGCAGATTTAGGATGCGTTTAACCCATGCGGCTACTTCGTGGCTTGTGGGGCCTGCTGGCTTGTCTAGAT
>MTML01000141.1 GCA_002011215.1 Archaeoglobus sp. JdFR-24
TGATTGTATGTGGATGAAGGTGGGGATTGTCCCATAATTATTTCGGCAACATCTTTATCACCAAGCCTAACAACCTCCCAATCCTCTGGAATTCTGCCAATTGGTGTTCCTTTGTATTTATCAGACATCTTTATCCACCTCGTAAATATTGGAGACTTCTTCAATTAATCTCTCATTTAAGGTAGACAGCTCTTCATCAATCGCTATAAGCTCCTCAAGCTCCTTTTTAACATCAATAATTTCCTCTTCAACTGTTGGAAAAACATATAGTGTGACATTCATGTTGTAATCATTCTCTTTTATTTCGTCCTTAGCCACAACTCTTGAAAAATCCTTTATTTCCAAGAAGTTCTGATAAGCTTCGACAATTTTAGATACTCCATCCTTACTGAGTTTTCTTAGCTTTTTGATTTCAGGATGTTGCTCATATTCGTTACTTGCGTTGATGAACAAAACTTTGTCCTTTCTATCTTCTGGTTTATTCTTGTTGAAAATGATGATGGCTCCAGACGAACCACTATTCGTGTAAAATACCTTCTCAGGAAGTAAAATTACGCACTCAATCAGGTCCTCCTCCAAAATCTTTTGCCTTATACTTTTTTCACTTTTGCTGTTGCTTCTAAACAGTGCTCCATTGTCTATCACAACTCCAACTCTACCAGTGTCATCTTTAGCTGATGCTATCATGTGCTGAATCCATGCCCAGTCTGCAGAGTTTTTAGGAGGAAAGCCAAATTTAAATCTCTCTTTCCAGAATTCTCCTTTTTTCAAAGTGTTTTCGTTATATCCGTCCTGATTCCACTGTGGGTTTGCCACGACAACATCAAATCCAATCAGGCCATCTTCTGATTTGAATTTTGGATATAAGAGAGCATTTGAGAATTCTATTTTAAAGTCCCGTATTCCATTTAGGTATAGGTTGATTTTTCCCAAAACGTAATTCTCATAGCTATTACCTTCTTCCCCAAAAAGGAAAATTCTCCTAACTTCATTTCCATACATCGTTCTTGCAAATTTGTGGAAATATGCCAGAATTTCACAAAATCCACATGAGGGGTTATATACACTCTCATCTGGTTTCGGCTCAAGTATATGAAAGAGCAGTTCAACAACCTCTTTTGGGGTGTATATACTGCCTTCTTTTGCTTCCCTTAGTCCGAAATTCATTATTACAGCCTCAAATACCTCATTGGCATACTCAGGATTTGAAAAATCACAGTCGCTTAGCATTTCAATGAGAGTTCGGAGAATATCTAAATTCCCCTGATTCTCAGCATACGTCCTGAAATTAATTATGTTGCTAAGCCCTTCAAACCCGCTATTATTGTCTTCTATAGCTCTCAAACATCTATCGAGTAATTCAGGAATTACAATGGTGTTTTCTCTGATTTTATCCCAAGTCAAATCTTCAGGCAAATCTATTTCATGATATGCACTGCTTTTTGCCTCTCTTTCGGCTTCTTCTTTGCTAAGTCCATCCTCTAAAGCCTCGGCGTATGCTCTTTCGAATTCAACTCTCCATAAATCGTTGACTCTTTTGAGGAATATCAGCAATAAAACAAGCTTAAAGTCTACCTTGTGCTTGTTGATGAAATCAATCAAATTTTTTACAAATTGGCCACTTGAAGATTGTCCTATAAATTCGCTCATTTGTATGCACCCCCTCGCCTTTCAAGCTTCAAAACCAGAATAACCTTCTCTTTTTTATCAATCTGGTAAGTCAACCTAAAACCGCCTAAACGAACTCTGTATCTGTCCATATATCCTTTGAGTTTCTTTATATCGAATTTCTTGAAAGGAACAGGATTATCCTTCAAAGCATCCAGAAATTCAGAAAGTTTAACTCTGTGGGATTTTGGTAACTCCTTAATAGATTTTGCAACTTTTGGGTGAACTATAATCTCGTAACTCATAGGTCGAGTTCAGCTTTAAGCTTCTCCCATGGAATCCCGTTCTTTTTCGTCTCTTCAGCAAGCCTGTCAAGCTCCTTGGCTTCCTCTTCGCTAATCCCCTCTTCCTGAATCAGTCCTGCTTCGATAAGCTCGATTTTACTGCTTAACTTCTTCAGCTCCTCTTTTATGACTTTTAACTCATCATAAATAGCCTTTAAAAGCTCGGCTTCTGCATTCATTGAATGTTTTTCTGTATTGAGAAAATTTAAAACTTTGCTAACTTTGCTGAGTGGCTAATATCCCAACAATCAGTCCTGCCCATGGAGGTAACACCAGATTCACAGCCAAGTCCACCCCACTCATTACAATTGCTCTGACTGCAAAAATACCCAGATTGAGGTCCCCAGTCTGAACAAGAGGAAGATATTTGAAGTAGACATTCAAAGCCCATCCCACTGTAACCAATAATGCCCACGCAAGCGTAACCTTTCTTCCAGTCTCTCTCAGACTCAAACCGAGCCAAACAACAAATTGAATGGCAAATAACCAGGGGAATCCAAACAAGTTAACCATCGAAATACTTTAGCTCATTAAGATATTCTTCAATTTTTCCCTCTACCCTGCTTAGCTCATTCTCAATGTTTCTAAGCTCTTCCCACTCCCTCGCAACGTCAATCTCCTCAACCTCTTCCTGCGGAAATACATACAGAGTGACATTAAGATTGTAATCATTTTCTCGGAGTTCTTCAAGCGAAACAACTCTGCAAAATCCATCTCCATCCTTGAATTCCCTGTATGCTTCAACTATCTTCTCAATATGTTTATCTCCAAGCCTGTTAAGCTTTCTAACCTCTGGATGCTGTTCGTATTCATTGCTTGCGTTGATGAATAGAACTTTGCCTTTTCTATTTTCTGATTTATTCTTATTAAGGATTATTATGGCCCCTGGTGCACCAGTGTTGTAAAAGAGTTTTTCAGGCAGTAAAATTACACACTCAATCAAATCTTCTTTCAGCATGGCCTGTCTAATGGCCTTTTCCTTTCCACTTCTAAACAAACAGCCATTGTCTATCACAACTCCAACTCTACCAGTGTCATCTTTAGCTGATGCTATCATGTGCTGAATCCATGCCCAGTCTGCAGAGTTTTTAGGTGGGAAGCCGTATCTGAATCTATCTTTCCAGAATTCTCCTTTTTTCAGAGTGTTTTCGTTATATCCATCTTGGTTCCATGGTGGGTTGGCGACAACAACGTCAAATTTCTTCAACGCTTCTCCTTCCTTAAATTTGGGGAAAAGCAGAGTATCTCCATGTTCAATCTTGGCATCGTTAATCTCATGAATCAGCATGTTCATTTTGCACAAGGCGAAAGTTGTAGCATTTGCCTCCTGACCAAACAGAAACAGTTTCCTTGCCTCATCTCTTCCATATTTTTCTTCTACATACTTGTAGGCCTGAATGAGCATACCACCTGAGCCACAGGCAGGGTCATAAACCGATTCCATTGGCTTAGGGTCCAGAATTTTGATTAGCAGTTTGACCACTTCTCTCGGTGTGTACACTTCTCCCTCTTTTGCTTTTTGTGGGGCGAAATAACGGAGAACCCATTCATACGCATCACCCAGAACATCTGGGGAAACATTGGCAAGAGGTGTTTTGCTGAATAATTCAACGAGCTGTCTAAGGATTTCTATATTCTCCCTGTTTGTCGTGAATTCTATGAAATCAAATCTGTCAACGACC
>MTML01000041.1 GCA_002011215.1 Archaeoglobus sp. JdFR-24
GAGCAGGAAGAACAGTAAGATCAGCTATAGATGCAGGATATAGTAGGGCGTTTAGAACAATTATAGATGCTAATGTAACTACTTTTTTGGTGGGGTTAATTTTGTATTACTTTGGAACAGGACCTATTAAAGGGTTTGCTATTACTTTAATGATAGGAATAGTGGCAAATATATTCACTGCAATAGTGTTGACGAAACTTATATTGGATTATTTAGTATATAAAGGAGTGAGAAGAATAGCTATATGATACAAATATTTAAGAGTCCGAATTATAATTTCATTGAAAAAAGGAGATACGGATTTGTAGTTTCTCTGGTAGTGATTGTTGTAGGGATTGTGTCTTTAATCCTCAATCGTGGTCTAAAGTATGGTATAGATTTTACAGGGGGTACACTTCTTGAGATTTCATTTGAAAAAAAAATACCTATAGAAGAATTGCGGGAGAAGTTGAACTCTATAAATCTTAGTGGAAGTACAATTCAAGAAATACAAACAAAAAAAGGGAGTAGATATTTGATAAAAACTCCCCCGGTAGAAGGAGTAGGAGATAAATTAGTTTCAATGTTTAATACCCCACCTACGATAGAGAGGGAGGAATTTGTTGGTGGAACTTTATCGCGTGGGTTTAAGAGGAGGGCATTTTGGGTGGTAGTCTTAGGGATGGTAGTTATTCTTATTTACATTTGGATAAGATTTACTTTCAGGTGGGGGGTATGTGCCATTATTGCTGTCATTCATGATGTGCTGGTAACCATAGGGATGTTATCTTTGTTAGGTAGAGAAATAACTATCCCTGTAATAGGGGCATTGTTAGCCATAATTGGATATTCAATAAATGATTCTATTGTAATATCAGATAGGGTGAGAGAGAATTTAAGAGGGTTGAGGAAGAGAATGCTACCTGAGGTTATTAATGCTTCTATTAACCAAACATTATCCCGGACAGTGTTGACTTCTCTTACTACTTTAGTGGTGTTAATAGTTTTGCTTATTTTTGGTGGGCATATAATATTTGATTTTGCTTTAACTTTGTTCATTGGAGTAATAGCAGGGACATATTCTTCCATTTTTGTTCTTTCTGCTCTTATAGTGGAGTGGGAAAGAATTTCACCTACTGTCAAAATTAGACGCTAAAAGGAGGTGTTATGTTACTTTGTGGTATAGATGGGGGGGCAAAAAATACAAAAGCAGTACTGGTAGATGAGGTGAAAGTTTTAGCTAAATCGTTAACTCCCACAGGATTTAATCAAAAAGAAAGTGCTAAAAAGGTGTTTGAAAATGTGATCAAGGAGGCAGGAGTAAAAAAGGAGGAAGTGAGGATGATTGTGGCTACTGGGGAAGGACAGAAAGAAATAGACATAGCTCATAAAACTATTACAGTGGTAACCGCTGATACTTTAGCGGTAACTCACCTTTATAAAGGTGTGCACACTATAATTGATGTAGGAGCAGAAGAGGGTAGAGCTATTAAGTGTAGTGATGAAGGTAAGGTTATAGATTTTGCCATTAATGAAAAATGTGCCGCAGGCGCGGGAACATTTTGTGAGACAATGGCTAGAACTATTGAGGTGCCACTGGAGGAGATGGGGGAAATTTCTCTTCGTTCTACTACTTCCATCCCTATGAATGCCCAGTGTGCAGTTTTTGCTGAGTCAGAAGTGGTATCTCTAATTCATGCGAAAACCCCTAAAGAAGATATTGCAAGGGCGATACATGAAGCCATAGCTGATAGGATTGCATCAATGGTAAGAAGGGTGGGGATAGAAGAGAAGGTGGTTCTTATGGGTGGATTAAGTAAAAATATAGGATTTGTAGAGGCTCTTAAAAAAGAGTTAGGAGTGGAATTTATAATACCAGAAGACCCTGAATTTATGACTGCCTACGGAGCAGGATTGAGTGGGAAAGAAGGGAAATAATTAGATAGGGTTGAGAACAAGGTGGGTAATTATTGAGAGGGAGAGTTAATTGATAAAAAAACTAAACAATTAGGTAAGAAATAATTTTTTGTTGACATTTTTAAGAAAATGAAGAGGAAAAAAGAAGGAGGGAAAAATGAGAAAAGAATATCTTATGACAGCAGGCCCTACTCCTGTTCCTCCTTCTGTTCGAGCTAAGGAAGCCGAGCCTATTATACACCACAGGACAAAAGAATTTAGAGAAATATTTGTGAGAGTTTCAGAAAAATTGAAACCCATCTTTAAAACACAAAATGTAGTGCTAACATTCACTTCATCAGGGACAGGGGCAATGGAGGGGGCGGTAAGTAATTTGTTGTCAAGAGGAGAGAAGGCAATTGTAATAAAGGCAGGAAAATTTAGTGAAAGGTGGGCAGAAATTTGCGAAGCTTATGGTGTGGAGGTAATTCCAATTGAAGTAGAATGGGGGGAAGTCGCCTCCCCTGTGGAATTAGAAGAGAAACTTAAAAAACACCCAGAAACCAAAGTAGTGTTTACCACTTTGTGTGAAACTTCTACAGGGACAGTGTTTCCTATTAAAGAGTATGGAGAAATACTACAAAACAAAGATGACACCCTCCTTGTAGTAGATGCCATTTCTGGTTTAGGTGCATGTGATATAGAAGTGGACAAGTGGGGTGTAGATGTATGTGTATCTGGTTCACAAAAAGCATTAATGCTTCCCCCTGGACTTGCCTTTGCCTCGGTAAATGAAAAAACATGGAAGATGGTTGAACGGTCTAATCTTCCTAAATATTATTTCGACTTTAAGAAAGCTAAAAAAAGTTTACTCGAGAAAAAAGAAACCCCTTACACACCTGGGATTTCATTAATTGTAGCATTAGATGAAGCTTTAGACTTACTAAATGAAGAAGGAATAGATTCCATTCTGAAAAGACATGCCAAGTTAGGGAAAGCTACTCGGGAAGCAGTTAGAGCCATAGGGTTAGAGGTATTTTCTAAACACCCTGCTAATGCTGTAACTGCGGTTAAAGTGCCTAAAGGAATAGATGGTAAACTTCTCACTGACACAATGTTTTACAAGTACGGTGTAAAAGTAGCAGGAGGACAAGCACATCTAAAGGGTAAAATATTTAGAATTGCTCACCTAGGGTACATGAGGGAATTTGATGTAATTACTGCCATCTCTGCATTGGAAATTGCTCTCAAAGACTTAGGTTATCCAGTGAAATTGGGTGAAGGTGTAAAAGCTGCGGAAGAAGTGTTTAGTACTTCTGGTTAAAGTTTGGAGGTGGGGAAAAAGTTACCCATAATAATAGGACCAACAGGAATAGGGAAAACAGGGGTCGCAATTAAGCTTGCTAAACTGGTGGACGGAGAAATAGTAGTATGTGATTCGAGGCAAATTTATAAAAAAATGAATATAGGAACAGCTAAACCTACAGCAGAAGAACAAAAAGAAATAAAACATTGGCTGGTGGACATAGTAGAACCAGATGAAGAAATGAATGCCTGGGAATATGCGAAGTTAGGGAGAAAAGTGATAAAACAAATATGGGGAAGAGGGAAAATTCCTCTTGTAGTAGCAGGAGCAGGTCTTTATTTAAAGGCATTGGTGGAAGGGTTTTTTGAAGTGGAGGGAGGAAGTTGTAAAGGGGTGCGAGAAAATTTGAATAAATTGAGTACCCAACACCTCTATAATATGCTCAAAGAA
>MTML01000103.1 GCA_002011215.1 Archaeoglobus sp. JdFR-24
ATATAAAGAATCATTGAATAAGTTGAAATTAGTTTAAGGAGGTATAATAAATGAGAAAACTAAAAATCTTAACTGTATGTCACCACACAGCCTACCTTTATCTTTTGTCAAAGACAGGGCACAAGTTTTATGTACTCGGTAAATGGAATAAATCTAACAGACCCGTTCCAAATAATATTGAACTTGTTTCATGGAATAAGGTTAAAAAAATTTTTGGTGATATGGACATTGTGATAGGTCATCATGTAGTGCATGATATAAAAAGTTTGCTGCCTAAATGTATGTATTTAAAGATACCATATGTCCAGGTGATCCATGGCCGAAAGGCTAGAACAGGTTATACTAAAAACCGAATAAGAAGATTAGCTAAAACCATGTATTCTGCTTTGGTGTTGAAAGCACTCGAAAAGGCTGGATTGGTAAAGTTCGTTTTTATTTCAGACTACGATAGATCAGACTGGCCTATGAGTGGTGAAGTTATAGATCAGGGAATACCCGTAAATGAAATGTATGACTATCGAGGAGACAAAACGTCTCTCCTTGTCGTTGGTAATGCCCTTAACCGAGAACACTTTGATTTTAAAACCTTAGTTAGACTACGAGAAAAGCTCCCGATAAAAATCGTTGGTATAACTGAAGGACTTGAGGATTCCCGACCAGCCCAGAACTGGGATGAATTAAGAACTTACTATAGTAAATACAGAGCATTCTTAAATCTTACAAAAGAACCGGAGAAAGGTTATAATCTTGCAACTCTGGAAGCAATGGCTACGGGAATGCCAGTAATAAGTTTGGATCATCCTTTCACACCAATAAAAAATGGTTACAATGGATTCTTGGTGCACAATTTCCGAGAACTTGTAGAGAAAAGCCGACTTCTTCTAAATGATCTTTGCCTTGCCAAGAGGCTTGGGGAAAATGCTAAAAAAACTGTGATAGAAAAATACCATATTAACAGATTTGTGGAGGAGTGGAACAAAGTCCTTTGGGGCGTCTTGGAGGGAAGCAATTGAAAATCTTTCTCGAAGATGGCTTTGCTATACCAAAAGGCACAGGGATTGGTCAGTACACTCTAAATTTATTCCGTCAGCTAAAGGCACACCCGAAGATTAAACATGTGCAGTTAATTAAGAAACCATTTTTAAGCAGGATTCCATTGCCAGCCCTGCGACGATTTCTTTACATAGTCTGGCTTAACAGTTGGTTGCAGTTGTTGCTGCGAAGGGAGAACATAAATATTATTCATTTTACCAATTATCTGATTCCAATCGTAAGACTATCAAATGCTAAGTATGTAGTTACTATTCATGACCTGACCGCTTGGAAGGTTCCATGGACTTTACCGCCCAAGTATGTATCATATATTAAACGTGCCACGACTCATGCCGTCAAAAGGGCAGATTTAATCTTAACAGTTTCAAATACAATCAAAGACGAGATAATCACTTTATTTGAGATCAGTGATAAGAGGATTTATGTAGTGTTTAACACAATAGCCGAGAGTTTCTGGACATTCCCCAAAAGCGTGACCTCTGAAGCAACGGCTCTCAAAAATAGGTTGGGGATCAAGAAGGATTTTCTCCTCTTTGTTGGTACTATTGAGGAAAGAAAGAATGTATTGACTTTGGTTAAGGCATTCGAACGTGTAAGAAATCGTAAAGATATTCAGCTAGTTCTGGTAGGGCATGCTGGTTATGGCTTCTGGAAGCTATATAAATACTTGGAGGAGCGGAATCTTAAAAGAGCGGTAATCTTGACGGGCTATATACCTGAAGAAGACTTGGTGGCTCTTTATGATCTAGCCATAGCTTTTGTCTATCCTAGCTTGTACGAAGGATTTGGCATACCTTTAGTGGAGGCAATGGCTCGGGGAACACCTATTATAGCCAGCAGGATTCCTTCGACTCAAGAAATTGTAGCTGAGGCAGCTGTTTATTATGACGATCCTTTCGATCATGAGTCATTGGCAGAACAGATCATACAGGTTCTTGAGAACGATACCTTGCGACAAGATCTAGTGACAATGGGGTTAAAGCGAGCTCAAACGTTTTCTTGGGAGAAAGTGAGTGAACAATATTTTCAAGTATACCAGGAACTTCTAGGAGGAGGCAAAACATGAGGAAAATTTTGGTGCTTTCCTTTCGGTTCCCTTACCCTTTAACCGACGGCTCGCGGATTAGAATTTACAACCTGGGTCAGATTTTGGCCCAGAAATATCGAGTAGATTTGTTAGCTCTCAATGAGGGCAGAGTTGACAATAAACATTTGAAAGAACTAGGGAAAATTTTTAATGAAATTGTTGTTTTTCCTTTTCATCCATTAAGATTTAAAAGCAACGTTTTAAAGGGGGTGTTATCCAAGGACCCCTTGCAGATTTACTACTACCACTTCAATAAAGTCCAAAAGTGGATTGAGAAACATTATAACTACTATGATTTAATTTTCTGCTTCCACATCAGGATGACCAGATATTTGAGAAAGATTACTGATAGGCCCAAAGTTATTGACTTCATCGATGCCACTTCCATCAACTACCATGAAGCCCAAGAGAGAGCAAGGGGCATATGGAAAATCATTTATCCCATTGAGAACCGAAGGCTACGGGCTTATGAGTTGAGGACGCTGGAAGAATTTGATAAAGTTTTTATTACCTCGCCTTTTGATAAAGCCTATCTCGACGAGAACTCCGGGCACCCAAACCAAAAGCTCGTTGTGCTTCCTAATGGTGTTAAGGAGGAGCTTTTTGCCAGAGTTAACAGGTTTGAAGTGAAGGAAGAAGAATGGCTTGTCTTCTTAGGGAAGATGAATTACGCCCCCAATGTAGATGCTGTGACCTATTTTGCTCGAGATATATTTCCACTGGTGAAGCGGGAAGCTGATGTAAAGTTCTACATCGTGGGCACCAGTCCAGCCAAAGAAGTTCTCAAATTGCGCAACTTAAAAGGGGTAGAAGTAACCGGCTTTGTGGAGGACCCCTATGAATATCTGGAAAGGGCCAAGGTCATAGTTGCTCCATTAAGGTTCAGCGCTGGCATCCAGAACAAGATCCTTGAGGCGATGGCTTTACGGAAGCCTGTAGTGACCACCTCGAAAGGCGCAAGAGGGATAGAGGGAGAGGATGGAGAACACTTCCTTGTTGCAGATGACCCAAAAGATATGGCGGAGAAGATTCTAAGACTGTTACATGACACAGAACTGCGTGGGAGATTGGGAAAAAACGCTCGTGAACTAATTGAAAGGAAATATCGATGGGGAATAATTGGTGAGAAACTATTGGCCGAAATTGGCGAGGTTCTTAATCGGTGAACCTCAATCTGGAAGTTTTAGCTAAAGAACACTTTCCGAAAGCTTATTGCTAATTCCGAACTATAGCGACGCATGGGCGAGGCCGGCCGCGAGAGGGCCTTGCGGGAGTTTACCCTGGATCGCATGCTCCGCGAGTAGGAACGGTATTTAAGCTGGATCGAGGGGGCGTGTGGCACCATGCCCTCTCAGGGGTAAATGGGGGCGGTAATCAGGCGAGTTTCTCTACCTGGTTGGGT
>MTML01000023.1 GCA_002011215.1 Archaeoglobus sp. JdFR-24
TAATACACAATTCTCCATCTTCTATTTTTAAGTCACAACTTGCAATTATTTTAGGAGTAAAGTTATCAACCTTTATTACTATAAATTTTCCACTCTTTGTTAATAAATAAGCAAACGAATCAATTACAGTTATATCTCTTCCTTGAGAAATATCTATCTTTTCTTTATATTCTGGTGCTTCAGGAGAAGTTATATCACAAATGCTTAAACAAGAAGGACCTAATAAATAAAGATACGGTTTTGCTCCTCTAAGTTCACGGACAGAGGAAAACAATCTAAAAGTAGCAACTTTTCGTAATGACTCTGGATTTCTCGCATCTACTACATAAAGAAAACTATCTCCAGCAGTATAAATATAATTATTTTCCCAAACAATACAATTTCCTCCGACATCAATTTGTCCTTTTATAGAAAGCTCTTTGCCAGGAATAATATCTCCTGGAGTATTAATTGTATCTCTATCAATACTTGTATTACACTGACATAAGACCCAAAATAATAAAGCTAATTTTTTCATCTTAAAATTTTAACCAAAAGTATTCCATCCTAAACCAAAAAAGTGAGCCAAAGGCAAAAGTAAAATTAATCCCTGATGGACTTATTATCTCTGGGATATATGGTATCTTTATATCTTTGGCTTTTCTTTTTAATCCAATAGTTATTCCTATTCCTTGTCTCCCTATTTGTTTTGCCTCTCCTTCCCAAGGCAAATCACCCATTGGAAATAATAAATAATAACTTGGCCCAAAATAATACATAATTGAAGGATTTTCGTTTATTTTTAATAATACTTTTCCTTCTACTTGTCCTTGCATCCACATACAAGCCCCTACTGAACCTTGAACCCCTATTTTATCATCACCCCAAACTTCAATGACTGGTCCAATAAATACAGGTATAATTATCCATGCAGAAGTTAAGCCTACCTCTGCAGTAATTTTAGAAAATAGCATAGTTAAAAGTAATGTCATAGTTTAAAACCTATCCCTCCACCTATAGTATAATATTTTTTAAACTGAACAATTGTTTTACCCCATAGAGATACTTCAATTAATTTTATTGGCTCCAAAACAATTCCGCCCCTAATATAATCTACTAATGGATTAGAAAATCTTTGTTCAGATGAAAAAAATTTAGCCCCATATCCAGTTCCATATTCAAAAGCTAAAGAAATATATGGAAAACCTACTCTTATTTTTCCTAAAATTGAAGGACTAAAAAAATTGCCTTCAGTTTTTCCTTCTGGATGGACATACCAATACTTAGTTCCTATAATTCCTATTGCCCATGAAACGGATTTACTCCAGGGAACATTAGCTAACCGATAAATACTAAAAGAAATCTCATTAGTTTCCCAATTATCCCAATACCCTCGACTATAAATGACATTTAGACAAAAAGAAGATTCTTTGATTATAAGGATTTCTTTTTTGTAAGGTTTTTTCTTCTCTTCCTTTGTCTTAGAGCTTCTTTTGGATGTTTTCTCATAGGTTCTATATCGCGACTTTCTTTCCTCCTTTGCTTCTACATTACTAAACATTATAACAAAAATGCTGAGTAATAATAATTTATTCATAATGCTTTATAGGTAATTAAATTATTATCACTAATTACATAAATATATCCTGATTTTAGTAAAAAGTCAACCCCAGGTGTTTCAGAATAACCTGCTTCATAAACTGTTTTTAAATCAGATATATCTATTACTTGTAAACCAGTTTCATTAAGTATATAAATATATTTATCTTGAGAATAAATCACTGTTTTATCATTATATGATGTCTCTATCCTAAAACTTAATACTTCATTAAAAGAGTCTATTTTTAGTCCAGTAAGATACATGTCTGGAGGCAATTCTTCTATAAAATAAAGATGGTCTTTTTTAATGACAATATCAGATTGTGGTTTTCTGTTTTTTATTCCAAGTAATTGTTTTTTTATATTGAATGGGTTGGTTATATCAATTTGTAGGAAATTTTCCATTCCACAAATATATAAATAATTATCTTTCAAGTAAAGAGTCAAATCCAATATTTTCTTTTCTTTATCGTATTTTTCATATAAATTATCTAACACCAATTTATATTCTGCAAGGACTTCAAATAAGAAATTATTAACTTTGATAATCATAAGAGTCTGTGTATAATCAAGTAAGTAAATTAACGAATCTCTTGAGACAAGTCTTTTATATCCAATTACACGAAGACTATCTTTATGGACTAAAGAAGTAGGTTGAGTTATATCGTATATATCTATATAAGAATAGTCACCAATATATAAACAGGGGAAAGAAATACTCAAATTCCTTATTCTTGCTGGATGAGTAAAAGAACCTATCAGGTGTGGGTTAGCAGGTTTAGAGATATCAATAATATTAATTTTATCATCAGAGGCAATATAAATATAATTTCCATAAGAAGTCATTTTGCTTGCTTCTTGGGGGAGAGAAATTCTATTTATTTCTTGCAATTTTTCTCCACGAATAAGGTCACCCGGGGTATTAATAGTATCAGAACAACCATATAAAAACATAATAACACTTAAAATTCCACATAAATTTTTCATTTCATCTTCATTTCCAATGATAACCTATTACTGCACCAATTGGCGGACCTACTAGAATTACACATCCACCTAATATAGAGAGAAGAGGCATTTCCACTTCTTCTTGTGAAGCAGCCTTTATAGAAGAAAGAATTATAATTGCTATTCCTGCAGCATATGGTATACTTGCTCCAATCAATGATTTCCAAAAACTTCCTTCTAAATCCATTTTTTTGCCTGATATAGTAACTCCAACAGCTGAGCCTACAGGAATCGCAGTCAACATAAGAGGTAATGAAATCAGTGCTTCAGTTTCGGTTCCTCTTTCGCTAAAGAATCCCATACCTCCTATTAGGAGTAAACCTACTCCCATTATAAATCCTGCATAGCCTTGTGTTATATAATGAATAGGTTGTGGTTTTTTCTTTGTTTGGGAATTTCTGTAGCTGTAAGATTCTTCTGTTTTGTATCCATTAAAATAATCAAGCATTAAGTCTTTACTCTTGAAACCAATTTCTATACTCTTGAAATTTATTAAAGGATTTAGTATATCTGCTTCAAAATTTACTCCAATATTAAGAACTAAAAATATTAAAACCCACATACTTACCTCCTTGTTAAAAAATAAAAATCAAATATCAAAATAATTCGGTTTTCGGTGTCCGTTATAAGATTAAGTTTTTTCAAATTCATAATTCACAACTCGTAACTCATAATTCATATCTTCAAATATTTTTCCAATAATACCCAATTACTGCTCCAGTTGGTATACATACAAATGCCATAATCATAGATAGAAAATCTCCACCAGCTACTGCCAACAAAACAACTGGAACTGTTCCTATACTTGCTCCAATTATTGATTTAGAGAAACTTCCTTCTAAATCTATAGTTCTACTAAAAAAAGTAACACCTGCACCAGCACCAACTGGAATACCTGTAACTACAAATAATCCCCCAATTATTTTC
>MTML01000081.1 GCA_002011215.1 Archaeoglobus sp. JdFR-24
TAAATTTCCATCCTTAATATAAATATATCTTTCAAAGGCGGGGTTCGGAATTTCATATAACTCTGATTTCCCGAAAAGATTTCGGGAAACTTTATTATTTAAAGTTGTTTGAAGTTACAAAAAACCTGAAACATAAACTTGTTTTAGCACTACTTTACTATGCAGGCTTACGTCTAGGTGAGGTATGGAATGAGAAAATCTGGGTTGATTCTAATATCTGAAAGAGGAAAAAGATACAATGAGAGAACAATACAGCAAATAGTGAAAAATGCAGCAAGAAAAGCGGGAATAAAAAGAAGGTAACACCTCATACTCTGAGGTATAGCTTTGCAACACATTTGTTGGAGGCGGGGGCAGATATTAGGTATATTCAGCAATTACCGGGGCATAAAAGTCTGAGAACGACGCAAATCTTTCTTTGAGACAAATTTTCTTTAATTTTTCTTCTCATCCAACAATTCAATTTCTTCTTTCAACTTAACATCTTTCGCCATTTTCATTTCACCACCATAAATTTTGGATAATGAACACAAATACCTTTAACAGAAATGTTGCTATTTTTTATAATTTTCACAACCTTTTTCATACATTTCTCTGTTCTATCTTTATCTGAAATTAAATCATAACTTTCAGGATAATTCTTTCTTAGCCACTCTTTAAATTCCCTGCCACTTGCTCTTAAATTCAAAAATTCAAACCAGTAAAAATCTACAAAATCCTTCGTTTCTTTAATCAATTCCTCAACATCAACTAAGTTAGGAATTATCGGGGAAATAAAAGCATAGTTTGTAATTTCGTTTTCGTTCAGTATTTTTAAGGCCTCTATTCTTCTTTCATTGCTTGAAGAAAACGGTTCTATTTCTTTCTTTAATTTTCCATCAAAACTATTTATCGTTAATCCCACTTCTATATCTTCGAACTCTTTAAGAACATCTAAATCTCTTAAAACCAAATCGGACTTCGTTAAAATTCCCAATCTCGTTTTCTTGTTCATATTTTCCAAAACCTTTCTGGTCAGCTTGATTTTCCTTTCTATTGGCTGATAAGGATCGTTTACACTTGACATGTAAACTTCTCCTTTAACATTTTCACTCTTGACGAGCTCTGGTAAATTTTCCTTAATGACAACCCATTTTCCCCACTTTCCATAGTTGTACCACTTGCACATGAACTTTGCATAGCAATAAGAACAAGCATGCTGACATCCAACATACTGGTTTATAACATAATCTGCTCTCGGAATTTTGGTTAGAGTAAAGGCTTTCTTAGCCTTAATTTTGATTATTTCTATTCCCATTTTCATTCACCTTTTCTTCTTCAAATAACCTTTTTCATATATAGCTTCGCTGTTATACTCTTTTTTAATTTCATTCAAACTTTTTGCAAACAAGATTTTTAAAAATCAACTATTGTTAAGTAAGATGAGAAGAGATGGCTATGACTGGACAAAAAGAAGCAAAATATATAGAGAAGCTTTTCAATCAGCAAGCTCATATATTAGAAAACAAAATTTTGTTCATTATCTGCCATTATTGTTCAGCCAACAGATATAGCAAATGAGAGCTGGGCATTTATATGGGCTGCTATCCGCTATTACGACAATTTAACAGATAATCGTGGCCTATCTTATGAATAAAAGGATGAGTTACATATTAGAATATGGGAAGTTGCTCATGAAATTTATAACAATTCCTTTGATGTTGAGAAAGTTAACAATAATTTGATAAAGTGGCTATACTTCTATATCCAAAATGATATAGAATATGAATTCAATACACACAAATATTTAGTTTTACTTTATGAATCAAATGTAGAAGATCATAGGAGAAGAGGCAAAATATATACTAATAAACGGCTTAACAATCTCATTCATAAAAAGCTGCCTGCTTTTTCAAAGTAATGTATAGCCTTGGATTTGGTCTAAACGAAAAGCTATGTGAACATCTTGGGGGAGCTTTGCAAATTGTTGATGATGTAATGGACATGAAACATGATTTATCAGTTGGGCAAATTAATATTACAAAGGAGGATATAGAAAAGTTTGGTATAGATATATACTCTCCAGATTTAATAAATCAACTAGAGAGAAAAGGTTTCTTTGATTATAGAGCTACTCAAGTTTTGCAACATATTAAAATGGCTAGGGAAGTTGCGCAAGAGATAGAAGACAAATGGACAAGAAAATTTTCTCTAATGGCAACAGAAATAATTGCTGCTCCGATACTTGAAAATAGATTTAGGCCAGGGGAAAAATATTATGTAAAGGGTGGAAGATTGTTAAATTCATTGCTTCCAAAAGATGAAAAGAAGGCATACTGGCGAGGACATAAGCTTATTAAGGCATTATGCCGATTTTTCCCACAATGCAATCGCTCCCTATTGAAAAAAAGATTACAACAGCTCCCCGATAATGAACCATGCATATAATTATTTAAGAGATGATAAGGCATTTTATTTGCTGGCTTCAAAAGCATTGCATCTCTTGCAAGATTTTATGTTCTTAAAGAGAAAAAGAAAGTGAGTTATTGCAAAAATCACCGAAAGGTTCAATTTTCGGAACTCAAATTGAACCTAAATATGAACTTAAGTATGAACCAGTTCATGAACCCAGTTAAGTAATTATAAATCATATATTAACCTAAGAAAAGATTTGCTAGTAAATGAATAAAAGTAAGATGTGCTATTTCCCTCTTAAAATAGGTCTATTCCCAGTTCGATTTGAGATCATCTTATGTTAAACTTTCTACTAACGCTATATCAAGTCTATCCAAACCAGCCAGATTACAAATTTGTTGGGTTAGATATAATTTCGCACCTGAAGTAATGAGTTTATTCAAAGTAGCCCCTATTGCACCAACGAGGATGTCAACAAGCTGAATAAAATCGCATTTATCAGACTCTGCCAAGTTTATAGAAGAGATGTAACCGGATCGATTCCATATTGATATCCTGGATTTTTATTGATAAAGAAACGAAGCTTTTCGAATTGCTTCTCTTCTTTGATCCCGCTAATCTTGTCACAATAGATGCGATAACGGAAGTCAGGAAAGGACATGCGTCCCCTAATTAGCCCACAACAAGCTTCTAAACGAGGTGTAAAAGAAATTCTCTCAATAATAAGGTATCGATTGCTGATACCAGATTCATCGGTATAGAGATGATACCAAGGCATTTTAATCTCTTAAATTTATTTGAGTGATGGTATATTAACTTTTATCAGTCCTTATAATATAAAAGGGTTCTCCATATAAGAATTCCATGATTTATGCTCGACAAATACCCTGCCTTGGAATCATGAGAAATAAATTTAGTCTGATATTTCATGAAAAATTTACCAGTAAATCTGTGCCAGAATCCCGGCACCCGCATATTTTTAAGGTTATGTTAATAGCTGGCTTTCTATGCCTTCCTGCGTGTAAATATGCGAGTATATTCGAGTTTTTATTCATCCTA
>MTML01000114.1 GCA_002011215.1 Archaeoglobus sp. JdFR-24
CCATTATGTATCTCCATTACTGCGTATCTCTGCGGGGGAGTAAAGCTTCCAAACTTCTCTTTAAACCATTGTCTAATCTCTGGCACTAATATGCTGTATATNTCTTCATCACTGTACTCTCTGCTGGCAATTTTTATCATCAATTTTTAGCAGGGCATGAAATAAAAGCTTTTTGTTAGAGAATTAAGATATTGCAGAGGATATTTAGATGATATGTCCTCCTATGGCTCCTGGCTCGATAGCATATGGCTCCTCCCATGAGTATACTGGGCTCCACACTCTCAAGCTTGGATCACCGAAATAACATACGTTCTCGCAAATATCCCACCACCATTTCCCTGTCAAATATTCAATACCAACATGGCTTATTGCTTTTTCATATGCTTCTCCAGCAGTATAACCCATTGCAAGATATCGAGCAAACATTTCTACAGCAAAATTGCAATACCAGGATGTGAGCCATGGATCAATGATCTGGAAGACAGAGCCGTGTCTTATAAGGGCTATGTGGAGATATGTGGCGGCGATGTAACATGATATGCCAGCGTTTATACCGCATGAATGCAAATTTTGCAGGGCAGCATCGATATCATATCCTGTTTTTATCTCTGTGGCAACCTGCTGCAATATGGCTATAACAACGCCATCGCCATACATACCTGCGCGCCAGTCCCATCCAATGTATTTATCCATCACAATTACATCCGGGTCTTCTGTGCTGCCTGTCTGGAAAATTTGTGTGCTTTTACCACCAATACCCCATCTGAAAAATGCCTGTCGCCATAGTCCAAATTCATATCCACGCCATGGGTTTGGTTCTGTATTTATTTTCTTGTTTTTGAGAACATTGCCTATTAATGGAAAGTCCTTAAAGTAGTAAAACATTTTTGTCCAGTTTGCATCCGGGTCCCAGAAACCAACAACTCCTGAATTTGCATGGCTAGCATGCATTCCCTCAAACCACATTATAGCTCCGCGATTCAAATTATCCATTGTAGCAGTAAAATTAGTTGAAAAAACATTAGCATAGCCAAGCTTTTTCAGATAGAATGGAACAACCTCTGAAGTACTCATATCTGGCCAGTATGCACCCACTTTATCAGTAACTCCCTCATCTATTCGGTATGGCGAGGGTGTTTCATAAGGTGTGATGCCATCTCTGGTTGTATATTTACAGCCCCAATACTTGCTTGCCTCTTTGTTAAATTCATGACAGTAAGAAACCCATGTCTGCAACACAGGATAATAGAAATGTTCTTCCATACTTGGCTTTATTATATGGAGTCTTCCTAAAGCATCTCTTCTGCTTTTACTCCCATTTATCAAGGTTATTCCTTCTTCTCTTAAAGCAGGGTTCTGGAAAATTAAAGCTGGATAAAATATACTCCTACAAATCCAATATGCTGTATCGACAGGAGTACCCAGTATCCTGCCTGGGTTGGCTTTTCCTACAAAAGCTCTATCCCATCCTATACCGATATCAAACTGCCCAGCTACAGTGAGAATATCTTCTTTACCCTCCTTATCTATACCCAGTGCAATCAGAAAATCATAAACCTGTTTGGCCATCAAATACATGCATGCCACCGAGGGTGGCTGTCTAGCTCTGCTATCTCTCTTCCAGAAATCAGTTACCCAGCTTGCCGCTTCGCTCAGTTCTTTGTGCTCTTCAACAATAAAGAGTGGACAGCCATGATGCAATGCTGCATAGGCGGCAGGAGCAATATAAAGGGCCTTTTCCTTTTCACCTTTTTGTCTCAGTTCTTCAGCGAGCCAATAACTCCACGGGCTAGCAGAGGAAAAGACAACGTCATTGCCACCAGTTATTTCATAAATTTTTTCATATGCATCCTGCAAACTGTAATGCTGAATTTCAGCAATTTCCTCCAGCTGATGGGGATAATTTCCCACAACATATACTTTTTCTATTCCCAATTCTTCTATTGCATTTTTTGTTTCATCTGGAATATCATCAGGTGCAACATAAAGTAATGGAATATCCATTAAGGAAGCCATTATTGCTGCCTGAGAAGCAAAAGCAAAAGAATCTATTTGCTGTCTGTCAACCTCATTCCATTCATAATAAATTTTGAATTGCAAATTGCTTGAATCTTCCATTACAAAAATGCATATGGAGTAATTACCACCCCCAATTTCATCGAATGACATTTTTAGCTGCCCTTTTCCCTTAAATGCTTCATATGCTATATTTCTCTCTGAGAGTAATAAAGCACCAAATGAAATGTTTTTGTTGCATTCTATATTTATGCTCACATTTTTTGCCAAGAAATTTACAACTGGTAGATCAATTATTTTTCCGGGGTATAGATAAATTTCTGCTTCATACTCTCTATTGCCTGCTTTAAACATCTTCGCCGCCATATCTTCCATTATCGCCTCGGTGGGCATATTAGTTAAACCAACTTCCCATGTCCCATAATTAAAAATATATGATTCGACACTTTCGTATGTTCCAGCCAGAGCATTCCAGTTTTCTGATGCATCAACCATCCCTATAGCATCATCATAAAGTTGCAAATCAATATCTTTTCCTCTGAGCAATGGATTCCATTCAACTTTAACTTCTATATATTTATATGGCTCTTTTATTTCAAAAGATTTGTACACGCCTCCTATTCCTTCTGGTTCTGGCAGAGAAATGGAGAAAGATTCTGTGAGAGCATCACTCATTTCTGTGCTCATTTCTCCACCGATCTTTTTCTCATTATAAAAATCACCAGCTATGGTAATCATGCACTCTTTACTGTTCATCCAGTGTTTTGTTGCAATTTTGGCAGCTACGTCATATATACTGGAGGAATTTATGTAAGAATATCGTGCATCCCATTTTTTTGCATTCTCAGCATTTATTAATTCAATTTCAACATTATTGCAATAAGAAAGCCAGTCCTCCATGAAATATTTTATTCCCTGGTTAGCGTTTAATGTCAACTCTTTTTTATCATTTATCTCTCTTTCCTCATAGAAAAGTAAAGGATATGAATACAACTTATCGTCCTTATAAAAGGTTGTTGCAGGTATAGCTGCAAGGTATGCATAATCATCCAGATAACTTTCCTCATCGAAGCCGACAAAAGCAACCTTTTTGATTGGAATAACCTCAGTCCATGAAATACCATTAAAGCCATTGGAAACCTTCTCATCATTCATAACAAAATTTCCTCCTTCAATAAAAATCCCGGAAATCAACAATACAGCAAATAATGCAGCAGCTTTTCTTATCATGATTAAATAATGAAAAAATAGAATAAAAGTTTTAGTATCTCTTTTTTAATCCATGAGATATTTCTTCGCTAAGCCAAGCAAGGCAGGCTTTGTTACAACCTTTTTAATCAAAAAGCTCAGTTTCGCCTGGGTTAATGCATATATATCTTCTCCCTGCAGAATATCGGCAAGCAACTCAAAATC
>MTML01000033.1 GCA_002011215.1 Archaeoglobus sp. JdFR-24
CTCTTTACTGAAGGAATTGAGGAAAAGCCGTTTCGATACTGTTATTGTCTTCCATGCAACCGACAGGATAATATGGTTAATGGCTTATCTGACAGGAGCAGGTAAAATCATCGGAAGCACACGACATAGCAAGGAGACTGATTTTCTGATAACACATCCTGTCGACATCCCGCATAATACCCTTGCAATCCATGCACGGCATATGCTTCTGGAAGAACTCGGAATAAATACAATCACAAATAAGATAGAGATGTTTATCACAGACGAAGAGCGCAGAGAGATAGACTCGCTATTTGAGAGTTTAGCTTTAAACAAGGATTCTATAGTTATCGGTTTTCACACAGGGGCAGCTAAGCCATACAAGAGATGGCCTGCCGAGAACTTTATAAAACTGGGCAAGTTAATAATAGATAGATGGAGTAATGCCTTTATCATACTTACTGGCAATAGGATGGAAAAAACTCTTTCACAATTAATAGCTGACAATATCATGGGTATCTCTCTCGCTGGGAGATTAAGCATCAGAGAGACTGCTGCTGTGATTGAAAGATGTAATCTCTTTGTTACTAATGACACGGGTCCAATGCATATTGCAGTTGCACTTGGAATACCCACTATTGCCCTCTTTTCCGCAACAGGCATTGAGAATGTAGAACCATATCTCTCTATCAATACATTCACAGCCATATCAAAACCAAAACCTTGTAAAGAGTGCATATCAAAGGCATGTACTGAACCTGTATGTATGGAACAGATAAGTCCAGAAGAGGTGTTTGAAATAGTAAAGGGAACCCTTGAATCCTGTTTAAATTATGCCAAAGAAAAAATTCACAATACTCCATACTGAATCCTCAACAGGCTGGGCAGGACAAGAAATGAGGATAATACTTGAGGCAAAAGAGTTGAAAAAACGCGGACACCCCATAATACTTGCAATCCAGCCAGGAAGTGGTATTATCCCTGCAATAGAGCAGGAAGGATTTAAAAAAGAAGTTTTTCCAATGAAAAAAAAGGATTTTATGATATCCATTATTCGTATTATTAAGATAATATCCAAATATAAGGTAGATATTGTAAATACTCACAGTTCCTGGGATAGTTGGATTGCCTCTATTGCAGCCAGGATCTCATCTCATAAACCAGTGATTGTGAGAACAAGACACCTCTCAACACCTGTAAGCAAAGGGTTATTAAGTAGAATTATATATCAATATCTCCCACATCTTATTATCACCACAGGTAATTCAATAAGAGAGTCTCTTATTAATGTCAATCGCTTTCCTGAGGATAAAATCGTCTCTATCCCAACAGGTGTTGACTTAAATGTCTTTTATCCAAGACCCCAAAACAATGCCTTACGTATGAGATTAAAGATATCTCCTGAGGATAAAGTTATAGGTACAATAGCAGCACTTAGAAGCTGGAAGGGTCATGACTACCTTCTTGAGGCAGCAAAAATCATCGTTAAGAAACGCAAGGATATTAAATTCCTCATAGCCGGAGATGGACCAAGATATAAACATCTTGTAGAAAAGACCAGACCCTTAGGAGTCTCAAAACATGTTTTGTTTCTTGGACATAGAGAAGATATACCAGAGATACTATCAATACTTGATACAGTTGTACTTCCATCCTATGCAAATGAGGGAGTTCCTCAATCAATCCTTCAGGCAATGGCAATGGAAAAGCCAGTTATTGCAAGCAATATTGGTTCAATACCAGAGGTAGTACATAATGAAGAAACTGGTATTCTGGTTGAGCCTAAAGCCCCGGATGCCTTAGCCAAGAAGATTGTTTTTTTGCTTGATAATCAGGAGTTTGCAAAGACTTTGGCAGCTAATGCAAAAAAATTTGTGGAATCGAAATACTCAGTGAAAGACATGATTGACAGAATAGAAGAGGTTTATAATACCTTAATACAAAAATTTAGTACTACTTAAGGAGCCTCTTTGGATAGAAAAATACGCATAGGTATATTTGCTGATAAGGGTATGGGTAAATGGTTTGTTCAATCCTTTGAACCACTCTCGGAAACGGCAGATATTACTTTATTTATTCCTGAAAACAACAAACATGACCCCTCAACTTTTAATCTACCAAAACACATACTTACACATAAACATGAAACATGGCTCTCAATAAAAAATATTAATCGTTATCTTAAACGTTGGCTTCAAGATAACGAATGCCTTACCCATGTAGAGTTTTATCCATTTTCGCTTTCCGAGCATTTCTCTTCTCATCAGTATGATGTAATTCTTACAAAGGCAGAACGTTCTCTTTATACCCTTTCGTCTTTAAAGGATAGTTTTGGATATAAGCTGGTCTACCGCTATCCTTTTACATTGCCTTTTACTCATATATTTGATAAACGAAGTGAATTTGTTAGAAAAAAATCCTTTAATAAAATAGACCATTTTATCTGCATATCAGAAACAGCACGGAAGAATTTAGAATATGAGGGAGTTGAGCCATCAAAAATAGATGTTGTTCATAATTCAATTGACCTATCCTTTTTCTCCCTTGGAGAAAAAGATAGTAAGTTAATGAATAAATTAAATATTTCAAAAGATGATTATGTCATTATATTTGTGGGCAAACTTGTATCATGGAAAAATCCCTTTACTTTACTATATGCATCAAAGATACTTGTACAAAAGGGCTTATCCATAAAACTCGTTTTTATAGGACAGGGAGCTCAAAAATCAAACCTATGGAAGACTGCTGAACTTCTTAAGCTTACTAATAATATCGTATTTCTCAACTTTATAGAAAACACAGAATTAAACAGATATTATAGGTTAGCCGATGTATTTGTCATGCCAAGTATGACAACAATAGTATGGGAGGATCAGTTTCCCTTTGCAGTTATAGAGGCAATGGCATCAGGGTTACCTGTAATAGTAACTGAAAGTGGTGGGATGCCCGAACTTGTAGGTAGTGTTGGGAGAATTTACCCTCAAGGGAATTATAGAGAACTTGCAAAACATTTATACGAAATACTTACAGATAAACAATTGAGGGAAATCATGGCTATTAATTCAAGGAAACGTGCAGAAGAGATGTTTGATAACAAAAAAAACAGTAAGAAAATACTTCATATCTTTAAGACAGTTTTAAAAGTATGAAGATACAACATATTCCACCAATACGAAATAAAACTCTTTGGTGTTTATTTAATGCCCCTAACGTATATACGAAATTAAAAGTAGTAAACTTTATCATGAGAAGATATCTCAATATGATAGGTTTTGACCTAATCGTTAATGATGAATTTATGGTCAAGGTTGATAATTTTTTAATCCATTTTTCACTTTATGGAGGTGAATTAGAAGCATTCAATGGGATTTTTTTCAAAAGACTATATGAACCTTACCCAGAGTTTTATCCTGAAAATAATAAGATAATC
>MTML01000148.1 GCA_002011215.1 Archaeoglobus sp. JdFR-24
AAGCCGAATTTCCCCCACCCACCCGCAGTCACAGTCGGTCGGCTCCAGCCCCTTCGGGTCTTCCGCAACGCCCTTTGTGTGCCTGCTCCCCTTAAAGGAATTTTCTTTTGTTATTTAAAATTTTTACTTGACAATTGTTGTTTTATTTTGTATAATTTTGGTAGATTTTATAAAAGGTTGTGTTTTTTAAGAAAGAAAAAGGATAGGGTTTTATGGAAGAAAAAGAAATAATGACCGTTAAACAAGTAGCTGAATATTTACAAATGGATGAGCATACCGTCTATAAACTTGCTCGCTCTGGTCAAATCCCCTCTATCAAAATCGCTGGGCAGTGGCGGTTTAAAAAAGAAGTGATTGATAAGTGGATAAGTCAAGAGTCTTTGGAAAGAGTAATACAAAATATAAGATATTCTGCCAAAAGGAGTAGAAAAAAATAACCTATGGTTAAGGAACGAAAATATCCGAAGGCAATTTATAATTGGCCTGAAGATGAAAGACCACGGGAGCGATTAATAAAATTTGGTGCTGATAAACTTTCTGATACAGAACTTCTGGCTATTCTTTTAAGAGTAGGCTCAAGTGGTCAAAGTGCGGTTGATATGGCAAGAGATTTAGTTAAAAGATTCGGCAGCTTTAGGAATATCGAGACAAAAAGCGTTTCTGAACTTACAAAGATAAAAGGTTTAGGTGTTGCTAAAATTGCTCAGATAAAAGCTGCTATCGAAATAGGTAAAAGATTTTTAAAGGAAAAGAGCTTGTCAAAAACAAAAATTAAAACCAGCAAAGATATAGTAAATTATTTTATGCCTTATATGCGAGATGTCAAAAAGGAAGTGTTTAAAGCTATCCTTCTTGATGGAAAGAACAAAATTATTAAAGATGTCACAATCTCAGAAGGCACTCTGAACAAGGGAATAGTCCATCCGAGAGAAGTGATAAAAGAGGCGATAACCGAATCAGCATCTGCTCTTATACTCCTTCACAACCACCCAAGTGGTGAGCCTGAACCAAGTCAAGAAGATATCGAGATAACTAATCGGTTAATTTCTGCCTGTGAGGTTATAGGAATAAGAGTTTTAGACCATGTAATATTAGGAGATAATAGATATTACAGTTTTTATAATGAAGGGTTAATAAAGGAGGAATAACCTTTATGGCTGAGAAAGAATTTAAGCCAACTGAAGAATTAGAGACTAAAGAAGGCTATATTAAAGATTTTCTGAGCAACCGACTAATTCGCCAAACACCAGAAGAAGAAGTCAGGCAAATAATGTTAATGCGACTTGCTCAGGAGTATGAGTATTCAAAAAGGCAAATAGCTAAAGAATTTTTAATACAGAAAGGAAGTCAAAGGATTGGTCCAGCCGATATTGTAGTATTCCGTGATGAAAAAAGAAAAGATCAAGAAAATATATGGCTCATTGTTGAGACAAAGAGAAGAAATAAATCCAATGGTATAGACCAATTAAAAACTTATCTTTCTCCTTGCAAAGGAGCGAAGTTTGGCATTTGGTTTAATGGTTCTGATATAGCTTACTTAGAAGTTTTAGAGAGACCGCCTTATTTTCGAGAAGTTCTAAAAATACCTAAGAAAGGTGAAACAACAATCCATCTTCCAGCAAAGAAAGACCTAAAGCCTGCTCCGGAATTAAAAAGCGTCTTTGAGACTTGTCATAATTATATCTATGCTAACGAAGGATTACTGAAAGAAAAAGTCTTTAATGAGGTCTTGAAACTTATCTTTATCAAAATGGTTGATGAGAAAAGTGCCAATCCTATATGTGAATTTGGAATAACAACCGACGAAGAAAAAGAAATAAGAGAAAGTAAAGAAAGTGCTTTCACGGAGAGAATTATAAAACTATTTGATAGAGTAAAAAGAGAATATGGTGATGTCTTTGAGCCAAATGAAGGATTGAATTTAAAACCTATAACCCTTGCCTTTGTAGTAAGCCAACTTCAAGATTATAGCCTTGTCGGAACACCAGCAGATATAAAGGGAGTAGCCTTCCAGACTTTTGTCTATGCTCATCAGCGAGGAGAAAGAGGAGAATTTTTTACTCCTTACCCTATAGTTGAATTAGCAGTTAAAATGTTAGACCCAAAAGATGATGAATTGATTGTCGATCCTGCCTGTGGTTCGGGAGGATTTTTAATTCAAGGAATGAAACATGTGTGGGAGAAGATCGATAAATATAGACAAGATTTGGATGAAAAAGTAAGGTTGGATATGAAAATTCGATATGCGCATACTTATATTCGAGGTATAGATATTAATCCTGATCTTGCTAAAGTTGCTAAAATGCATATGGTCTTATATGACGATGGGCATACTGGGATATTTGCAGAAAATGCTCTTGAAGAGTTTTCAAGAATTGAAGAAGCCACTAAAGGCCCGAGTCAAATTACTTCTGAATGTGCAGATATAGTTATGACAAATCCCCCTTTTGGTAGTAAAGGCAAAGTTACTGATAAAAGAATTCTAAGACAGTTTGAATTAGGCTACAAATGGAAACAGGATAAGAAAACAGGTAAATGGGTAAAAACCGACCAACTTCAAAATGGTCAAGTTCCAGATATTCTATTTATTGAGAGATGCTTACAACTTCTAAGAGATGGTGGTAGGATGGCAATTGTATTGCCCGATGGGAATTTAAACAATTCTTCACTTGGTTATGTAAGGGAGTTTATTCAACAGAAGGCAAGAATTTTAGCTGTTGTATCTATGCCTGTTGGAACATTTATGCATGCTGGTGTAAATCCTAAAACAAGCCTCTTATTCTTACAAAAACTTAATCAAAAAGAGTTGGAAAAATTAAAAGTGAAGAAATATCCTGTATTTATGGCTGTGGTAGAAAAAGTAGGATATGACTTAAACTCTAAAACTCCAAAGATTCTGTACAAAAAGAATGACAAAGGAGAAATTATAAAAGAAAAGAATGGAGAGCCAATTTTAGATACTGATATTCCACAAGTTATAGAAGCCTTTAATGACTTTAAAAGGAAACATACTCTTGAATTTTAGAAGGATATGATATGAAGAAAAGAGAAATAACCAAGAAAGCAGCTTATAGTGATTTATTTAATAGAGTTGCTAAGATTTTAATTTCCGCAAGAACTAAAGCAGTAAGAGAGATAAACAAGGCTCAAGTTTTGGCATACTGGGAGATAGGTAGGGAAATAGTTGAATTTGAGCAGAAAGGCAAAGCACGGGCAGAGTATGGAGAAGAATTGATTAAAAAACTTTCGGCAGACTTGTCTGCTAAATTTGGTAGAGGTTTTTCTCCCACCAATCTAAAGATGATGAGACTGTTTTATCAAACATTCCCAATTCGTCAGACAGTGTCTGACCAATCTTTAGAAGAGCAAAAATCTAAGACTT
>MTML01000038.1 GCA_002011215.1 Archaeoglobus sp. JdFR-24
CCTTTTTTTATTTCCTCTTTCGGAATAGTAAATGTTTGTGGACTACTGAACAGTTTCTTGAAACTTATGTAAACATTCTTATCCGTAATTTTTATTTTTCCTTTCCCATATCTTCTTTCTCCGATTCTCCTAATTTGAATTTCCGTGGAGAAAATCTCTTTCTCCATATATTAACATTTTTTTGCCATATTTATTGCTTGCTAAATTTGTAAGAATATTCTCAATTATCTTTTATTGGTATAGTAATATCCTCTTCGTAGATTGGAATAACATATGGTTTGTTGCCATTCCAATTAATCAATGTATTTACGCCATAGACAGCTTTTATATTTTCTTGTGTAATCACTTTTTCTGGCTCTCCAAAATCATATATTCTGCCATCCTTTATAAAACAAAATTTATCTGAAAATCGAGATGCAAGATTCAAGTCATGAATTGCCATTATCACTATCAAGCCCTTATTTTTTGCTATCTTCCTCACCATATTTAATACCTTTATCTGATGTTTTATATCAAGATTGCTGGTAGGTTCATCAAGTAAAAGTATTTTTGGTTGCTGGGCAAGTGCCCGAGCAATAATTACTTTTTGCTTTTCTCCACCGCTCAATTCATTAAAGTTTCTTAATGCTAGATTTTCCAATTCTATCGATGATAAGACTTTTGCTACAGTTTCTATATCTTTTGCAGAAGGACCCCAGTTTAAATAGGGTCTTCTTCCAAGAAGAACAACATCAAAAACAGTTACTGGAAATGAATGTTGAATGGTTTGAGGCACATAAGCAATTATTTTTGCAACCTCTTCTAATGTTAATTCTCTCAGATCAACACCATCTATCAATATTTTTCCTCTAGGTTTCAAAACCTTGTTTATGCATTTGAGTAAAGTTGTTTTTCCAGAGCCATTCGGACCCACAATACTCAATAATTCTCTACTCTCAATCGTTATATTAATATTTTCCAAAACAGCTTTATTTCCATAACTAAATGAAACATTTTTTAACTCAAGCCTCATTTCAGCCTCCTTTCTAAGAATACAATTCTTTTGCCATTCATTTCCAGTATTCCTCCTTCTTTCGGATTAGGAGATAAATAAATAATGGAACCCCAATAAATGAAATTACTATTCCAATTGGAAGAATTATTGGGGGAACAATGATTCTTCCTATAATGTCTGCTGAAATGGTAAGTATTGAACCAACGAGACACGAGGCTGGCAGTAAAAATCTGTGATCTCCTCCAATTATCATTCTGCTTAAATGCGGCGCCACCAATCCAACAAATCCAATTATTCCTGTAAAACATATTATTGTTGCTGTTATGAATGCAGAAAGAATAAGCGAAACGGCTCTAACTCTTTGTGTGTTTACCCCCAAACTTTTTGCTGTTTCATCATCTGCTAAAACCATTACATTTAAGTCCCATGAAAAATGCATTAGAATAGGGAGTGTAACAATTAAAACAATAGCTGTAATCAATATTTCATTCCAACCAGCTCTTGTTAAACTTCCAAAAGTCCAATGAACCATCATCATAAGTTGTTCTTCAGAGGCAAAGAAATGAAGTATAGAAGTTAATGCGCTAAAGAAATAAGCTAAAGCAATGCCAGCGAGTACAAGTGTTTCAGGAGATGCCCCTTTTAACTTGGCCAACCCGAACACAATGAAAGAGCATACCAAAGCAGAGATAAATGCATTAGTTATTATAAGGTAAGTTCCTATTTGCAAAAGACCTACTCCAAACATTATTGCGACTGATGCTCCAAATGCTGCAGCGGAGGAAACACCTATTGTAAATGGACTGACAAGAGGATTCCTTGTTATGCCCTGCATTACTGTTCCTGCTGCAGCTAGACCCACGCCGGCAATTATCCCCATAAATATACGTGGCAATCTGAGATGCCATACAATCGCTTCATTAAATGAATTACATCTAATGGATGAAAAAAATTTAGAAAGTATGGCCATGAAAACATCTTTCATTGTAAGGTTTGCTGAACCAACCCAGGAGGCAAGTATTATGAGAAAGAGAAGCAAGAAAAAGCAGCCTACTATAAATATTGTTTTTCGGGCAATATATTCGCTATAAGCTCGTTTTATTTCGAGTATATCTTCGTTAGACATATTAAAATTTAAGAAAGAGGAGGATACACATATATGCCTTGGTATGGCATCCCCTGATATTTTTCTAAGTACTCCTGCAAAAATGCATATGGGTCCAAATCCACGAATTTATCAGGATACAACATTTTAGCTAAGAAAATTGGTCCAAATTTTTTCCTCGCTCCGCCAGCCACATCCCAGCTAATAACATAAACTTCTCCATTTTTCACTGCTTTAGTATTTGCTAACTCTGGCCTATTCATAATCTCTCTCCACAAAGTTTCAAATTGAGAGGAATTGTTTAAGAAGTATCCTCCTGGTGTGCCTTTAACTATTACATCGGGATTTCTTTTTGCAACTTCCTCTGGATCTACTTCAAAGTAATATGCAAAAATCTCTGGAAATAAGTCTATTCCGCCAGCTGCACGAATTATACCCGGAATTCCGCATCCATAGTCTCCTCCTCCATATGTAATATATTCATCTGCTCCCTCGAAATAGACTTTCTTCCGTTCTTCATCTGGTATGTCTTTTACTCTCTCTTTAACGAGATCCCACTTTTCTTTAAAGAAATTTATATACTCGTCCGCTTTTTCATCCAAGCCCAACATGAAACCTAAAGTTTTAATTTCTCTTTCCCAGACCTCGACCCTATAAAAATCTAGAGCCACTACAGCTATGCCGAATGGCTTTAAATGATTTTGAACCTCATCTGGAGATGGTCCCCATGAGGACAACATTATTACAACATCTGGTTTAAGCTGAGCAATTTCCTCATAATTTGGTTCATCCCAGCTTCCAACAACGGGTACATCCACAAGCTCAGGATAAAACCCTTCATCCACTTTTGATTTTGTTTGTGTATCGATGCCCGCTATTCTATCTATAGCTCCCAAAGCCCGTATCTCTTCAACTGGATTGTCCCATAGCACAACAATTTTTTGGACAGGGTATGAAACTTCCACATATCTCCCAGCAGAGTCTTGAACCGTTACTGTTGATGCTTTTAACCCCGAAGAAAATTGTTGTGAAAGTATATAACCCCCAATTAATGTTGCAATTATTAATAAACCAATAGCAAACCATATTGCAAATTGTACCTTGCCTTCATTATTTAGTAGCACTTTTTTTAATTTCATGCTACCAAATAAAAAAATGGTATAAAAAATTTTAGTAGCAAAATTTTTATTTGGTAGCACGTTGATATTATAGGGGTGTTACCATGGTGGTGGAAAGAGTAGGTGTATCATTTGAGCCAGATTTGTTGGATAAAT
>MTML01000056.1 GCA_002011215.1 Archaeoglobus sp. JdFR-24
TAGTATCAATTATCCTAAATTTAGGTATCAACTTTACTTCATTAGCTAATTTAACAAGCTCATTGAATATCTCACGGAAACCTTCCTCACCAAGTCTCTTGTGAGACTTCACAAGGGAATTGCAAGTTTTTAAAAATTTCTCCTTATTCCCCTATTCCCTTAATTTACCTACATAGTTTTTCAGCAGATTCTTTGTTGTTGACCGCTTTTGACTCCACATAGTAAGTACTTTTTATGTAACCCAAAAGATAATTGTCTAAAATTATCGGTGGTAAATTAAATACTTAAAAAATTATTACTTCCACTTTCAGTAAGTATCTCTACCCTTGTTTTTCACCCTCTATATCTATCTTTTCTCTTAAAATTAAAATAAAGCTCGCAAGTAAACACTCAGTGAACTACAAGTAATAGTCTGGGGTGGGATTTTTGGAAATAATTTAAAAAGTTTCCAAAAATCCCACTCACAAGAATTTGATTAACTTACAATTATGTTATGTAGTTCACTAAATATTTACACTGATAAAGATAACTCTTCGCTTTAAATTCATCTATCTCCTATGAATCTTAACTATCTCCTGGTTACCATGTACCTTCTCTTTCACAAATTTTCATTAACTTCTTGGACCTATAGCATAAGTTATACTTTTTAAAAACTCGCTTCTCCCATCCTCAAGTAAGCTTAATTCTTCTTTTGTAAGTGGTATTCCATCTACTACATGGTCAATAAGACGTTCCTTTTGTTCTACAAGCTTATAAATTCCTTCATCTATGGTCCCGTATTCACCTGTCTCTTGGTCAAATGTAATTTTATCTATCTCCTCATCGCTTGCTATTAAATTGTATACTTCAACTGGCTTTCCCTGCCCTAATCTATGTACCCTCTTTGTTGACTGATCTCTTGCTGTACTTGTAAATGGAGGATCTAAAAAGATGACAGTAGATGCTGCAGTAAGGTCTACTCCTTCACATAAAGTGCCAATAGTAGCAACAAGTATTTTTTTATCCCCTGTTTGAAACTCTTTTCTCACCTTCTCTCGGTCACTATCTTCATGTAACCTTGTCCTCGCAGGTACATCTCCATCAATTATACATACTCCATACTTTTTATATCTTTTTGCAAGCATACTGGTTACGCGCCACTTAAAGTTCGTATAAATAACTACTTTTTCATTTTTTTCCATCTTTTCGTAGACTATTTCATCCAACTTATGAAGTTTCCCTGATTTCACTTCCTTTTTGTCATAAGAAAAAATTATACTTGGGTCTATCAAGATGCGCCTAAGTTTGGCAAGTTTGTTATAAGAACTGAGATTAGTGTCAAGAAATATTTTTATATATGCCTCCTTTTGTTCCGGAGTAAGATTGACTTTTATTTTTTTGGTCCTAAGTCCAGGTAATTGAATTACTTCATCTGATTTTACCCTAAGCATTCTTCCAGCTAAAAGTATGTCTCTAAGAGTTCGAGGGTCTTTGCTATACAATTTATTAAATTCCTTTGGATGCTCAAATTTATAAGGGTCTAATATATACATACTCATCCCTAAGTCCTTTAGTCTATTAGGTATAGGAGTACCTGATAATAAAACTACATATTCTACATTTCTCGTTATTTTGCTTACTGAGAATGCGCGATTAGCATTTAAATTCTTAGTATTATGAACTTCATCTACAATTACATAATCAAATTTCATATCTATCAGTGCATTTACTAAATTAAATTCTCCTGGAGCCGGTATTCTTGAAAGCAAAGCATAATTTATAATTACAAACTCTATTTCTTTTTCTTTTGCATGTTTTATAGCAAGTCTTTTATCTCTATGTCCAGCAATAACTATTATATTATCTTTGCCAATATTTTTACAATATTCATCTATTTTTGATACCCATAGTTCTCTAACTGAGTGTGGACAAATTACAAGTGTCTTTAATTTTCTTTTAACCTTATGTTCAATATAAAGTTTTGCAAGCACTGCTTGAGCTGTCTTCCCTGTTCCCATTTCATCTGCAATTAGAATCCGCTTATACTTTGCGATATGTATAATTCCTCTTTTCTGATGAAGGGCAGGAAAATCTACATAATCAGGAGTACGAGGTGAATGAATATACTCAATAGAACCATCTTCTTTAAGTCGTCGTTCCTTTACTTTGTATGGATTTTTTATTTTTTCTACAGCCCCTGGAATCTTAAGGCTTGCTATTTCATAACAACTTTTATATACTTGATTATATAATTTACCTAATATTCCTTTATATTTATTACTCTTTTCTTGCAACTCCCTAAGAGCAGCATCTTCATTTTGGCGCATCTTCTTAAAATATACATTCTCAAGTCTTCTCATAATAATGTGATAGGCTTCTGGTTCTTCTAAATAGACAGGATGTCTTTCAACTACTTTTTCTAAAAAATAAAACCTCTCATCCTTAATAAAGTCTTCTTCTCGGGGTGTATAATGGCGGTGCTCAAGTTCGTGTTTGCGGAGATACGGTGTAATGGACATTAATTTTGTATACCTGGAGATTAAATCAATATATGCTTTTGACTTAAATATATCTTTATGTGTATTAAAAAGAATATCCGTTTTGTCTGCCAAAGTCAAATCAGGGCACTCAAATATTTCTCTTGCTCCTTCTATAGAATTCAGTTTTTTCATAAACTCTTCTACCGCTTCTTTTGGCACTCCCTTCTTATATCCCATAAGCTCCTTAACCTTAAGCAATCCACCATGATGTCTACATCCATCACGTAAGTTCTTTCTTTTCATTTCTATCAACTCTTTGTAGGTTGGAAAGTGACCTATTTCTTTTATTATTGCTTCTAATTCTTTTTTTAAGTTTTGAAAATCCTTCCAATACCCACGAGGCTTTACTTTCGGCAATTCATAACCTAGCATCTTGCGAACTTTATTTAATCCACCATGATACTTCTCACACCCATTAAGTAAATCTAACCTTTTTAGTTTTATCAACTCTGGTCCAGTTGGAAAGTGACCTATTTCTTTTATTACTGCCTCTAATTCTCTTCTTAAGTTCTCTAAATCCTTCCAATATCCAGCAGGTTTTACTCCCGGGAATTCATAATCCAGCATCTTGGAAACTTTATTTAGCCCACCATAACGGCAACATACACTAAGTAAATCTCTTCTCTTTAGTTTTATTAACTCTGATTGAGTTGGGAAGTGACCTATTTCTTTTATTACTGCTTCTAATTCTTTTTTTAAGTTTTGAAAATCCTTCCAATACCCACGAGGTTTTACTTTCCGCACTTCATAACCTAGCATCTTGCGAACCTTATTTAATCCACCATGATGTCTACATCCACCACATAAGTCCTCTCTTTTCATTTCTATTAACTCTTTGTGGG
>MTML01000108.1 GCA_002011215.1 Archaeoglobus sp. JdFR-24
ACTCTTCTCACTTTTTTAGAAATACCCAGTTCTATCCGATTGTGTTCATTTAGCTCCTCCTCACTTAGTCTTATTTCACTGAGAAAAATCATACCACAAAGGTTGAAACTATTAGTAGTAACCATAGGAAATGTCCCTCTATATGCTTTAGAAACCATGAAATCCCTCCCCTCTACTCCAGTAAAAACCTCTAACCAATATTTATTTACTTCAAAACTAAAAGCTGGATTCCATACAAAGTTTATACTCCTTGCAGGAAGGACACCAAAAAAGCTTTGTTCTATAGTTTTTTGTTTTATAGTGGGTAAAGTAAATGTCCCTTCAAAAGAGAGAAACAATAAAAAAAAATTCATCCCCAACTATATTTTCTAAACTTATAAACTAAGTTTAAATTATATATCTCAAACACTACTGTTGGGTATTTAATTCTCCAGTTTTCTAACACTTCAGGATGTATTTCACCAATTATCCCTACAGGAAACTTAGAAGGTAAAAGTAATATTTCCCCCACTCTCCCTTCTATAAATGAAGGGTGAGAAGTTTTTTTGAGACAGTAGTTCAATCCTATATAATATCCTACTGTGCTCAACACACTCTGAAGTTCAGAAAAGTTAGCAGTTGGGTGTGCTATTAAAGAAGCAAAGGAGGATTGGGTTTTACTTTCAGTTTCAGTAGGTTGATCGGGTAAGACTATTTCACTGATTTCAAATATTTTGTGTGGATAATAAGATTTAGAGCTTAGACACTCTACCTCTAATAATGAAGGGATTAGTGAATCCCGTAGTAAGGTGTGGGTTTTAGATATTGGGTTTTTTATTTCTATCACATTATGTGTAGGGGTTTGCATCTTTTCAAATAAATTCTCTCCTGAGGTAAGGGTATTTGTCATTACTTCTTCAAACCCTGCTCCTATCATCACTTTAGACACCAGTTGAATATATTCTTCCAATTCCAACATTCTTCCTACTGTGAATTGGGTCAATTTTTTGGGTTTGAAAGTTTGATACCCTATACTTATAGCACAATCCTCCACTACATCTCGCCAATGCATTATGTCTCTTCTATATGGAGGGAGGGTAATATTTAATTTTTCTTGCTTTACTTTGACTGTATAGTGGGATTTTTTTAAGTGCTCTACAATGGTAGAAGTGGAAAGATTTATACCTAAGGTTTTTTTAATGTAAGTTAAAGGGATGCACATTTTTTGGTCAAAATGGTAAGGGGTTTTGATTTTATTCCCCAAAGAAGTAGGATAAGGGTAATGAACTACACAAGGAAAAACTTTTCCTCCTCTATCATTAAAGTTGAGGGCTAAAATGTTAATAATTAGTATCACATCTTCTAATTTTTCCCCTGTAACCTCGCAAAACAAAACATCATCCCCTACCTTCACCTCACCTACTTCTTTTGAGTTTATAATAGGGGGGAAAGATAAAGGAGTGCCTTTACTATCTTCTATAAAAGGAAATTCTTTCTTCCCAGCTAAAAGGAACTCATATTCTCTTCCTTTTGGGTGTTTTTTTAATATCTCTTCAAGAGTAAGAGGTTCATCAAATTCTAATGGGGTAAATTTTTTTCCATCAGGAGGGACAGCTTTGTAAAATATAGGAAAACTTATTTTTCCCCCATTGTACATCCCTATAGCGACAAACTTTCGTCTTCTCCCATAATTAAAACTTAATCTTTCTTGCACTTCTATTAAGGATTTGAGCAATTGAGTAGTTATTTTTATCCCTTTTACTAAAATCCCTCCTATATATGGACGAATATTTTTTACCCCCTTTTCCACATATATTTTTAAATTACTCCTCCTTTTGAACATTTCTTGAATTTCTATATTCTCCTTAAATTCCCTAATTATCCCTTCAGCACACCACAAATCAGGACGATTGGTATCTTTGACTTCTATTTTCAATTCTTTTCCCTCTTGGTGTTTAATTTCCGCTTTTGTTCTTAATAATATTTTCTCCAACAATTTAGGAGTTAGTTTTTGCCTAAGAAGGAATTCCAACTCTTCAATGGAAGTAGTAATGGTAGGCATAAATTACAGACCTAACACTTCTTTATAACCATGGATGTCCAAAAACCCGTGCCCTGAAACATTAACCGCAATAACTTTGCTTTCCCCTCTTTCTTTACACTTTATTGCTTCATCTATTGCAACCCGTATCCCGTAAGCAGACTCAGGAGCAGGGAGCCAACCTTCTGTTTGCATAAAAAGAAGAGCCCCCTCAAAGACATATTTTTCGTCTTCAGGATAAGAGACTGTGTCTATATATCCTAAATGTCTAAGCAAACTGATAATAGGAGCAGCACCATGATACCTGAGACCATCTGCTTTGATAGGGTTCATCTCTTTCCTATGTCCCAAAGTGTACATCTTCAACATCGGTGTAAATTCTGCATAATCAGCAAAATCAAACCTATACTCTCCCTGTAAATTAGGGGCAACATTTGACTGGGCAGCTATAAATTTAATAGTCTTCCCCTCTTTAAGGACATCCCTCATAAAAGGTAAAACAAATCCCCCAAAATTTGACCCCCCACCTAAGCAAGAAACTATAATGTCAGGATAATCATCAAACAATTCAAATTGTTTTTTTGTTTCTAATCCAATAATGGTTTGATGAAGTAACACATGATTTAACACTGACCCTAAACAATAAACTGTATCCTTTTGTTTAGTTGCCTCCTCCAATCCCTCTGAAATAGCTATCCCTAATGAACCTGGGTGATTATGATTAGTTTCATACAACTTTCTCCCTGCCTCTGTAGTAGGTGAAGGTGAAGGATACACTTCTGCGCCATACATTTTCATCAAATTTCTGCGCTCTGTTTTCCAATTATACACACTTCTTACCCAAAATATCTTACACTTAAGCCCTGTGACACTTGCTGCATACGCTAAAGCTGTCCCCCATTGTCCTGCTCCTGTTTCTGTCACCACAACCTTCCAACCTTCCTTTTTGGCGTAATAACATTGAGCTAAAGCAGTGTTAACTTTATGACTCCCGGTAGGAGAGAAAAACTCACTCTTGTAATAGATGCGTGCGGGTGTGTCAAGATATTTTTCTAAATTGTATGCCCTAAATAAAGGACGAGGACGACCCGCCTGAAGGTAAAGGTGGAATAATTCGTCAGGCATGGGTATGAAATTAGAAGTAGAAGATTCTTGAGAAAGACACTCATTTACAAGAAGAGAAGGAAGTTTGGTTAACCTTGACTCCCCAGTAGGTGGGTCTTGAGGTGGTGGTAAAGGTTGGGGGAGGTCAGGGATTATATTGTACCATTCTCTTGGTAATTCTTTCACACTCAAATTAACTTG
>MTML01000109.1 GCA_002011215.1 Archaeoglobus sp. JdFR-24
TGCCTGCGAGAAATAATAACCATTCAGGAGCATCCTTTCTTAAATGACCTAAAGGATCAACTTTTGGGCTTAGTTTATCCCAGTGAGCTTTATAGTGATCTTCAAATTCTCTTACGTGAATTCTACGTGCATCAGGAAGAATTAGTTCATAGTCTTTAATTTGTCCCTGAGGCCCTCCTACAGTTTCTATAAAACCGCTTTCGAGGGGATGGTCAATTAGAGATTTTGGGATGGTAATATCTTCGTAAGGTCTTTTTTTGAGTATATCCTTGATCAAACTTGTCCATGAGAACACTTTATCACTCTCATTTTAATGTTATAGGCCCCAAATATTAAATGGTGGACTGAAATCTTGTAAATAATGTCTTCCAGGTCTTATTTCCCCTTTATGTATATCTTCCCTCCATCTAAGACTTAGTTCTGTCATTGCTGCAATATTGTATGGTTTGGAAAAGAGTTTTCTGTAATATTGTGGTGTACCAAGCTCGATTGAATCTGGTTGATTTCTTATCTGAACCCTCTTCAAAGTGGGTAGGTTGTATTTCATTTTAAGAGCTTTTTCGACCTGATTCTTATCCCACAGCTCTTTTTTATCAATGTGAATTATCTTACCAAACTGCTTGTCTTTTTCAATAGGTCCTGGTTCGATTATCACGTCACCGAGAGACATATTAGGGGTGAATGAAGCAAAGTCTGCACCCTCATCTAATGCTGCAAGCCCTATTAAACCTGAACGAGAGTACCATAATGGCAATTTGTAATCATCCCCTATTTTGCTTAGTTCCTCAAATAGCCTAAACACAACTCTGACTCGCCCTGGATCTTTTGAGATTAGCTCTAAATTACGAATAGTTATATGCACACCACCGAAAAGGTCTGTCGTATCTAACGCTGACCTACAATTTCTGACAATTTCATTGAGCTCTGAGGTCCAATGATCTGCTTTAATCATAGTCGAATTTAAGGGAATTGTATAAAAGAAGATTGGGGCCTCCAAACCAACATCTGTCATCTCATCGACAATAGTAGCGAAAGCTAAATTCATCCTATGGTTCAGCACTATGCTCCCAGGAGTCTTATAATCGATTAATGGATTGAACCCTGACATGTATTTACTTCTCATTTTAGAGGCCATTGAAACGCTCCACTCGATTAAAATCTTAGACAATTTCTCTTTGTTACATGTACTTGCTAAAATAACCTTCCAAAACTCATAATTTTCTCTAGTTTTTTCCGCTGCAGTAATGAAAAGCTCAATGACCTTCTTAGTGTCCTTTTTGTCTATTCCCGTAGATAACGGTAAGAATCTCTCTAACGATCTCCTCCAATAGTCTAAACCTTGTTTCCTACCAAGCCATACGATCTCTGGAGGGAACGACATTAATATTGGATTCCTCTGAGTAAACTGGAGATATGTAAGTCCATACTCATCTGTTTGCAATCTTTCCTCTAATGCCGTTATTCTAGCTAGAATAGTTGCTGATTTAACTCCACAGAGTTCAACAGGAATATTCTCCGGTATAATTCCTGGATTAAACAAAATTGTTTCGACATCTTCACTGCCAGATAGGTAAGGTACTAAATATCCACTCTCAAATCTCAAGTTATTAATTTGATCAAGAATTTCTCCAATCCTCGCATTTCCGACATTATTCCTAATTACTAATTCAACTGCCCTAATCTACTTCACCTCCTTTTTCGATTAAACTCGAAAGTGTTGTATTTGTCTAACATTTCAAGTATAAACTCAACTAGAGGTTCTACATTCTCAAGCTCAACAAATATACTTCCTTCTACCCTTTCCCCATCTAGAAGTGAGAATTTTCTCTCTTGGATCTGAAGAATCGGTTCTTTTTTGCCTTCGTGAAAAGAAAGCCTGAAGATTTGATTACCGAACTCCCTAGATTCTTGCAAATATTTATGTATCAGCTTTCCGTTGGGGTAATAGATTTTTACACCTTGGACCTCTCTAAAATAAGCCTCTCTCTTCATAACCAGTTCGTCGAGAATATCACGTGACCTCCTCTCACTTATTCCAACTATTTCTGAAACCATTTTTGCTGTAATTCCATCAGGATTTTGCCTAAGTATAGCTAAAACCCAAGTTTTCGTTCCGTGAATTCCTTTTGCTTTGGCATCGTTTACTTCATTTTCGAAACCTAAGATGTCTTCAACCGAGACTTCTTTAAGTGATTTCATTTTACATCCCTCCGGGTTAGGATTCCTTTTTGTTGGTCATTGTATATAAAATTTTCTGAAGACTTAAATATTACGAATTCTAAATCTAGTTTTACACCCGGATATCTTAAATTCCTTGAATAATTTAACCCTTTCGTCAAAAAAGTTTTGGAAAAACTCAAATAGGAAAGTCCTTAACAACCTTTTTGTATTCCTTATCTGCCTTTTTAGTCTTGTTGAGGTAGTGAGCAGATCCCACCGTTGCAGGAGACCTTCCCTGAATGAAGTTGGCAGCAGCTTCCTCAATCTCATGATCCACAACCAGAAAGTTCATGTGCCATTTTCTGATTATTTTTGCTGAAACTCTTCCGTGAATGATGCGTTTTGAAAGATTTTCATACACGTATGGGAGCCTGTAGTCTCTAATCTCTTCCACAAAGCGGGCTGGAAAATAAAGCCAGAATCCTTTCTTTGTCCCCTGGGAGAGGTAGCTTATTGGATACCTTGCGATCTTGCCCCTGATTACAATGTTCTCTGGGTGGAAATCCTTCAAAGCTCGATAAATTTGCGCCAGTCTTCCTCCTGAGTAGGTTAAGAGCTTGAAGAGAGTTTTGAGGTTGTCTGGACAATTATTGTACGCCTCCACAAGTTCAGAGTTGGTTATGTATACTTCCACAACGTTGGTTTGCTTTATCGGGATGTTATCCTTCCATCTCCCGATGGAATAGCCATTCAACTGGTCCATTTCATATCTGTCGTAGAGGAAATTTAGCAGGTTTCTCAAACCCAAGGCGAGTTGTTTGCTCACATTCTCGAAATCTATTTCCTCAAGCTCTTTTGGATAGAAAACATCCTCTGGACAGAATCTTTCTATTGCAGAGGTGTATTCTTTGATCGTTCTTGGTGAGACCCCAGTTCTCCTTCTTCCCATAGATTTGTGAGGTTTTCCCAACCATTCGATAAATTCGGTTTTATGTCTGTAGTAGTACTCTTTCAGCGGTAAATGCTCATTATTCAATTCTCCGAGATTATTTTCGCCTTCAGAGCCTTCTAAGCCGTAGATCGCGGGTTCAAATCCCGCCGGGTCCGCTCGATTTTTCGATTTAGAAGCTATAGATAGCTCCTTTCCCTCGCGATATACTGTTA
>MTML01000070.1 GCA_002011215.1 Archaeoglobus sp. JdFR-24
TCAATAAATAATGGATTACCTGCACTTTCTTTAAAAACCCAGTGAACTAATTCTTCATCTACTTCTTTTGTTCCTAACATAGAACCTATCATTTTTTTGATTTCTTGTTCTTTAAATCTTCGCAGATTGATTTTTAAAGCATTGCCTTCTTCAATAAGCAATCTCAAATGTTCCTGGTTCATTTCTTCTGTCCGATAAGTTGCTAAAATAATTATTTTTTTGTTCTTTAGGTTTCGTGCTAAATATTGTAAGAGTTCTATTGTTGCTAAATCTGTACAATGTAAATCTTCAATTACTAATACAATATTTCTTGATTTAGCAAGCTTAATAAGATATGAATTAATAGTATTAAACAAACGTAATTTCTCAGCCTTTGGTTCTAGTTCAACCAGTGTTCCTTGATATTTTAACCCAGGAATTATTTTAGATAATACAGGTATATATTTTTTAGTTATCCCATAAATATTAATAAGTTGGGTTAGAAGTTTAACAAATGCTTCATAAGTAATACTACTTTCAGGAGTACAGGAAGCAGTAAAAAAATTACTATTGTTAAGTTGAGTCCAAAGTTTGAATTCTTTGGTCAAATACGTTTTTCCTACTCCTGCTTCACCACTAATAAGGACTAATCGTCTTTCTTTTGGAGAGCTAAATACTTGTTTAAGTTTTGCTAATTCTTTTTTTCTACCAACAAATTGGCTGTTAAATATTCTACTGATTTTTGGTAAATAAACCTCAACCTTAGTTAACTTGCTTAAGTCNGATAATATTTCTGAAATTGAAGCATAACGTTTATCTGGTTCTTTTGCTAACATCTTGAATATAATTTTTTCTAATCTTGAGGAAATATTTGCATTGTACTTACGAGGAGAAGGAGGGGTTTCTTCTAAATGTGCTCTAATAAGAGAAAAAGTATCAGGATATTCAAATGGTAGGTGTCCTGTAAATAGTTGATAGAATATTACTCCTAAAGAATACAGATCAACACGCAGGTCAATACCTGTTCCTTTAAGCATTTCTGGAGCCATATATGAAATTGTTCCTCTTGTTTCTTCTGAAAAATCATCCACAGATTTAGTTAACCCAAAATCAAGTAATTTTACCTTTTTTTCAGAAGTAACTAATATATTAGCTGGCTTAAGGTCTGAGTGCACTAATTCTTGTGAATGAAGATATTCTAATCCATAGCAAACTTCCCTTAACAAATGATAAATCAAATTAAAATTATCCTTACGAGAAACTTTTAAAATAGACTCTCCTGGTACATATTCCATAGTAAAATAATATGATAAGTATTGATTTTCAACTAATTTTTGTTCAGTATCAAAAGAACCAAAATCATATACTTCTACTAAGTTTGGATGTCGTAATTTACTTATTAACTGGAACTCAGATTTAAAACGAAGTTCTACTGAACGATTAATCTGATGAGCAGATAAAGTTTTGAGGGCTAATTTTTTATGTGTAACAGTGTCTTCTACATAGTATACCTTTCCAGACAATCCACTTCCTAATTCTTTAAGTATTCTGTACCGATTATTAATAAGTTGGGTATTCATTAGGGTTTAGATATTTTATATTTTTTAATCTTACGTTGAATTTTAGGAATAGGAATTTTTAATTTTCGAGCAGCTTCGGATTGATTCCAATTACTTTCTTCTAATGCTTTAATAATTCTTTCTTTTTCAAATTGTTCTACTGCAATATCAAAAGGGAGTTCCTTAGTTTTATGATTTTGGTACCAATTTTGCAATTCTTCAGGTAAATTTCGTACCTCAATAGTTGTATTTTGAGTTACTATTAATATTTGTTGAATAATATTCTCTAATTCTCTTACTCCACCTGGCCATGGATAACTTTTCAGAACTTGCATTGCTTCTTTATTTATCTGTGTAACTTTAGGGTTAAGTGAAGGACCATATTTTTTTACAAAATGGTGAACTAAAAGAGGAATATCTTCTTTCCGATTCCTTAATGGTGGTAGTTTTATAGTCATTACCTTTAATCTATAATATAAGTCTTCCCTAAATCGTTTAGCTTCAACTTCTTTTTTTAAATCCTTATTAGTGGAAGAAATGATTCTAACATCAATTTTTCTATTTTTAGTTTCACCAATTCGTCTAAATTCACCAAATTGTATTACTCGTAACAATTTAGCTTGGATACCTGGGCTCAATTCACTAACATCATCTAAAAACAATGTTCCTTTATGAGCAATCTCAAATAATCCTTTTTTATCTTCGGAAGCACCAGTAAATGCACCTTTTTTGTATCCAAACAGTTCGCTTTCTAATAAATTTTCTGGCAAAGCAGCACAAGAAATGGTAACAAAATTTTGATCTTGACGGATTCCGTTATAATGGATAGCTCGAGCAACAAGTTCTTTACCAGTACCTGTTTCTCCTTCAATTAAAACAGGGACAGAATTGTTAAGTACCTGCTCTATTGCTTGATATACTTTTTGCATTAGTGGACTGGTACCTATAATTTCTTTAAATTGATGTTTTTCTTTCAATTCTTGATGTAAATGGATTACTTCTTCTTTTAATTCAAGATTAGCTTTTTTTAAGGATTCATATAACATAGCATTTTCAATAGCTACAGCAGCTAAATTAGCAAAATTAATCAAAAACTTTAAATCATCTTTTGAAAAGATTTTTGTTTTTAATCTACTATCTAAATAAATAGTTCCAATGATTTTGCCTTTTATTTGTAGGGGGACGCAAATTAATGATTTAATTCCATATTTAATAATACTTGTATATTTTTTTGTCTGAGGATCAGTTTGAGCATCAGTAACTAATAAAGAAGTTCTCTTTTCTTTAACTTTAGAGATAGTTTGATAGCTAATTTTATGTATATCTTTTAGTGCTTTTTTAGTAATATTACGAGCCACAATGATTTCAGAATCTTTTTTATTAAAAATCAACAACCCACGTTCAGCTTGAAGTAAACCAACAACCAAATCCATTATTGTATTAAGAAGTTTATCTAATTCTTGGATTTGATTAATAGTATGACTTACTTCGTATAAAGTAATTAACCTTTCTATAACTTTTTGTTTCATTTATACCATATGTAAAGGGAGAGCTCATTTTTAGTTGAAATTGAGTAACACTCCCCCAATTTTTCTCTTAACTCTTCTTTCTTCTCTTCCATTTTCTCTATCTTCTTCTCTATCTTCATTTTTCCCAGTTCCTCTTTTTAATATCATATAAAACTCACTTGTCAAATAAAATCTTTTCTTAACTTTTTTCTCTTTTCTCTTGCTATATCAATAAGTACAAAGAACTTCTTCTTTACTCTCCATAGAAA
>MTML01000037.1 GCA_002011215.1 Archaeoglobus sp. JdFR-24
GGACAAAGTGAAAATCCAAAGATATGTGCCTATTCTTCAGGCACTTCAAAAAATATTCCAAGATAATTCTTGGTTTCAAGAAAAATTTCGAGCTATATATATCATTCGTACTCCAAGCCAGATAATTCCAACGATCAAGTTTCCTTGTATTCGAATCGGTCTTGTTGGAAAAACAGAAACACCTTTTGCATTTCCAACTGAAGCATTATCGAATATCAGCATTAATATTGAAATACTACAAAAATTTTTCGATATCCAAGCCCTTACACTTGGTTCAGATGAGATTGTTTCTGCCTTTGAATTATTAGAAGGAGTTGAAGGGATTATCCGAGAGAACCATTCAATATTAGAAAATTTCATTGATTGTCGTATTCTTTCATCAGATTTTGATATTGAAGTCTTTTCAGAAACTGAATTTGTATCGGTTTCGAGAATTTCATTACAAGGAGTATTATTAGAATGAATATTCTATTATATACATTAACTATTCTTTTTTCTTTTCCTTCATTGATATTTGCAGTTTCGGATTTTGCAGAAACTAATCGTATTTATTCACCTGATCGAATACTTACTTGGAGTTATAATTCTCAACGTAATGCTCTTAATTTCATTTCAGGTGAAGCAGGGCAAGTAGATGCGACTTTCTCAGAAAATATTGCATCGGGGGAGGTGATGATTCATCGTGTAGAATTTGCTACTGGGACTGTCGCATTAATATATACGATGAAAGCTGGAGGTTCAGATCGTACACGAATACGAGTCTGGTATAATGATGGAAGTGGAAAAAAGCTTATAGATTGGCATTTCACTACAGGGTCAAATCCAAATTACCAAGAGATTTTTCCAGTAGGTCTCTTAATCCCTGCTCTCAATCGAGCAGTTATTATAGAGATTGAAGTACTTAATCGCAGTGAATATGCTCAAGATTTATATTCTAAAGTTTATTATTCAATCCATCGATAAGGAGGTTTGAGGTATATGAAGAAGGCATTTCTTATTGCTTCAATCTTATTTTTTGCCGTTGGTATTGCATATGCTGCCGATGTAGATAGTGCACAAAATGTACGAATTGACCAAGCAGGAGCTAATAATGATATCGATATCATAAGTGGTACAATTAATACCCTTGAAAATGTTGGTACTGTAAGCACAGTAACTACAGTATCTACAGTAACTCAAGTCGATAATGTAACTTCTGTTGATACTGTTGATGTCGTGAAAGATGTTGATAATCTTGATATAGTAGGTACAGTGACAAAAGTATCAGAAGTCACTACAGTAAATACAGTCAATACAGTTTCAACTGTAAATAACGTCACAACAGTTGATACTGTAAAATCAGTATCATTTGGGACTGTAACTATTCAAGATGTAACTAATGATTATCATCTGAAAATATTCTCTGATGGTGCGGCATACGTAAGAAGTTCTGCAGAAGCAGGAAATCCAGTTTCAAGATATTATCTTGAAAGTGCAGTAGCAGGAGGTACGGAGNTAGAAGCAGGCACTTATGCAGTTACTTCAGGGACAACCCTATATTTTGATACAATTCATATATCTGCATCAGGATTAGCAAGAGTTCGTATTACTGTAGATGGAACAGAGGTCATGCGAGCTTATTGTTCTCCTACACAACAGACTGCAGTCGTTCCATTATACCAAACAATTACAGCTCCAGGCGATTCGATCGTGACTGTATATGTAATGAATCGTGAAACTATTGCAATGGATATTTCTGCATTCTGGGGTGGACGTGAAAAATAAGCATCATCCCCTCTTTCATTTATAGCGGAGAGTTCAATGTAAGAGCTCTCCGCTAAGCCCATTAGGGAGGATTTTGATGAGGGTATTAGTCTTAATATTAACATTATTAATAGTTTCAGAAGTTGAATCAGCTGATTATGATGCAGGACAGAAAATTCGAGGTCTTGTAGAAGTTGAACAGCCCGATCCAACATTGCTACATACTACTATTGGTTCACCGATTGTTGGAAATGCAGGAACCTCAAGCATTTTTTCATCAGATTTCCTTGGTTGGAATGTAAAAAATATTGGATATACTTCTGCAGTGACAGGAACGATTACCCTTACACCTAGTATTGGAAAAAGATTATATATATATTATGTTATAGTCGCTATTGAGAAACAGACTTCTGATGCTTGTGCTTATCTTTCTTTCAATTCATCACCTGATATCACTAATGCAATACTAATATGCCCTGTTGTAGCCAATACTTGCGGTGCAATAGGACGTCATGTATGTGTTGCAGGTGCAATAGATACCTCTCTATATCTCTCAGCACCTGCGAAAACTCATATAACTATATGGTATATGGAATTTTAGATATGAGAAAGCTAATTTATGCCTTAGTTATAATCTATATTTTCCCTCTTCCCACTCATGCCCAATTCTTTTTCTGGGGAGGAGGTATCGGTGATGTATATTATACTGCTGTAGATTGGCAGACTTTCACTACAGCGGTTTCAGAACCTGCCTTGACTTCAATTCAATTTCAAATTCGAGCTGGTGATAGTGCTGATACTTCTCATGCTTCTTGGACACCTTGGACTAATATATCTTCTGGAGATGATATTGAAACAATATTAGGAGTTCAACGTACATTTGTCCAGTGGAGAGCAATTCTTCAAACTTCAAATTGGGAGACAACTCCCAAAGTTGGCACCGTGGCTCTTCAAGTTCAGACCGCAGGTATAACTTCAACTTGGTATTCAACCTCAACTGCTCATTTCAAACTTGGAACTCATGAAGATACTGGCACTGATACTGATGTATTAGTATTGAGGAACATTGGATATACTTATCTCCAGAATCCTAATGGTGATGGCTGGAAAAGTAAGAGAATTATAACTATATCAGCTTCTGCAACTGAAGGAATTCCTTATTATTATACAATCCGAATGAAAATCACAGGAACTGATGCAGAAGAGATTGCAAAGAAAACATTAATTTCAGGTGATGACTTACGTATTGAATATGAGGGAGAGGAATGTGATAGATTTATTAAGACTCTAACATCTTCAGAAATTGAAGTATGGTTTAGAATTGGAGATGATATTATTGCAGGCTCAAGTAAAGATGTTGAATTATTCTATAATAACCCATCCGCTGGCTCACCACCACAAAATCCTGCAAATATATTTGAAAAAGATTGGTGGGATGGTTCTTCTCCAAGTATAGTATTTCATTGTGATGAAGGCAGTGGCAATACAATTAGTTGTAGTGTAGGAACGGCTTATGGCGAACTCACTTCTATCAGCTGGGGTACTCAAGAACTTGGAACTATTGG
>MTML01000140.1 GCA_002011215.1 Archaeoglobus sp. JdFR-24
AAACCCCTCTACCTCTCCTTTAATTTCACTTAAAATTAGTGCTTCTATTACTAATAAAATTACTACCCCACTCACTACTTGGATATATTTTTTCATTTCATTAATTTTTCAGTTATATATCTATTTAATTCCTTTCCTATATATTCCCAACTAAAATTCTTTTCTACTATTTTTCTCCCTCTCTCCCCCCTTCTTTTAATTTCTTTCTCACTCATTTCACTCACTTTATTAATTTCTTTAGCTATAGTTTCTGGTTTATTATTTTCTATAAAAAATCCACATTCCTCATTTTTAATAATATTTTTATGAGCCTTAATTTTAGTCAAAATCACACACCTCTCCATAGCTAAATATTCTAATAATTTAAGAGGACTACTTACTTCCCACCATATAAGATTAGGAAAAGGTAAAACCCCAACATGGGCTATACTTATATAAAAAGGCATTTCTTCATAACTTATTTTATTTACTATCTTGCATCTTTCTCCTATTTTTAATTTTTTAATCATCTCATTAAGCTTCTCCTCATATGGTCCACTTCCTATTAGTACAAGGGTTGTATTTTCTTTTTTAATCAACTTCATAGCTTTAACTAAATTCTCTAACCCCCTATAAGGGGAAAACACTCCATGATACATTAACACAAATTTGTTCTTTAATTTTAAGTTATTTTTTATTCTTTCTACTACCTCCCCTTCCCTAGGATAGAAATGCTTCAGATTCACTCCTGATGTCCATATAAAAGTTTTACCTAAAATCCTACCACATCGTCTTTCTATTTCATTTTTAGTTTCATAAGTAATAAATGTTAAACTATCAAGTAATTTAGTAGCTAATTTTAATTTTAAAAAAAAATTCCCCTCCCTTAATCTATCAATACTACTACTAATATCTACAGGAATAGATCTTACATCTACATTAAATATTTTCTTCTTATTTATTACTTTATTAATTATCCATTTATAAATTATACCATCAATTATAAATTTAGAACTCAAAATTACAACCTCACTTTTGCTTTTTATTAATTCTTTAATTATCTTGAAATGCAATTTGTAATCATATTTCACAAGTTTAATTTCATTTAACTTCTTTTCCTCTCTTCTTGTAAGGAATATAGTTTCTACCTTATTACCCAATCTTTTTAATGAATTTATCATCTCTTTTCTACTTGTAATATGTAAATCTTCCTCTCCTATTGTATCATCTATCCAAAGTATTTTCATTTATTATTAACTTAATTAACTCCTCCTCTCTTCTCTTCATAGAGTAATATTTCACTATCCTTTCTTTAGCTTTTTTACCTTTCTTTTTGTCTTCAATAGCCCTTCTAATCGCTTTAACCCCACCCTCAATGTCTCCCCACTCCATATAATATCCAGTATCTTCTATAGTATCTTTTAAAATTTTCGTCCCTACAGGGATACACTCTGAATACATCGCCTCAAGTAATGTTATACTTCCTCCATCATAGGGAATAGGTCTTAAATAAACTTTAGCTTCTCTTCTCCATTTTGCCACATCATCTTCACTTATAAAACCTGTAAAAATAACATTGGGGGAGGCAATTTTCTTTATATACTCCATATCTATACTAGAGACATCACCTATTACTACGAATTTTACTTCTCTTAATCTCTTAGCTATTTCTATCACTTGAAGTATTTGTGCTTGCCTCTTCTCCTTTGTAACACCACTTCCACCTATTACAAAGTAAACCATATTCTCTTTTTCATAATGAGGTTCAACTTTCTCTGTGTTTATTGCGAAATTAATTTGCACTACTTTATCTTTTTTTCTAACATATTTTTCAACGCTTTTCTTGTGGAAGAGACTTGCTCCAATAAGTTTATCAGCGGTTCCCAGTATAAGTTTAACTCTCCATCTTGGCACTAGCTTAACCATTGCCCCATAATTCAATTCTTTCATATTAGCTGTTTCATATGAAGCTAAAAACACATATAGTTTTTTACCTAATAATTTTACTATGGGTAAAACCATTAAAAGATACGCATCACCACACCAAGCTACCACTATGTTTGACCAAGCTACTCCGCTAATTATTTTAAATATCATATGAGGATACTTTCTTATTCCTTTATAAATTAATCTCTTAACTTTGAAGTGTTTCCTTAATATCCTTAGATCCTCCAATACAGTAGGATAAAAAGTAGAATGGATAAAAAATATTTTCCTCCTTTTCATCTTATATCACTTTTATCCCTCTTCTATAAATATATATTGCCATTGTAATCAAGATAAAACTCTCCACTATCACCATACTTAATGCTGCCCCTTTATGTTTAAATAATGAACCTAATATTAAAATGAGTATAATATTTAATAAACTTGCCCATACCAGTATTTTAGAAAATTCTTTTTTCAATTTAAATGGAAGCATAGTATTCATGCCAAAAACAGAGGCTATTGCTGTAATAAATATTATTGGGGCAAGAATTTTTAAAACAATTATTGATTCAGTATATTGAGGACCTAAGATTATATTGGAGATAAGTTTAGCAAATAAAAATAAGATTAAAGAAATAATAAATGTCCCAATCCCTACAATTATTACTAACATTTTAATAAACTTTACCCCCTCCTTAGGGGAAGAGTTTACTTTTTTACTTATATATGGGTAAGTACTTTGGACCACGGGTACCGATATCACTCTTTTGAGAGCAAATATTATCTTCTCAACTCCAGCATAATAACCCACATAAGTAGTAGTAGTCACTAATCCTAAAATAAAAGTATTAGTTGTAGTATATAATCCTGTTGCAATCCTAGCAATAAATAACTCTAAACCTTCCCTTAATTCTTCTTTTACATCTTTATATTTTATTTTCTTAAATTTAATTCTCAGTTTTCTATGGAGAATCCATATTCCTGCTATTCCAATTGTAATGGTAGATAAGGAATTTAAAAGTGGGGAAAGTAAATAATCTTCTGAAGTTCTCACCACTAAAAATATTCCTCCAGTATAAATTATTCTTCCTATTAAGGTAAGAATGGTAATGTATATCATTCTCTCAACCCCTTGAAATACATATATAGGAAAAAGTAATTCCCCAATCACTGTGCCAAAGCTTAAAATATATACACTCGCATCTTGTCTAAATTTATTCACAAACACCAAAAGAGATAAAAATATTATCCCCCCTATCCCACACAATATTGTCTTTCCAATCATGGTAGCTGTAAATATTCTACACACTTTCTCCTTATTTTCTCTGAATAATGCTATTCTTTGAGTAGTGGACAAATTAAATCCATATCCTTGTATA
>MTML01000138.1 GCA_002011215.1 Archaeoglobus sp. JdFR-24
CTTGTGAATTTTCACAGAACTCTTCGGAATTCTGGATCATGTATGCGCAAGCGAAACAAAGACATCGCCACTAACTTCGTTTTTATCTGCCAGTTATCTTCTTGCCCATACAGCCTAAATCTTTGCCCCTTTCAACAGAAGAGCGTTGACGATCACGCTTATGGAGTTCAGAGACATAGTTACAGCGGCAAATTCCGGTCTCAAAACAATAGAAACTATAAGAAACAAAGAGTCGAGTTTAAGGGAGTCCTTTCCTAAAAATAGACGCAAAACGGACATAAAAGCCTCAATAGAAGTGGTAGCCCGGGAGAGATTCGAACTCTCGTCAGCGGGTCCAAAGCCCGCTATGCTTGTCCACTACACCACCGGGCTCTAACCTTATTGGATTTTAAAACTCTTTAATAAGCAATTTTCTCCATAACACCGTTTCTAAATAATTGCTCGTTCTCCCAGTTTTTTAATTAAACCTTTTCGTTTCTTTCTTATCTTTAGAATTGAATCTCTGACTCTCTCAATAGTTTCAGCTGCACCAGTTTTTTCTATAGCAGCCAAATTTAGAGATCTAAGTATGTCCCTATAGTTTTTGGATGTTTTCTTTTCTAAGGTTTTTAATGAGCGTATCAATGTCGTATAATCCACTTTGATATTGTTCATTAANGACTTAAACCAAACGTAATTCTCAAGAATATCAATAAGCATCATATTCAGANAATGGGAAGCCTCAACCGTTTTTCCAGAATCAACTAAACCAGCTGCCCGTCGCATAGCACCCCGAAGAAAAGCAGGATTCAAATAATAATCTAGTTTTGTTCTAACTTTAAAATGACACTCCCTCAAAACATTGGGATTCTTTTGAACCGCAATTTTTGCTTCATTCCAAACATTTTTGAAAAGCTTCAACTTCTCCTTTACACCATTGNTGTTAGCCTTGCCTAACTTGGCTATTTCCAAATAAGAATTAAAAAAGTGNGCCATGTTGAGCTTATTAGCCGAGAGCTCAAGCTTTTCAATGAANCGACTATTTGAAAAAGGCTCGCAAGCTATCTCAACCAAAATTTTTAATGCACTTTCTAAGGCTAAAACGGCGAATAGTTGTGCACTTTTGAAATCTTCTCTTGCGAAAGCTGAGGTTGCTCGACTTAGATAAATGTCTGAATCAACAATGCGAGCCTCTGTTCTGATGTCCAGCCTTTCAAGCGAAGAATAAAAATTGTTCATTAAAAGTTTCGTGTTAGCCAAAGACCAGTCTCTATCGTATAAAATTTGCATTTCGTAAAATTTTTGATCTATTTCGGGAGGAAACTGCCTGTGTATCCAGTTTCTGGGAATGTAATTTAAATCAATAAACAAGCCACTTGTTTCAAGTCTTTCCACAAACTCACAGTTAAAATTGCGGTTATCTAGGATTAGCAAATCTACATCGCTAGAAGCAGTAGCGTCGCCGCGGCTCCAGCTTCCAAATAGGCCGATACCATAAATGTTTTTCTTCTTTTTTAACCTGTTAACGGTTTTCTCTAAAACTCTCCGTATCTTCTCTGGAAGCCTCATATTCAAACTACTCGTTGTGGGATTGATAACGTATAAGTATTCGGAATTTGTAAAAAAGATATTCTAAAGCAAACCGTAAAATTTATATATTGAAACTATTCATCTAAGTAAGCTTACCGGGGCCGGATGTGCTCTTTCTGAACCCCAATAAAGGATGACGAAAACACGAAGCGAAGGTTCTACAACTATAGGAGATAACATAATTGAGCAAAAAGGAAAGCGGAGTTCGTCAACGATTAATCGACAAGTGTCCAGAATGTGGAAGTAAAAACCTTATTCAAGACTATGATAGCGGCGAAACGGTTTGCGGTGAATGCGGGCTTGTTCTATCTGAACAAATGATGGATAAAGGACCAGAATGGCGAGCATTCACCCAAGAAGAAAAAGCTTCTAGAAGCCGTGTAGGAGTACCAACATCCTACTCAGTTCACGACAAAGGCCTATCAACAGCCATAAGTCAAATAGACAGAGACGCCTTCGGAAGAAAACTTCCTCTATCCACTCGTCTTCAAATGTGGCGTCTAAGAAAATGGCAAATACGTTCCCGAGTACATTCTTCAATTGACAGAAACCTAGCTCAAGCAATGGCAGAACTTGACCGCCTCTCAGACAAGGTTTACATTCCACCACCAATAAAAGAAAAAGCCGCAGTCATCTACCGAAAAGCATTAGACCGAGGACTTGTACGAGGCAGATCCATAGCTGCTATAGCAGCAGCTGCTCTTTATGCAGCCTGCCGTGGAAGTGGAACCCCAAGAACCCTCAGAGAAATTTCAGAAGCAAGTCTCGTGGACAAAAAAGATGTTGCCCGTTGTTACCGTCTTCTGCTTCGTGAACTTGACGTACAAATGCCCATTGCTAACCCACTAACTTATGTTTCAAAAATTGCTGAAAGAACCGGAATTTCTGGCAAAACCCAGGGACTCGCCATACAAATCCTTCGAGAAGCTCGGAAGAAGCGAGCTGCCGCTGGAAAAGACCCCATGGGCTTAGCTGCCGCAGCACTTTACATTGCTTGTCTACAAAACAATGAGAAAAAGACACAGAAGGATATCGCTGAAGCTGCCGGAGTAACAGAAGTTACTGTAAGGAATCGTTACAAAACTTTAAAAAGACAGCTAAATCTGGAGCTTCCAGAATAGACGCTTCTCAACATTCTTCTTTTTCAAATTCCATTACTATGGGACCTATATAACCACAGTTTTCGCAAAAATATTTCTTGGGTGTCAGCCAATAATCAAAGCTGCTTGACAAGTGGATTCTAGGACTGCCACATCTTGGACAGTATATTTTTGATGGTCTTCGATGTTTTAGTGTCTTAAATACTTCGCGTAATTCTCGTATCAGCTTCATTCGGGGCTTTCACCTTATTCGGCTTTCATTGAATCTCAATGTTTTCGCCGGGATATCCTATTCTTATTAGGTATTGGCGAACTTTTTCGCGGTGGTCTCCTTGAAGCAGTATCTGACCGTTTTTGGCAGTTCCTCCACATGCGCAATATCCCTTGAGTTTTTGGGCGAGACTCGCTAAATTTGCATTTTTATCGTTTATACCATCAACTATTGTTGTTGGCCTGCCAAACTTGCGTGTTTCAAGTCTTATGCGAATCCTTTGTTGCTCTTTTTCTATTTCGCTGCAGACGCACAAATCTTTAGGAAGCCCGCATGTTGAACAGATTTCAGCCATGACGCTCAGTCTTACAATTGCGACGCTAATATATAAGATTTTCAAATCAAT
>MTML01000073.1 GCA_002011215.1 Archaeoglobus sp. JdFR-24
ACTATGTCTTTGTTGAGGCTTAAGGTAACCTTCGTTTTTACGGACATATGTATATATGTATATCTGTCAATACTTAAAATTTTTGTAAGGTTTATCGGTTCTTGCTTTTCCTGGATAAAAAATTAGAAGATTTGTTCCCAGTTCTATACCTAATATCACCATCTGCTTTCCAGCTTTCAAAACATCTGAACGTGTCCAGAAACTTTTTAGCAGAGATTATTTTTGACTCCTTTACACATCCTCGGTTTAGGTAAATACCTAAGTCGCTTACAACGAATTCCACTCCACCTTCCAGAGCACAATAGAGAAATTTACCATTTACAACTGCTCATACCCACCCAAAAAATGCAATTAGTTTCTTTATTATATAGTCGATTATAGAGATCACGAAATGAGAATCATAGGGTCCGTAATATCCAACCACACCTTCTAAAACTATAATTGAAGTAGGCATTATACTTAGAGAAAGTAAAGCGGTTTTAGTCTCTTCAGAAAATCTATCAAATGTTATAAATAATATAAACAAAATCGAGGAGGAGATAAGGTACAGATTGTTGAAGTAGGGATAGAGTGAATTTTTTGTCAGCGTTACACATAATATTATTGTAGTGAATAATATGGCAAAATTAAGGCTAAAATATCTTAAAAAGCTGGAAAAATCTAAGGAATATTTTTCTAATGTTTTACTTAGAAATAAAGTCATTGGGATCATCAGGGGGAGGTAGAATCTGTAATCATGAACATCTGTGTTTATAACTCCTGATTTAATTGTTGGCAGATAAACTAAAAATAAAATTACACTGAATAGCAATATGAACTTTTCAAAACCCTTCAGATTGAGATATGTCCGCCTGATAGATATTGTTTTCTTCCATACTCTTTGGAGTAGATTGGAGAATAGGAGTCCAAAAACTGGCGAATATGATAGAACACCCAAAGTTTTTCCATTAATGCCTATGAATATATATGGGAACTCAAAAACTATCTCGTTAAGGCTTGAAAATCTCACATAACCTGATCCGGCAATAAGGTTACCGAAAATCTCTATGGGTAAGGGGTTGTTAAAAAGATACATTCCAATTGCGAATCCCGGTAGGTACCCGATAAGGGAAAATGAAATATATATTGGAAATTTAATTAAGATAGCTCTAAATCCATTGTAGGAATAAGCTTTGTATAGAGAATAAAGAAACAGAGAAACAAAGAGAGTAACACCATCCAATGGTCTAATCCATATCAGAAACCCAGCCATCAAAAAAGAAAGATAGAGTTTTTTGACATTCATTTCTTTTTCATACCGGTTAACCAAAAAGAGTATGAGAGATATTATAAAAATACTCAGAGAGTGGTGCTTAGCAGTTAGTGTCCAGTAAGCAATTGGAGTAGCAAAAAGCAAGAGAAGAGAGCATATTTTCGAGGTCTCTGGAGAAGAGTAAAGATCAACTAAAAGCCGGAAGAAAATGAATGCTGTAAAAACTGCAAGAATAATGTTCGTAAAGTGAATGGAGTATAGAGGTATCCAGTCTTGGTAATTAAACAGGGGTTTGTATGCGATCAAATTAAGAAAGAGAATTAAAATCAGAGTTGAGAACCATGCAGGTTTTTTTGGCAGCTCATTTCTAAATGAGATAACAACCGCAGATATAAACAACCAGTTCAGGAAGTAGATAAAATGAAAAAAGTTGGAAATAAACTCAAATGTGAAGTATATGGGTAAAGATACAATTGCTACCGAATGACTAAAGGAGGCATAGTTTAAATTTTTGAAAGTAAAATAGGGTGTTCCTTGGTAACTAAAAAAACCACCTATTGTTATGTCAAATCTTAGATGGGTGATAGACTTCAATTGTTCGATTATTAGGTATTCATCATTTAATTTTATATTGTTAGACCATAAAATAAAGAAAATTAAAAACGCGACTCCAAGAACCCTCTTATCACTCATTATCTCACCTTAGCCGATATGTCTCGTTAAATACCTCTATTTTACTCAACTCTGTAAGGGAATGCTTTCCATACAGGTTTATTGCCCAATTAGCGCTATCATAATTTTGATCGAGTATTATTTTTGTTGAATCTATCGTTGTTTGGTACCCCCCTCTTAACTTATATGAGTACACGACTGTTTTTTTGTAATCACCACTTTTTAGGATTATTATAGAGGAAATTACATCTTCTATACCGAGTTTCTTAACAAACACTGTAAATTTTGGGATGATGATATAACCCTCTTCTTTCATGATCTTTAATTGCTTGGAGTTATTCTCAAAAATTATTTCAATTTCAGTATGGCTCTCCTCGAATACTTTGAGAGATTTTAGTCCGGGTAGCAAGGAGAGGGTTAGCAGAATTATCAGGATATAGGACCACTTCATAGGACACAATCTGAGATGTTAAATAAAATGATTTCTAAACAAAAGTATCAATCAAAACAGTTTCAACATCGTCGGGGAATTTCCCAACTATAATTAGGTGGTCATCATTCTTTCCGGGGGACAAAGAAACTGTAGTAGGCAAGGCTCCAGGACCTGTAGGAGTCTGACTATTTTTGAAGTACCATTGATCACCAACGGAAAGAGAACCATCATAGTCCACATAAACTACATTATCGATCAATATTTTAACCCCTTGGAGATATTCAATGTCTGGTCCTCCGTAAAAAAGGACTGTGAAATCATCTGCTTTCTGATCAACAAGCTGGAATGTTACAATGTATGATGTTCTGGTTTTTTCAGTTAAACCAAGACTCATAGCCATAACAAGTGCAGATATTACTATTACTATTGCCACCATAAAAATTGTTCCAAGAACTGGGCTGACTGCTATTTTGTTCAAAAGATCACCTTATATCAACATATATAAATAAAAATTAAAAATTTATTTAAACATATGTATCTAAAATCACCTGGGTGGTACCATCTGCAAATGTTGCAGTCACAACTACATGATCTCTTCCGGTTGTTCCAACACCACTACAGGTTAATGTATCACCAACATCAGGGCTAGATGCAGAGGCAGTTGTTGAATTTCCAGAGCTGGGTGTACATGTAGCATTGATCGTAGATACACTTTGATGATCTGGACCGCCTTGGTATGTTATAATTATGTTAGTATCTTGCTGTGAAGCAGTCGCAGAAACAACATATGTCTTCTTAACATTGCTCCCCATTCCAAAGACGAAGCTGGCAATCACTGCAGCCAGTATGACCGTTATTGC
>MTML01000150.1 GCA_002011215.1 Archaeoglobus sp. JdFR-24
AAGGAAGATGAACTGATAGTTGCTTTAGGAATAACAGAGGAAGGAAGGAAAGTAATATTAGGATCCCGTCAGTCTGGGACAGAGAATGCAAGAGTATGTCGGGGGTTTCTTGAGGAACTACTTGAGAGAGGGCTCAAGATAGATGAGGGAATACTTTGTGTAGTGGATGGGAGTAAGGGTTTGATAAAAGGGATAAAAAAGGCATTTGGGAAAAAAGCAATTAAAGGAGGTGTCATTGGCATATTTTAAGAGTAGCTATAAAGGAAGAGGTTAAAAGAAGGGAGGTGGTAGAAGAGGAAGAAACATATTTTTCTATGGAGAGAAAAGAAGAAGTTCTTTGTACTTATTGATATAGCAAGGGAAAAGAGGAAAAAAAGTCAAGAGAGGATTTTACTTGACAAGTGAGTTTTATATGATATGTAAAAAAGACGGACTGGAAAAAATGAAGATAGAGAAAATTGGAGAGAAGAAGGAAGGTTTTTTAGAAAAATTGAGAGAGTGTTACTCAATTTCAACTAAAAATGGGACTCTCTCGGAGGAAGTATGAAACGAGATTTTTTAATTAGCTTAGGGACTCTAATTTTCTTTACTTTCAACTTATTTGCCGAGGTAGAATCTGATAGGTTAACTAGCAATTTAAAAACCAACGATAATAAGAAGTTAGATTTTTGGTTAGCTACTGGAATTCTCATTGATAAAAATCTTGAGGCAAATAAATGGGGTTTACTACGTACTAATCATGCAGAGCTGAGTTATATCCTGAATCCTCATTTAAAATTAAGATGTCATGTAGAGGAAAGATATAGGCCAAGTAATCTATCTATCTTCACACAACCTGCACTATTGTATTATCCGTTTGGAATTGATGTTCAAAAAGGAATAAATTTTTATACGGGGATAGGACCTAAATTTCATACTCAATGGTCTTCATTAGGAATAACCAATTCTCTTAATTATCAAGGTATATTAGGTGCAGAATTTGGTCCAATATGGGGATTAAAGATTAAATTAGAATATACAATAGATAGATATATGAAGTGGGAAAAAAAGAATCTTTTTCCCTCAAGAATGGTAATCGAATCTATAGATGGTTCTATCTTGAAACCATTTATTTCCAATCTTATATTAGCAGTACTACTTTTTTTAATTTACTGAAATGAGACAAGGAACAACAGGCAAGATGCTTGTTTTACTGGGGGGTATAAGATGAAGAGATTTAACAAAATAGCATGTGTCTTTGCAGGAATAATAATAGTTACNNCACTATATGCAAANANAATNGANGANATAAANGTTCCNNTTGGTGATGTTGAAATTGCTAAAGAAGATACGGTATTAGGAGATATTAAAGTAAGTATGGGAGATGTAATTATAAAAGGAATTGTAATGAATGATGTCAAAGTTAGTATGGGAGATGTGACGATAAAGGGAATAGTAATGGGAGATGTTAAAGTTAGTATGGGAAATGTATATCTTTATGGAGAAGTGAAAGGAAAAATTGAAGTAGCTACAGGTGATATTACTCGCAAAAAGAAAAAAACAACTGCCGAAGAGCTAGAGGAAAAACTAAAAGGTATAAGTATAGACCTTGAAGGTAAAAAGATAGTAGCTGTAGAAATAGTGGGACTTGTGAATATTCCCAGAGATTCAATTACTAATATTGCGAAAACAACAGTTGGAGAAAAATTAAAACTTGCCACACTTATAGGAGATAAAGAGAAAATAGAGAAACTTGGCTACTTTGAGGATGTGAAAATTGAAGTAAAAAGAACAGAGGGCGATGAAGTCATTGTTAAAATTAAAGTTAAAGAAAACCCATTTATTAAAGAAATAAAAATAAAAGGTAATACTGTATTTTCACCAGAAGAAATAAAAAAACAACTTGAAATAAAAGAAGGAAATGTATTGAAAGGGACAATTGAATCCAGAGTTAAGGGAATAGAGGCAATGTATCATAAAGATGGATATAAATTGACAAAAGTTTATGCTATGGTGAAAGATAGTGTTTTTGTTATTGAAATTAATGAAGGTAGAATAGATAAAATAGAAGTAGAAGGGAACAAAATGATACCGGATGAAGATATCCTTGCGGTATTCCCTATAAAAGAAGGAGATATTTATAATAAGAATCAAGTAGATGAAGGAATAAAAAAATTGAAGAAAAAATTACAAGTTAGTGAACAAGGATTATTTAAAGAATATCCTTTTATCTCTATTTATAGTCAAGTAAAATATTATAAATTAGATTCTTATATAGAGAAAGAAAAGGTAGAGAAAACTGAAGATACTTTAAAACAAAAGGAATTAAAAAATATATTGAAAATAAAAATTAAAGAAGAAATGGGTTTTATAAGTGTTGCAGTAGGAGAGGGTAAAAAATATAATTGGGTAGAAGGTTTATTTTTAGGTGGACGAATGCAGATTTTAACACCTTTTATTAGAGGTGAAATTTTAGGAGGATATGCTTTTCTTTCTAAGTTATGGAGATACAAAATAAATATTGAAAAACCATTCTTTTATCCAAATACTTTTAGTATAGGANTAGAACATAGAAATATAGTAGATACACAAGATGAATGGATATTAACTGGAGCTGAAGAATTTGTATCCGCTTTATTTTTGAACAGAGAATATTATGATTACTATGGTAGATACGGTTTTGGACTGGGTTTGTCGCAAATTCTTTTTAGAAAACATAAGATGAAGTTAGTATATAATACAGACGAGTATGAAAGTTTGGAGGGCAATAAAATTTGGTCTATATTTAATTCGTATAAACCATGGAGAGGCAATCCATCTATAGATGAAGGACGAATTAATAGCATTACTGCAAGTTATGTATATGATACAAAAAACAAAACACACAGAATATTATCTTACTTTGAAGTAGAATATGCAGATAGTAGTTTAGGTAGTGACTTTTCTTTTACAAGATATATGTTAGATTTAAGAAGTTATAACAAATTATCGCCTGCAAACTTTCTTGACTTTAGACTTAAATTAGGATGTTCTAATCAACAGCTACCAAAACAAAGAATATTTTATTTAGGTGGTGTTAGTACATTAAGAGGCTATGAATATAAAGAATTTGGAGGTAATGCTATGATGCTTGGTAATTTAGAGTATAGAAT
>MTML01000097.1 GCA_002011215.1 Archaeoglobus sp. JdFR-24
ACTTAGATATTCATCAAGTTTCCTCTGCACCTCTTCCCTGTTCTCTTGGGTTTCTTTACCCATAAGGTCATTTATAAGTCTATCTTTATCAAAAAGTCCAAGAACATCAGTTACAGACCCAACGTCTCTTCTTATTTCCTGTAGTTTTCTTACCAGCATTGAAAGAATGTCGGATTCATATGAGCCTTTAAGATGAAGATTGTAGATTCTTACCTTTTTTCTCTGCCCCCACCTGTCTACTCTTCCATTTCTCTGCTCCAATCTATTGGGATTCCATGGTAGTTCGTTGTGGATTATGATCGAACAATTCTGCTGAAAGTTCAAACCCTCACTTGCAGCGTCTGTTGCTATCAGAATCCTGTAATTTGGGCTATTGAATTTCTCATCAGCCTCCCTCCTCAGTTTCTGGCTCATAGTACCATTGATTGTTACAATCTTTCCTTCAAAGCCATGCTTAGAAAGAAATTTAAACAGGTAATCTTGGGTATCTCTGTATTCTGTGAAAATTATGACTTTTTCATCCTCTTTTATCTCTTTTTTCAACATTTCGAGGATTTTCCACGACTTGGAATCCCCAATCTCTATAATCTTTTCCACTTCGTCAAGCAATCCTTCTAAAAATCTTCTTTCCTTTTCCAATTCTTCGCCAGTTCTTGCAAGAGAGGTTTTTAACAGATCTTTCTCAATATTCTCGACTTGTTTTTCTGTTAAACTTACCCCTTCAGCATAATTTCTCTTTAACCCGGAATCCAAGTCATAGCTTTCAGTCTCAAGGCTTTCAATTCTGTGTTTCAGTGATTCCTTCAAGGCATAAAAGCTGCTTAAGAGCCTCTTTTTCAATACTACCATTGCAAAAGCAACTGATTGAGCATTTTTAGCCTTAATTGCTTTTTTATAGTTCCTGTCAGCATATTTAACGAGTTTCTCATATACTTTTAGTTCTTCCGAATATCCAAACTCAACATTTATGATGTTAATTTCGGGCTCTTCAAACTTTTTCTCTCCTTTCTCGTCTTTAATCTGATTCTTCAACCTTCTTACAAAGTAGTTCTTTACATCAGGAGCTAGTTCATTATTCGCTCTCACCAACCTCTCGTTCAGGAGCTTTAGTAATCTTCTAAAGCTTATTGCATGTCCCGTGTGGGGTGTTGCCGTAAGAAGTATGAGAGATTTACATCTTTGAGCAATTTTCTCACCAAATCGAGCTCTATCTGTTTTAGTATGGACGTAGGACAGATAATGGGCTTCATCAACAACAACCACATCCCATATGACATTTTCCAGCCTTCTAAAAACATCATCCCGCTTGATGTAATCGATTGAGGTTATAATCTTGTCAACAACCTCCCAAGGGTTCAGTCCAGTTTGAATTCTTCCCTCAACTTCTTTTATCGTTTTGCTGTCAAATATCTGGAAGTCAAGATTAAATTTCTCTTTCATTTCATCCTGCCATTGTTCTTGGAGAGATGCTGGAGTTACAATCAGAATTCTGTTCGCTTTGTTCCTAGCGATTAACTCCATGAGCAACAATCCTGCTTCTATGGTTTTACCCAGTCCTACATCGTCAGCTATTAATATACGAGGCCTCGATAGGTTTTTAGCTTTAAAAAGGGGTAAAAGTTGGTATTTCTCTAACTTGATTCTGCTGTTAAGAAGTGAAATTACCAACTTGTTTGAATGTACCATTGAGTATTTCACAGCATCCATGAAATATTTCCAGTGAAGGGGGCTAACAGGTATTCTAAAGGTAAGTCTTCCATCGGAGACGATTTCCAAATCCTCTAAACCAGCTATAAATTTCTTTTTTGCCCCTCTGTTTAACTCATCAATTCCAGATGCAGTAATAAGATAAGTGTTACCCAACTCTTCAACTTCTTCTACTTGCCACAAAAGACCCCTGAGCTTCACTGTTTGTCCAGTTTCAACCATACAAAAAAATCTTGAAAACTATTTAAAAAATCTTATGTTATTCATTCCTATTATAATCTGTTTCTGAAAAACTCATAATTTTCGCATTAGCTGAAAAATGAATCTAAAATATTTTAAATGAGTTTGAGTAACTTAGATTGGTGGTGTGATGGCTTACTGGCTTTGCATAACCACTTCTGATAACTGGAAAGTTATAAACCAGAAAAATGTATGGGGAGTTCCAGAACGCCATAAAAACACAATTGCAAAGGTTAAACCCGGAGATAAACTTCTAATCTACCTCAAACAAGAGAGAGACAAGGATAAGATCGTAGAACCGAGAATAGCTGCAGCATATGAAGCAACATCAGAAGTTTTCAAAGATTCGTCGAGAATCTTTAAGACACCACCTGGCATGCATAATGAGAGTTTTCCCTTGCGTATTAAACTTAAACCCGTGAAAATCTTTGATAAGCCTGTTGACTTCAAATCTCTCATTCCTAAGCTGAAGTTCATCAAAAACAAGCAGAAGTGGGCCGGGCATTTAATGGGCAAGGCGATGAGGGAAATTCCAGAAGAAGACTATAAACTCATAGTGAGCTCAGCATGACAGAAAAGAGAAAAGTAGAAGTTTATGAGAAACTGAAAAACAACCCTAAGAATGTTAGATTCGAAGAACTCTGCAAAGCAGCCGAAATATTCGATTTCAAATTTCGAGGTGGAAAGGGAGACCACAGAGTTTACGTTAGAGAAGGAGTCAAAGAGATTCTCAATTTCCAAAACGTTAAAGGTGAGGCTAAACCCTACCAAGTAAGGCAACTTTTAAAAGTGATTGAGAAATACAATTTACTTGAGGAGGAGTAAAATGCACAGGTACGCGATTGAAATCTTCTACAGCGAGGAAGATGAAGGATACATCGCCGTAGTTCCTGAACTGCCGGGATGCTCTGCCTTTGGAAAGACTGAAGAGGAGGCGTTAAAAGAGGTGAAGGTTGCTATCGAGCTTTGGATAGAGGCTGCAAAGAAGGAGGGCAGAGCGATTCCAAAGCCAAAAGGAAAAGAATTGCTTAAGGCTGTTATGGAAGTAAAAGGTGAAGTTTGAAATTGGGGTAATCGGACTCCAGAAAAATTGTTAATTAGATGTTTAATTAGGCTGTTAAGGTCT
>MTML01000130.1 GCA_002011215.1 Archaeoglobus sp. JdFR-24
AGGTGAATATCATTGATTTTAGTAACATAAACTCGCCCTTTACTGGCCTCTAACGCCATGTAATCAAAGCCGCCTATGGCTTTGGCTTTTTCAAACATTCCTTCGAATGAAGCGACAATCCGTGAAATTGTCTTTTTGGGTGTTTTCTGATTGGTTATTATTTTTCCTTCTTCGTTGAACATAAAGGTGTGAGTGATGTCTGGGCATATGTTTTGAATTTCAGTCAGGGTGCTTTCTAAAGCTAGATCGTAGGTTTCGTTTGCCATTGGTTTTCACTTCTTGTTTTTTAGACTATTCTGAAGAGTATGCGTTCGGGGACGCCGTCGTTTTGTACAACCATGTATTTTAGGCCTTCAGTGTCTCCGAGCTGGTCTAACCATTTTAGGGCTTCACGGGCTTTTTGCAGGACTAATAGTCTTTCTTGGTGGCTACGTACAACTTCTTCTATTGCTGTGAGTTCGTGGAAGGGGTTGGCGTCTACTACTATGTTTAGACTGCCTACGCTGATTTCGCCTAGGCTTTCTGCAACGGCTTTTTTACCTGCCAATTTCATTACGACTTCTCTGATTTTTTTGGATTTTTCAGCCAAGGCTCTAATATCGTCTAGTTTACGGAGATACTCGCCTAGTATGCTTTTTGTTTCAGCTATTTCCCTTTCAAGGGTTTCTGCTATTTCTTCTGCTGAATCATATTCTTTTATTTCAACTACCATTTTATTTTAACACCTCCAATAGAGGAAACAATAGAGGGAATGCGGAAAGACTCTAACTAACCCTACCCCCAATCTCAAATTGATCTAAGAAGCCACATATGTCTTGGCAAATTCTGTACCTGAAGTTGCTATGAATCTAATCTCATAGCTATAACCGCTACTCCAGCCGACATTTTGTATTTGCAAAGTAGCCTGGGCACCAGTGGCAATTTTATAAGGTGTTGTAACATTAAGTGATTTCTGTACATTGTTAACTTTGCATACACTTATATAAAGTTCTACGGAACCTGTATTCCTAATTGTTATGGTTATAGTATTGTCTGAAGCACCGGAAGTTCCTCCCCATGTGACGCTTGTAGGAAATTCAAGGCTTTCTGTCTTCATGAATGTGAATGTTAGGGCTCCCATCCATGCTGCTACTGCGATGGATACGGCGACGGTTACTGCGATTAGTATGATTGCTGCGACTACAGGGCTTAGGGCTTTCTTGCTTTTCAGGATTTTCATTTTCTTTTCATCCCTCCTTAGGGGTTGCTAAGTAGTTTAGTAGAATAAGCAGATTTAAATCTTACGACTTAATACACCATATTATTTATTCGTAAAACACAGATACACTAACACGAAACTAACAGCTAACTAATCCTTTAAAAGAACGTCAAAAGAGAAACTGTAGAACAACAATCTGAAAGTATGCTTTGAAATTTACGACTCTAGCCTTTCAAAGAAATCCAACAGAAGTTTTGCAATTTTTTCGCCCAACGGTGTTGCCACATAATATTTCTTTAAAGGATCAATCCGTTTTGCTTCCGCCAGTCCTAATTGCGTTATTTCTATCATCCTGGCACGAAACGTGCCATCGCTAAGTGTTAGTTGATTAGATCGCATGAATTCTTTTGCCTCTTTCCATTTACCACGATTCATATGAAGCAAAAATATGCAATCTATGGCATGATCCTTTTCTAGCATNGCTTTTATCGCTGACAGCTTTGGATCTGTCAAAATACGCTTAATCTTCTCCTCTTCTCCNCTCTTAACCATTATCTAACATCAACCTACTCCTTTTTTACTTCTCTGTATACGTGTATTTCCTTTAAAAGATTTAACCTATATTACGATTTATGACTTATTATAGGACATTATAGCTTAGCTATCAACAGGCTATTTTCTTTTCCGATATATTATTATTGCATTCTATGACGTCATCCAGTAGGCTACACTCTCCATCAGCAATAAAAAAGAAGAGAGAAACATAGAACGACTAAGATTATTTTTCCCAGTCCAATAACCTTTTCTCGCCTTCAATCTTTTTAATATCTGTTATATCCTGCGTAACTTCCAGCGTTCCCAAATATTTTCCGTTCTGGTCTCTAACAGCAAAATATCTTATGTGCACAAGGCGATTATTCATTGTAATCCAAAAATCCGCCACGTTTTTTTCGCCCTTCTTGAAAGACTCTAGGATTCTATTAACTATGTGAATACTTTTCTGTGGATGGCACAACTGAACTTTCCTGCCGATAACAGCCTTCGTCCTCACAAAAACTCGTTTTTCAGCCTTATTGAAATATTTAACAGTGTCATCCTTATCCACAAAAGTTATGTCAACAGGAAGCGTGTCCAGCAAAGCCTCAAGTTCTTCTTTAGAAAGGGAACCAGTCTCAAACCGCAAAACACCTGCAGGTGAAGCTTCAACTCTCTCAGCTTCTTTTTCTTCCATTTTTCTCTGTACAATCAATTCGGGTGGGGTAAAACAACAGTAACCAATCTCATCAAATTCTTTTCTTACATCGCTCCATTCTTGATTTTCCACAACCCTCAAGGCTGTAGGAAAAAGAATATTGTTCTCCTTAAAGAAATGGCTCGGAAGAAGCTCATTTAAAGCTTTAGAAACTTCGCTTAAACGCTTTTTGAATTCATGAAAATCCATATTATCACGGTTTTCTAATATCCCTTTAAGCTGCTTCTTTCTCTCTCTTATCTGGTTATGCTCCATCCACATTATAGCAGGAGGCTCCGTAACTCCGTGCTTCTCAAGAACTGGAAAAAGCACATTTTCTTCCCTCAAATAATGCTTTTCCGAGTCCATAAAATCTTCTGCGATATGATCTAATATAGGTATCCTGTCACTAGCATGGCTTTTGTCGCCTATTCGTTGGAGCTCACCCGCAATAGCAGTCAATTTGTCAAGAATTTGTAACATAATTTTATGCTCTTCCATAAGAATACCAATAGGATGCTCAGCAGAAACATTCAACTTCTGCTTCTCAAGCTGCTCTCTGAAAACAGCCATATGTACATCACATAACCTTTGAATCTCTTCACGTG
>MTML01000080.1 GCA_002011215.1 Archaeoglobus sp. JdFR-24
ATGGAGATGTTGAATTTGAAGAATGGAATGGAGAAACACATCCTATCATTTGTGTAGATGCTGGTCCCCCTTTCCCACCTGACTTACTGAATGGATATCTAGGAGGACATGCCGTACACGGTGATTTTATATGGCAGAAAGGATTCCCTGGTGGAAATGGAGTGATTTACTATCCCAAAGGAATTGCGGAAGAACCTGAGGATCAATACGATAATGATGTAGGATATGCCCTTAGAGATATAAAAGAGTTATGGAACAGAAGATATGATTATAAACGTACCTTTGAAGGATGGGGTACTTTTAAAAGCAATGATGTCGGCAATTTATACGAGTTGATTAATCTTCTCAAAGAGGCAAATATACCTTGGGCCGATAAATTCGGCCTTAAAGCACATGCTCCTTGGGTTTGGGATGATTGGAATGATTTTAAGATAGACTTAGGAGATAATTTAATAGAACCTCAATTAGTAGAGATATATCCAGGAGACATTTTCTTTGATCCTGTTCGTTTAATCTTATTTTATCACAATGGATTTGAATATGTTTCACGAAAATATGTATATACGTCTTTTAAAGATTTAAAAGATGTTGTAGAAATTATAAAAAAACAAAAACCTCTATTATACACCACCTACTATACAAATGGTTCCAAAGAAAAATATGAAAGAGTGTTTTCTAAAGATGATGATATCAAATTTAATGCGGTCATAATGAATCCAACTTCTTCCTATATAAAAGGAAAAATAACTCTTCAGATATGGGACGAGTTTGAGAATAAGTTAGTAGATAAAAAAGATTTTGAGATAGAAATTCCAATAGGAGGTTCGGATAATATATCATGGAAATGGAAACCGCAGGATTATGAATGGGAAAGCTGTGGATTTCATTTTGTTGGAAAAAAATTCACATTGAGATTGGTGGTTGATAATGCTCTTATACGCAAATATGGTTTTTTCGTCGATGAATTTGGAATACCAGAATGGCAGAGAAATGTTAGATCTGTAATGATAGGGGAAATATTAAAGGAAGAGGTTATGCCAAATGATCAACATGGACTTGATATGATAAGATTTAAGAGAATATTGGATGAGGTAAAGCACTACGGTTTTAATATGATAAACATCGGTGCAGAGTATTATAGTTACGGAGAATATGAAAATAAAGAGACCCCTTTCATAGATCCCAATATATACACACTAAAAGAACTTATTATCGGACATTGGTTTCCAACTGTACCTCCAAATTACAAATATGAAGGACATTATACTACACCCCCTGTTAGTTTAATCGAGTTTTGCAACGGAGATATAGAAAAAGCCAGAGAGAAAATAAAGGAACTTGTTGAGAGAGCCCATCAAGAAAAAATCAAAGTACAGGCATACACAGATGTTATGGGGATATATGCCCCTAATGAACTAGGGGAAAGATTAGATGATACAGATTCACCACACCTTAAGTGGAATTCCGAAGGATGGGTTGCAAAAAATAAGGATGGAACAATAAAGAGACTCACATGGCAGGAATCTTATTTAGCAGGAGATAATATCGAAAATCTTGCAGTTAGACCATGTTATGTAGGAAATGCAAAAAATGGAGAGGATGCAAGAAATGATGATGCATTTTCACCCGAAAAAATTAAAGAAGAAATAGTGGATAAGAACGAAGAAAATGCATGGAAAGAAGATCCTAGCTATTTGTATCATATCGTTAAGCAATATCGATATCTGAAAGATTTTTATGACTTTGATTGTATTTTTACAGATGATATTGGAAGATTAATAATGAAGTGGCAGTTTCCAGATGTAGAACCCACCAATCCTCTTCAATGGTTTTTCCATTTAACAGGGCCAGGGGAACCAACTGAAACAGATACTGTACCGTTTGATGCAGCGATTGCTTCTTTAATAATCGAAAAAATGGAAAGAATATTTGGTCCATTATCCAGCAATATAATAGATGACTTTGGGCCATTAAATGGAATTGATTATTCCGAAACGGCCAAGAAGTTGAGAGGGAGCTATGACAAAGATGAGTTTGAAAAGGCATCTCTTGCAAATATGTTGAAATACTTAAGAAGACAAATAAAATACAATAACCCTGTCGGATCATTTCATATCCAGACATATTTTGGTCCTGCTCTTCTAAGCAAGGGATGGAACTCGGTTTTGACAGCATATGATATGGATGGCAATGATCAATATTTCATTCACACTCCATTTTTTGCCAAATGGGCAATTCTTTCTCATGAATTATCCTATAAGCCATTAAGAACAGATTATAGAAGATCCATTGACGGAGCATTTCCGTTAATAGCCAATGATCGCATCAGAGCATCGATTGTTGGTATTTCATTTGCCAATCATGTCCATGGAGAACCAGATTTAGGTTTAGTAAGAGAAAACAAAATTACAGGGAACTGTTTCAAAATGATGGCAAATTTAACCAAGAGTAATAAATCATACAGCAATATTTTCAAAGATTGGGAGATTCAAGAGTTACTATATCATTCTGGTTTGCCCGATGAAGAAGAACTCAAAGAATATAAAAAATCGGACGAGATAAAACTACTTGCAGGATCAGGGCCCTATTATGTCTTATACAGAATTCCGTGCGAGTATGGCGAAAAAGCAAGAATTTTGCATGTGATAAACCAGAATAATTTTATTATTCCATCTCCTCCCCCATTTCCTCAACTACTTGGTAATTATGTTTTTGAAATAAAAATACCGATAGGGGAAAAGGTAGAAAATGTATGGGAAGTATCTCCGCATTACGAAGATGATAATTATGCACACAAGTTAACAGAGGGAAAAGATTACACCATTGAACAAAAAGTTGATGGTGATTATATTAGAATTTCTGTAAAGAGTGTTGAAACATATAAAATAATATATGTAGAGCTATCTCCCTAATAAAATGTTATTGGCATACGATATGGCGCCTCACCAATTCACCATAAACACTTCCACACTATCCTCGCATGTCTCGCTATCATGATAGCCAACTGCTTTTATTTCATGAGTGCCAA
>MTML01000117.1 GCA_002011215.1 Archaeoglobus sp. JdFR-24
TCTTACTGTGGGAATAGATTTCAAAGGCAAAACATTATTTGAGGAGGTAAAGTGAGAGGTTTTTTCATTTCTTTTGAAGGAATTGAAGCTTGTGGTAAGAGCACACAAGCGAGAAATTTGACTCAATACTTGAGGAAGCTTGGTTATGAAGTTGTTTTAATTCAGGAGCCGGGGGGAACAATTGTGGGAGAGAAAATAAGAGAAATCATTCTTTCTCCCGAAAACTCGATTTCAAACCTCTGCGAGCTTTTTCTTTATCTGGCGTCAAGAGTTCAAGTAGTGGAAGAGGTAATTAAACCTGCTCTTTCAAAGGAAACAGTGGTTATTGCGGACAGGTTTTCTGATTCCACTTTTGCCTATCAGGTTTACGGGCGAGGTTTACCTTGGGAGATGGTCTTTCGATTAAACGAGTTTGCTACAGGGGGATTGGAACCTGATTTAACTTTTTGGCTGGAAATACCAGTGGAGGAATCGCTGAAAAGGCAGGAGAAAAAGGACAGAATAGAGAAAGAAAATGCTGATTTTCATCGAAGGGTAGCTGCAGGCTATGAGGAAATTGCTCGTAAGTTTCCGGGAAGGATAAAGAAAGTGCCGTTTGAGGAAGGGGAAGAAAAGGTATTCAAAAAAATTCTTCAACTCTTGGATGAGGTCGGATTTTGGGAAAGATGAGATTGGCTTCTACAGGCATTTGGGAGAAAGTTACTGCTTCTGAGAGAAGCTTAAAGATTTTAAAAAGCCAGATTTCAAACAGGAAAATTTTCCATACAAATCTTTTTACAGGACCCAATGGTTCAGGGAAAGTAGAAGCAGCGCGGGCTTTGGCTGCCTCTTTAAACTGCTCTCTTTCTGGGTGCGGTAATTGCTCTTGTTGTGAAAGAATCTGGCGCTCCTCTTATCCGGATGTGATTGAAATCTATCCTGAAGGCGATTATCTCACCATTGAGCAAACTAGAGAAATTAAAGAGATAGCTTTTTTATCTACATACGAGGGGAAAATGAGAGTATTTATTTTTTTCGATGTTCAAAAGTTGACTTCAGAGGCTTCCAACTCACTTTTGAAAATTCTTGAAGAGCCACCGCCTAAAAGTATTTTTATCCTCATCGGCAGAAAGAAGGAAGACGTTTTACCCACAATTTTTTCTAGGGCAAACTGGATAAACTTTCCTCGTTTACCGCTTGATATGCTGGTGGAAAAACTTCTGGAGGAAGGGATAGATGCTGAGAAAGCTCTTTTGAACTTCAAGTTTTCTGATGGAGATATTTCCTTAGCTCGGAGATTTTCTAAAGAGGAGTTTCAATCTCTTAGGGATTTAGCTGTTAAGTTCTTAGTCAGTTTTGCTCAAATAGGAGATGACCGCAGCTGGGAGCTGTTTGACTCTTTAAGGGAAGAGATACATAAGGTTGTTTCAGTACTTCATGAAGAGTATAGGGAGAAGAAAGAAGAGTTAAAGGAAAAACTTTTAGGAGAAATGCGGGGTAAGTTTTGGCAGTTAATGGAGAGAAAAATAAAGAGGGAGGTTAAAGCAGAGGAAAGAAATGTTTACTCTTTCATTTATCGGGTTTGGGAAAGCTTTTTGCGGGATGCCATTTCTTATAAAAGCAGGGCTTTTACTTCTCTCATAAATCGAGATTTCCTTGACGAGCTTAAAATATTTTCCCACAATCATTCTATGAAGCGATTGATTTACGTGTGGGAGAGAATGAGAGATTATCAAAGTGCAATTTCTTCAAACGTGAATCTAAACTTACTTCTTTTGGCTTCATATATTGAGATAAAGGAGGTATTTGGTGGAAAAAGTAGTAGGAGTGGTGTTTAGAAAAACCGGGAAAATTAGCTATTTCAAAACGGACCTTTCTTTAAAAGTGGGGAAAATGGTGATAGTGGAAACTCCCAGAGGATTGGAGGTTGGTGAGGTAGTAGATATTTTATCTTCCTGCGAGGCGGTTTCGGAGGAAGTATCAGGTGAGATAGTGAGAGAGGCGACAGGAGATGATATTAGGAAGCTGGAGAGACTGAGGAGAAAGGAGAGAAAAGCAGAGGAGATTGCGAGCACCAAGATAAAAGAGCACAAGCTTCCCATGAAGCTTGTGGAAGTAGAATATCTTTTTGATGAGAGCAAAGCTATTTTTTATTTCACAGCAGAAGGGCGGGTTGATTTTCGAAATCTAGTTAAAGACCTGGCGAAGGCTCTTCGGAAAAGGATAGAGCTGAGGCAGATTGGTGTGAGGGACGAAGCCAAAATGATTGGCGGACTGGGTCCTTGCGGTCGCGACCTCTGCTGTGCCTCCTTTCTTTTCCAATTTGAACCTGTTTCTATAAAAATGGCCAGGGAACAGAACCTGCCTTTAAACCCGATGAAGATTTCTGGTCTCTGCGGGCGGCTGATGTGCTGCCTTAAGTATGAATATCATCTTTATGCAGAATTTAGGAAAAAAGCACCTCCTATAGGGACTGAGGTGGAAACGGAGAGAGGCCCTGCCGTAATTGTTGACTACAATGTGCCAAAAGAAGCAGTTGTGGTGGAGCTGAAAGAAGGCGGATTCCGCTTCGAAATTCCCCTTGAAAACCTGAAAAGAGCAAGCTAACCTGATTAAAAATTCCGAATTGCAAATCCAAAGCACAAAACTTCTCAAATTCCAAATTCTAAATACCATCTGGGACCTGAAGACTGAAAGACTGACGACTAAAGAAATTTTTTAACTTTAGTCTTCTCACTTCAGTTTTCAGTCATTTTCCTGTTTAGGAGCTTGTCATTTGGTACTTAGGAACTTTTTAAACTTCAGTCTTTCTTCTTTCAGTCTTCACTCTTTTTTGTTTGGTGTTTGGAATTTTGTGCTTATTATTTGTAATTTAATTTATAATTGAGTTGTCTAGGTGGCCGGCGTAGCTCAGCTGGAAGAGCAGCGCACTCGTAATGCGCAGGTCAGCGGTTCAAATCCGCTCGCCGGCTCCAGCAAAAATCCAGTT
>MTML01000118.1 GCA_002011215.1 Archaeoglobus sp. JdFR-24
GAAAGGTTAATAAGAGGGGGGGAGATTTTATATGAAAGGTGGAAGATAAAGGATTTTAAGATGATGATTGTAGGGAAAGGAGTAAAGGAAATGTGGGGTAAAGAAATTATGGAGAGTAGCATAAGGGATAAAATAAAAGTCCTACCATTTCAAAAAGAGATTTCTACCTGTTATAAATTGATGGATGTATTTGTGTTACCTTCACGAGGTGAACCTTTTGGTATTGTTTTACTTGAGGCATCCTATTTTAAATTACCCGTTATTGTATTTGAAGATGGGGGAGGAGCTGTGGAAGTTGCTAAAAAGGTTGGTGGAATAATAGTAAAAGATGAAGAAGAATTAGGAAAAAAGTTAAAAGAATTATATCTTAACCCACAAAAAAGAAAACTGTTAGGAGAAAGAGGACATAAGATAGTAAAGAGTGAGTTCACTATGGAAAAGGTTGCTCAAAAATATAAAGAAGTTTATTTAAAATTAAAATGTTCCCGTCTAAAGTTTTGAATAGAATAAAAGAAAAACAAACTTCCCTTTCCACTAAATTGTCATTCTCTTGTGGAGATGTTAACTTTTCCACTATTTGTGGAATAAGTGTAATATTTAGGGGGAAAATAGGATATGGGGTAGGGGTGTTGTATCGATTTAATTTGAAAAAAGGATTAGGTGAGGAGATTAGCTGGGCAAAGGAGGTGAAGAAAAATTCTTCCCCTTACATTCCGGGGTTGTTAATATTAAAGGAAGGGGGGCTTGTAATTTCTTTAATCAAAAAACTCTCCCCCTCATTAGTTCTTTTAAATGCCCAAGGAATAGCACACCCGAGAGGGTTAGGGTTAGCCTCTCATGTAGGATACATACTTAAGGTTCCTACTATTGGGGTAACTAAGAAATTGTTAGTCGGAAAATGTAAACCTATCAAAAAAGAAAGAGGAAATTATTCTTACATAGAATTTAACAACCAAATTATAGGGGCGGTAGTGTGTACTAAAACTAATACTAAACCTCTGTTCATCTCCCCTGGCTACTTAATAGATCTCCCTACTTCCATAGAAATAATTTTAAAAGTAAGTAAATACAAAACTCCTACCCCTTTAAGGGAAGCAAGGATGAGGGTTCGTTTATGGGCAAATATGGGTGGTTGATTTTAGTGATAATTATTGGGTGCAAAAAATACACCCCTCCAAAGGCAATTGGTGGGGTAGATGAGATAATTGTTATAGGGAGAAAAGAGGTGTACCAAATGGTAGAAGAGGAGTTGAAAATTACATTAGAAAGGGTAGCTTACTACCCTACTAAGGAATACATATTTGACCTCCAATGGGGGGGTGTATGGGAATTTTGGAGGAAATTTAAGTATTATAAGAATTGTATAATAGTTGGAATTGTGGGAGAAGATATTATAGATTCATTATTAGAAGTGGAAGAAAAAGAGAGAGTAATGAAAGGTGAGGAGTATCTTTTTGTCAAAGAGGATTATCTCCTTCCTGGGCAATCTTTGATGGTAATTGTTGGACCTACACTTTACAAAATAAAAGAAGTAGTGAGAGGGAGTATGGATTTTATTTATACTTATTTTTTTAGAAATGCAAAAAAAAGAATTAAAACTACACTTTACAAAGATGGATATAGAAAGAAATATTATGAAATGTTACAAAAGAAATACTCGTTCTCTCTCTACATACCTCATGGTTGGGATTTAGTGTATTTTGACAGTTGTTTTGTGAAGATACTACGACATTTCCCTGACAGAGTGTTAAGTATTTATTGGGAAGATAGTAGTGCACAACAGCTTAGTAAAGAATATGCAATTAAGTTAAGAGAAAAGTTAGGTAAAATTTATTTTGAAGGTGATTTTGTCCTTGATACTCTGTTGTATGTAAGTAAGGCGGCACTCCATGGTTTTGAAGGTATTAAACTTTGTGGTATTTGGCAGAATGAGGAAAAAGTTATGGGTGGACCTTTTAGGAGTTATATGTTTTTTGGGGAAGGTAAGTTGTATTTTATAGATTTACATGTGTTTGCCCCTGGGGAGAAAAAGTGGTTCCTTTTAGAGCAACTGGAGATTATAGCAAAAACATTTACTCTCTTGACAACTCTTAAGTAGGGGTTAACTTTATAAATGATGGGGAGCAGAATTTCTATTATTATTCCTGTCTACAATGAAGAAAAGTCTATCAAACGAGTAGTAGAAGGGATTCATAGTTCAATGAAACTTACTAACTACGATTATGAAATTGTAGTAGTAGATGATGGTTCTACTGATGCGACCTCTAATATTGTTTCCACTTTAGAAGTTAAGTTAGTTTCACACTTGGAAAACAAAGGTGTAGGAAAGGCAAGGAAGACAGGAATATTACATTCTACTGGGGACATTATTGTGATGATAGATGGTGATGGTTCCTACCCTACAGAGGAAATACCTACTTTGTTGAAATATTTTCCTAAATACGATATAGTAATAGGGGCAAGAAAAAGAGAGGCTGGAAGTTTCTGGTTGCTTCGTAGGGTTACCAAATTCATTTTCAAAAAAATAGCTGAATACATTGTCCAAAAAAAGATACCAGATTTAAATTCAGGGATGATGGCATTCAAGCGTCCTCATATACAAAAATTCCTCCCACTCCTTCCTGATGGTCATTCTTGGGTAGCTACTACCACTTTAGCTTTTTTAGCGGAGAAACTGGATGTTAAATTTATACCCATTGAATACTACAAAAGAGAAGGTAGAAGTAGTTTTCACCCAGTTAAAGACAGTTTTTCTTATCTGTTATTAGTGTTTAGAACAATTATGTATTTTAAACCATTACGAATATTTCTTCCTCTTTCATTTTTTCTCATTTTAGTGGGAATAATAAGGAGTGTGTATGATGCACTAGTATTGCACAACTTGAAAGATTCGGATGTGATAATTATACTTACAGGAGTATTAACCATAAACTTAGGTCTTTTAGCTGATTTGATTGTAA
>MTML01000085.1 GCA_002011215.1 Archaeoglobus sp. JdFR-24
CCCAATCAGTTTGAAAATACAATTCAAGGGAGGCGTGCAATTTTTGGTTCTCGTTTATATAACTCTAAGTAAGTTAAGTTTTTCATATCCCTCCTCCTTTCCACGAAAGTTGTAGAAAACCTTCATAAATTTTTTTCAGTTGCATTATAGAATAAAATCCATCCAATTGCAAGATATTTTTTAACATTTTAAATATTTTAGCCCGGTCAATATGTGTTGGATAATCTACAAAGAAGCCTTTCCCACAAAGAATGTAGGGGCAGGTTTTAAACCTGCCCCTACAAAAGACTCTACAACAGTGGAGTGACTAAAAATGGCTTCTAAATCCTCGCAAAATAAGACTTTTTATTTTGTAGCGTGGAATTTAGGTTTGGGTCTAAACGCAAACTTGACAATACATATTTCATAATAGAATATTAATATGATAATTGATAATAGATACCAAGTTATCAAAAAATTAGGAACAGGTGGATTAGGTGAAGTTTATCGTGTTTATGATAAAATTAAAAACAAAGAAATGGCTCTTAAGTTATTTCCTTCCTCAAAATCAGTAGAAAATCTTTTACATATTAAAAAAGAATTCCTTACTATGACAAAACTAAAACATCCTAATATTATAGAGGTGTATGATTTTGGATTAACTTCCCAAAAAATTCCTTACTTTACAATGGAATATATTAATGGGAAAGATATTTGTAAGCTATTCAATAGTGGGGGCACGCTTCACCATGCCTCTGCCCAATACCAATTACTTTATTCTCTTATAGTCCAAATTTGTCAAGCACTCGAATTTATTCACTTCCAAGGATTAATACATTGTGATATTAAACCAGGTAATATCCTTGTTGTAGGGAAGAAATCACCTCGTGTCTACCTTATGGATTTTGGATTGGTTGAAAAAGTAGATATATCTCATAAAAAAGAAATGCAAGGAACAATAGAATATATGGCTCCTGAGATGATTAAAGGACTTCCTATAGATAGAAGAACAGATTTATATTCCCTCGGAGTATTACTTTATGAAACAGTTACAGGCAAACTTCCGTTCACAGGAGAAACACCAATCTCTATACTAAAACAACATCTTGAAAAGACTCCCACTCCTCCAGTAAAATATGTAAAAAATATTCCACAAGAATTAAATAAGATTATTCTTAAATTATTATCCAAACATCCTGAAACAAGGTATCAACGAGCAAGAGATGTTATTTATGATATAACTAAAATAACAAAAGAAAAAATTACTTTAATATCATATAAAGAGAAATTATTAAATAGCAGTTTTGTAGGTAGAGAAAAGGAACTATCTCAACTTATTAATCTTCTGACTGATAAAGGAGGAAATGTTATCTCTATAACTGGAGAATTTGGGATTGGTAAATCTCGGTTAATTGAAGAATTTAGAATACACGCTCAACTTGAGGGCTGGAATTTTTGGAAAGGAACATGTTATGAAGAAAAAAGAGAGCCTTATGCCCCAATTATAGAGATATTAAATAATATTATAATTAAATATAAAGAACTAATTAAAGATTATAAAGAATTTCTTGCACAAATTATTCCACAATTAGGAGGAAAGAAAATCATAGGAGGAGAAAAAATTAGTCTCTTTGATGGAATTACCCAGTTTTTAATTGAAGTATCAAAAAGAGAACCTTATGTATTATTTTTAGAAAATACAGAATGGTTAGACCAAGAAACAATTGAATTCTTAAACTATTTTGTAAGAAATATTAAAAATACTAAAATCATCCTTTGTTTTGAAAGTTGTAAGGAAAGAATAAATACACTAAAAATAGAAAATAATATCCATTTAGAAGGACTTACAGAAGATGAAATTAACACAATGATTACATCTATGTTAGGAGGTGATAAGCTCTCTTCTTCTCATATTAAACGAATTTTTACTGAAACTCGTGGGAATCCACTTTTTGTACAAGAGCTTTTGAAATCTATGGTAGATAAAGTTCTGATATTTAAAGAAAATAAATGGATAATAGAAGAAATAGATTTTGAGAAACTAAGAATTTCAAAAACTGTTCAACAAATATTTGAGAAGCGTTTAGAAGAACTGAGTAAGGACACAAAGCCTGGTATCCCTACAAATGAAATATTAAAAATTATGTCAATATTTCCACAAAAAATTGATTTACAAGTAATACAGGGAATGCCTCACCATGCTCCTACAGAAGATGAATTATTACTCGTCTTAAATAAATTACTTGAGAAGAAAATATTGATAGAACGTTCAGACGGTTATTATTTTGCAAACTCCCAACTTAGAGAAATAGTATATAAAAAAATAAATAGTAAAACTCGTAAAAAATTTCATCAAACTATTGCTGAGATGATAGAAAACAAGAGTGAAGATGTGGAGGAATTAGCTTATCATTATGCAAGAGGTGAAGATAAGAAAAAGGCATTTAGTTTTTTAGTCAAGGCAGGAGAGAAGGCTAGATCTGTTTATGCGTATAAATCTGCTATAAAATATTTTGAACAAGCAATTAAATTGCAAGGAACAGGGTATCCAATATTCCTACATAAGAAATTAGGAGATACATATCGGTTAATGGAAGAGTATAGTAAAGCAATTAATAAATATAAAGAAATTTTACAGTATAATCCTTCTGATTCTGAACTTTTTGATATTTACTGTGCATTAGGAATTAGTTTCTATAAAAAAGGAGAATATGATTCAGCACTTAAAATTTATAATCAGTGTAGAGCTACTATTTCTGATGAAGCCCTAAAAGCCAGATTAAATCAAGAAATGAGTTGGGTCTACCAGGCTAAAGGTGAGTATGAATTAGCATTATCTACTGCAAATAAAGGCTTACAAATTGCAAAGAAATATAATAATTTACAAGAAGAAGGAAGGATAGAGCATAATT
>MTML01000154.1 GCA_002011215.1 Archaeoglobus sp. JdFR-24
AAGAAAAATCTATTTCTTAACAGAAAAAGGTAAGGATTTACTTAAGATTTTAGTTGAAGATAAACCCTCATAGCTCTCCCCTCCCTCTCCTTCCTCAACGAAATCCCATATCGTTCTAAGAATTCTTTAGATCCGAGTCTCCTTTTGAACCAGGATTTGGGCGAGCGTAAACCAATAATACATTCAGTTATAGCCTTCTACCACTTTTTGCAATTGCTTAAGCATTTTAACAACATCCTCCAGAAGTCTCTTGAAGAAATTTATGTTAGACTCCTCATTTAATCCTAATTTTCCAGATGTTTTCTCATAGGTATTTCCCTTTCTGTGTGCAACGCTCGATGATCTTATAGATTGAATTACCCTTAAAGGTTCAACCAAATTTTTAGCTGATATATTGTCCATTCCAAAATGAGAAATAAGGACTTTTTCAAGAAGATTAATGGAGCCATTTACTTTTTCCGACTCATTAATTAGTTTTTTAAGTCCAGAAACGTTTATCGAATCTGGTAAGATTTTAGCTAAGGCTTGAATTTGCTGTTCAAATTCTAAGGGATCTTCTGAGGTAGGAACATGCAAGCTTTTGAAATAATGTCTATCATCACGCTTTAATGGTAAGAACAAATCCCACCCAAATTTAGAACGCCAGTAGTCTGTAAATTTATCAAATTCGTACTTAAAAATATGTGTTATCTCATCTGGATCTGCGAATTCTGCCAATAGCCCTCGTTTAATTGTTGCTTCACCGAGACCGCCTTCAGGGGGTACATTAAATTGCTTCCAGTGAAGCTGTTCATTATATGGTAAATCTCTTCCTAAATCTCCCAACCAAGCGTGAACAAGTCCAGAGGGGTTTTGACCATATCGCATGCCCCAAAGGTAACCGCACCTAATATAGCCGTCTTCTACGCTATATTTGGATGGTTGTTCGTAGTATTTCCTAAGCACTTCCCGTCTAAAGAACACAGGGGTAAGGTAATTAGGTGCACCGGGATTGGCTCCGAAAAAGTTAGAAAGTTTGTCTGGATTGCAAGTATATTCAATTGGATTACCTTCCTCATCTATACCAATTATAAAATCAGTGTATTTTTTCCTTTTCTGGCCTCTTAGAAATTTAAATGATTCATGTTGAGGTTCTTTAAATGGTGGTATTATATCTTTTCCATTAAATCTTGAAAAACATTTTTCATCTAATAATATCTCAGGCTTTGGGTTTATGGATATACTAAAGCAAAAATTCTCTCCAATTTTTTCTATGTAAGTAACCTCCGTTCCAAGCTTATCTGTTAAATCTTTTTCTGAAAACCTATCGTGTTCAAAAAACCTCACCAGTACCATTGATTTTGCAGCTAAGAAATCCCTAAGATATTTTGTTTTTACTTGCACCTTGATACCTCTACTTGATTTTTCAATTCTTGCAGCAACATCTTCTTCTCCTGATTGAGAAAGGAAAATGAATTCGTTCCTTTTGAAATCAAAATACAGATTATGATACAATCTAAATTCCTCACTTAATTCAACATATTCTTCCCACCTTCCATAAAACGACCTGTATATTATTAATGGTTCAAACGGTACTTCACTAGAAGTATTCTCAAAGCGCTCATAACGAATGCTTCCTTTAGTTCCTTCTTTCCAAAAACCTGGATAACCAAATTCAACTGTTATATCCCAACTAAAATGCGATAAAACTTTTTTGATTAACTCCTTCTCATTAGGAATAAGACCACAAAAAGTAGCATAATACCCATTGTTTTCTTTATGAAAATCGAAAACTGTAATCCATGGATCCGTTAATTTATTCCTTGAAATCTCTTTTTGCCAATCTTCAAATTTAAAGAATTTTATTTCATCCATTTACAATCCTCCATATCTCCAAAGCATGTGGTGTAAAACCTATTGTACACAAACTTCACGTTGTCTCCAATTTTGCTGGCATATGTGAACTTATTCATTCTCTTCAACACCTTCCAGCTTGTCCAACGGACGTAATCCTCTTAACCTCTATAAAGACATTAATATAAATCTCTATCGTTTGTTGATACCACTTTTAAAGTATATCTTGAATCTAATAAGAAAATACAACTAAGCTAAAAAAGGTATTGGGGTAATTTTTAACGTTCTCTTAAATAAATCAACACTAAAGAGCCAATAAAAATTATTGCCATAAAAAACACAAACGAGGGAAAAACAAAATACATAACCACTCCCACAAGCAAAGAGGAAACTAACATCGAATACAGGAAATCTCTTTTGATGCTGTAGAAAAACAAAGTCAAACCAACAAAAAATAAAGCACCACCTGTATTTGCAAAGTTCTCCCAATTTAAAGGTGACTGCGAATTTGAGATCCCAAATTCCTTTTGGAAAAATTGGAGAAGAGTAGCTATAGTCAATGAAGTGAGTGCAGAACCAATTACCATCTTTATTATCCTATTCATAAGCTTTCCAACTCCCCTTTACTAATTCTTTGATTATTCTAAATATTTGAAATTTTTACCTGAGGTGAAAGTAAAAAATTGGTCTATATAGCAATCAACGGCAATTCCCCACAAATCACCCCATTCAAGTATCCATATTTGTTTATTTGTTCCAATTTCACTTTGAAAGGTTTGAATTTGTAATATCTCCCGTAGTATCCTTCTAGAATTCTCTTTTCATCAAGTATACTAAGAAACTCATAAATCAACGCCTTATCACGGGTGAACCTGAAGAAGATCTTTTCAACTTGTTTTCTTCTGTGGGTTTTGATCCCTAATTTCAAAAGGATCTCTGCTACGAGGGGGAATTCCTTAACTAAGATATCTTTTTTCTCTATCTCATTAAATAACTTCCATAGCACCGCAAATACGACTATTAAGCTTTTCT
>MTML01000099.1 GCA_002011215.1 Archaeoglobus sp. JdFR-24
GCTGGTCAAGATATTTCTGCACCTGGTATACTGCTGAAATTTGCATCTAAGGAATTTTTAGAGCATTTTAGAACAGCAGATATGGTTATCGCGAAGGGGCAGGGAAATTATGAAGCCCTGAGCGATAGTGAGAGGGAGGTGTTTTTCTTGCTTGTGGTTAAATGTCCTTTGGTTGCACGAGATATAAATGCTGAGGTGGGTAAACTTGTTTTGAAGGTGAATACATGATAATTACGGTTGCATCTGGAAAAGGAGGTACAGGCAAGACAACGGTTGCGGTAAACCTTGCTATAGCAACTGGAGCGACAATCTATGATTGCGATGTGGAGGAGCCAAATGCAAATATATTTTTAAAAGCAAATCTGCAGAAAATAGAAGACGTTTTCCTAATGAATCCTGTTTTTGATTTGAATAAGTGTACTTTTTGCAGAGAATGTGCTGAATTTTGCAGATATCATGCAATAGCTGTCTTGCCTTCTGACATTTTATTCTTTCCTGAATTATGCTCAGGGTGCGGAGGGTGCAAAATTGTATGCAAGCATGATGCAATAGAAGAAGGAAAAAGAAAGATTGGAGAAATATACCATGGCAAAAATGAAATAGAGATATATCAGGGATTGTTAAATATAGGGGAGGCGAGAGCTACCCCTGTTATAAATCAACTTAAAAAACATGTTGATAAAAATGGTATTGCAATACTGGATGCACCCCCTGGAAATGGATGTCCGGCGATAGAAACAATACATCATGCAGATTTTGTTATTTTGGTTACTGAACCAACTCCCTTTGGATTGCATGATTTGAAGATTGCTGTCGGTATAGTAAGAAAATTTAACATTCCTTTTGGTGTAATTATAAACAGGCATGGAATAGGAGATGATAGCGTAGAAAAATATTGCAATGGCGAGGGCATTGAAATTTTAATGAAAATTCCTTATAGCAGAGAAATAGCAGAGTTGTATTCAAAGGGAATTCCATTTGTTAAAGAAATTAAAGAATGGCAAAAGAAATTTATTGAACTTTATGAGGCGATAAAATGATTGTTTATGGCCCAGTACCTTCATGGAGATTAGGCAAATCCTTGGGCATAGATTTAATTGGCAAGGAAAAATTTTGCTCATTTGATTGCATTTATTGTCAACTTGGAAAAACGAGGCATAAGACCGTTGAAAGAAGGGTTTTTGTTGAAAATAGCCAGTTGAAGAAAGAACTAAATGGATTGAATACCATAGAGGCAGATGTTATTACCTTCTCTGGCATGGGGGAGCCGACGCTGGCAAAAAATTTGGGCGCAGCAGCCAAGTTGGCAAAAAAATTTGGCTTGCCATTAGCCATCTTAACTAACTCTTCCTTATTTAACTACAAAGATGTCCAGGAAGATTTAGCAAGTATTGACTGGATTGTTGCAAAACTTGATGCTCCAAATGATGAAATTTTTGAAAAAATTAACAGACCGCATGAAAAAATAAAATTTGACGAAATGATCGAGGCGATAAAAGAAATAAGGAAAAAGGCAAGGAAGTTTTCCCTGCAGATGATGTTTGTTAAAGAAAATAAAAAATATGCAGAAGAAATGGCTGATTTGGCAAGAGAAATTAAGCCAGATGATGTGCAGATTAACACACCTCTGAGAAAATCGCCTGTCAAACCACTATGCAAGGAAGAAATTTTTGAGATAGAGAAGCATTTTCACGGGCTAAATACAATAAATGTTTACTCCTCGCCTGCGCCCAAAGTTAAACCAATTGATTATGAGGAAATGCGAAGGAGGAGGCCAGAATGAAACAGATTGTTGTGGCAAGCGGCAAAGGAGGGACTGGCAAAACAAGCATAGTTGCATCTTTTGCTTCCTTAACTAAAGCAGTTTTTACTGACTGTGATGTGGATGCCCCCAACCTACATCTTATTCTAAAGCCCGAGATAATAGAAAAAATACCATATGAAGGAATGGAAGTGGCAGAAATAAATGAGGAGGAGTGTATAAAATGTGGGGCTTGCCAGAAAGCATGCAGATTTGGTGCAATAGAAAATTTTAGAGTGGTGAATGAAAAATGCGAGGGTTGCGGCGTATGCACGCTTGTTTGCCCAGTAAATGCTATTGAAATGAAAAAAAGAGTGAATGGTTATGTTCATGTCGCCAACACAAGATTTGGCGAATTTGTTTATGGGTTGCTCATTCCTGGAGAGGAGGCATCTGGGAAGTTAGTCGCACTTGTGAGGCAAAAAGCAAAGGAAATTGCAGAAAGGAAGGATAAAAATCTGATAATAATAGATGCTCCCGCCGGCATAGGGTGTCCAGTTATCGCCTCCTTGAGCGGGACGGATCTGGCAGTTATTATAGCAGAGCCGACAATGGCAGCAATACATGATATGGAGAGAATTTTGGAAGTTGCTGAACATTTTAAAGTTAAAGCGGTTGTTTGCATAAACAAGTATGATATAAATGAAGAAATGACGAAGAAGATAGAAGAGTACTGCAGGGAAAGAGGAACAGAAATTATTGGCAAAATACCATTTAACAGAAAATTTACAGAAGCAATGGTAAAAGGAAAGAATATTGTGGAATATGATAAAGAGCTGGCAGATTTAATGAAAGAAATATGGAATAAAATTGAAGGTATGATAAGTCAAAAATGATAGTAAAAATTGTTTATGACAACAAAGCATTGCCCGGTTTTAAGGCAGCGTGGGGCTTTTCATGCCTTATAAGTCATAATATTAATCTTCTTTTTGATACTGGATGGAGATATAGTGTTTTAATGCATAACATGAAGAGGTTAGGAATTGATTTGGAAGAGATAGATGCAATATTCATTTCTCATGCTCATTATGACCATGCGGGCG
>MTML01000006.1 GCA_002011215.1 Archaeoglobus sp. JdFR-24
TGCTTATGGACTTTACTTTAATTTTAAGCGAAAAAACAGATACAAAGGACGAAAAACACCTGTAGAGATACTTAAGGAGAGTGGAAGTAATATTTCTTGTAAGTATTTAATTTACCTCCAATAATTTTGGATAATTATCTTAAGGGTTACATAAAAAGTGGTTACCATGTGGGGTCATCAGACAAAAAAGATATTATAGAAATTATTGACAAACTGAAGCAAAGTGATTATGTTTTATATATTTTAACAAATGGGGTCGTTCTTTCAAATAAGATTATCAAGGAAATGATACAAATTTTGAATAAAAAGGATGTTGTACAAGTGAGTTTAGACGGAGCTACCTCTCACACAAATGATTTTCATAGGGGAGAAGGGACCTACAAGAAGATTATAAAAACAATTAAAAAATTAGTAAATGAAGGGTTAAAAGTTAGAGTAAATATGGTAGTTACCAAATATAATTATAAAGAAATACCCAAAGTCTATCAGTTAGTTAATAAACTAAGGTGTAATTCTTTAAGTGTAATTCCAGTGGTACCTCTGGGAAAAGGAAAGGAGAACCTTTTTCCTCCGAAAGAAAAGCTTCTTCAAATAGAGTATGAAGTTTTGAAAAAAGCTCAAACTTTATTTACACCTCATTATTTTGGGATTCTTGGGGGAGAGGTGTTTAATTTGATCCCTATGATAGATATTCCTAAGAAATATCTCCAAGAAAACTTTAATTCTAGTTGTGATGCTGATAAGTATAAGGCTCATATTGCAGCAAATGGGGAACTTTATCCTTGTGTTTTTGCGCAACACCCTAAGTTTCGAATAGGAAATCTGTTAGAAAGAAGTTTTGCTATTCTTTGGGAAAGCAAGAATTGGAGAGTATTTCGAGAGGAAATAGTAAATAAGAAAGAATGTAGAAAATGCCAATATTTATCCTTATGTGGAGGGGGATGTCCTGGGATTACTTATGAGTTTTATGGAACAATAAAGAGACCAGATCCGAGATGTCAAATATAATACAAGAATTTAGGAGTTTTCCTAAGAAAGCAAGACGTTATATTCTTTATCATAGTATTATCTCTCCAGCACTAATCGTTTCTCATATGTTACCTATCTATTTGCTTTACATGGGCTATACTATTTTAGAAATTGGAGCACTTTATACTATAGTTACTTTTATAAATATAGTAGGAACCTATTTAGTAGGGAAATTACTTGATAAAATTAATGCAAATAAAGCTCTAAGTTTAGATGTCTTGTTTGATGGAATTTCTTCTTGCATTTTAGGGTTTGCTAAAGGAATTTTTCTCCCTTTTCTTGTAGTAATAAGTAGTACAATTCAGAATCTTTCTTCTATGTTTTCTCCTGCCTATTCTGTATATGAATTTGAAAGCTATCCCGAAGAAAAGAGAGAAAAAATATACGTATATCATCTTGTAGTACCTGAGATAACTCAACTTACTGCTTTTCCTATTTTCGGAATAATATGGGGAATACTATATCCTACTCCCTTTGCTTTTCGTGTTGGTTTTTTAATATTTGGAATATACTTTATTTTCTCTTCAATACTTCCACTTAAGTTTTTACCTCCTATAAAAAATGAAGTAAAAGTAGAAAAAAAAATAACTCTCAGAATACTAATTCCTAAGGAATTGAGAATAATTATGTTGATTGAAGTAATTATCCTTCTTGCCTGGGGGGTTATCCCACAAATAGTACTTATTAATTATGTAATAACAAAACTTAAAGGAACACTTTTTCATATGGTTATTATAGAAATGATTATTTCTATAATCATAATTTTTACTGGAAGACTTATAAAAAATGTAGATAAAAAGCATAGATTTACTTTATTGATAGGAGGAACAATTATAATGATGATTTATGTGGGATTAATGAATTTTGCTTTCTCTTTTCCAATTGTACTTTTAGCTTATGGGATTATGGCTTTTGGAGACACTATATGGCATCCATATCATCAATCACTCCTTTTTCATTATATTCCAGCAGAAAAAAGAGGTGAATTTTTTGGCGCATTTACATCAATAAAAAAGATCATAGGGATTTCTCTTCCCCTATTAGCTGGGCTTATTGCTTACAAGATACATCCTTTAGCTAATTATACTATTAGTTTTGTTTTTTTTCTTATAGTAATATTATTATATTTATATTTAAAAAGGAGAAGCTAATTATGGATTTATGGCGAACTTTTTTTAAAATTGCTATTTGTCCTTACTGTAGAAAAAAACTCATCAGAAGAACAGAAAACGAGATTTCTTGTACAAATTGTGAGAAAAAATTTCCAATAAAAAATGGAATCCCATATTTCTCTCCAAATACTATGGAGTTCAAGTATCCTATTTTAGAAGAAGTAGATAGATATATAGCAACTTGTGCTTTTGTAGATGAAATTCTTAACCAGGGAACTTCTACAGGACTTTATTCTACTATAAACGATCTCTTTAACTATTATTATATAAAAATTATGCCCAAAAGGATATTGGATGCAGGTTGTGGCCCAGGAAGAACAACAAGGGATATAGCTTTAAGAGCTCCTTGGGCCCAGGTGTTTGGAATAGATATTTCACGTGGTATGTTAACTAGAGCCAAAGAAATGATAATAGAAGGAAAAACTATAGAACTTAATCTCATTTCCTATGGATGGGGAAAGAAAAAGCTTAAAGGAGTGAAAATTGTTAACCTATTTCTTTTAGGTGGAGATGTAGAGAGGCTTCCATTTTTAGATAATAGTTTTGATGGTTGTTAATCCATTTATCGCGTTAAAGGAACTTTTACGAGTTACTCGAGTAGGCGGTTTCTTTCTTTTTG
>MTML01000088.1 GCA_002011215.1 Archaeoglobus sp. JdFR-24
ACCAAAGGGTGTACATTTTTTGGCTCCCCAAACCCCACTATTTCGTTATGATTAAGCTCAGGAAACAAGTTATAATGAGCTAACACTTTTGCATTCTCATTCAACTGAGTTGCCCATCTTCTTGAAACGGAAGAAAAAGTAGTAGAAGTGTAAATGATAGGCAATTTATTTAACAATTTTTGTGCCACCTTATAAGGGGGGGAGTTTTTTATCTTAAATTCCTCACCTAATTTTAACAAATACTCACCTATCATTTTCAATTCCTGGGTTTTGTATTTCACCAACCCTACCCCTTCTACTCCCTTTATAAGAGCAGTAAAAATCCACCCTAAAGCACAACGAGGTGGATAATTTGGGGGAAGTGTGTAAAAGTATTTAGGATTAAAAGAAAAAAGTTTTCCTCCTGTACTTATACAAAATACAAATGGTGTTATTTTAGATAATTTTTGATAATTTTCTAACACTTCTTCTGTATTCCCTGAATAAGAAGATATAAAGATTATACTTCTTTCATCTACAAAATTAGGTGTCTCATAATCTCTATTTACTATAATAGGGATTTTAATTTCTTGTTGAATATAAGTCTTTAATATATCTCCAGCAATAGCAGAACCACCCATACCACAAATTAAAAGACAACCCCCACCCTTCACCTTTGGTAAGTTTTTCCATTCATTTTGAGCAAGAAATTGTTCACCAAACTTACTGAGTAATTCTTCCATACTCTTCTAATCCTTTGCGCAATATAAGCATAGCTTCTTTCAATCTTTCTTCTTCCAACACATAAGCTATTCGGATTTCATTTTTTCCTTTATTTTGAGAAAGATAAAACCCATCTAAAGGGGCAACCATCACTGTTCTGCCATTTAAATGAAAAGAAGTAAGTAACCATTTTATAAACTCTTCTGCATCTTCTACAGGGAGCTTAGCAATAGTATAGAAAGCACCTTCTGGGAGGTATGTAGTAATTTTTTTTATTTTTTTCAACTCCTCATACACTATATTCCTTCTTCTTTCATATTCTTCAATCATCTCCCCCATAAACTCATCCATTTTCTTAAAACTTTCTATCGCCCCCATTTGTCCAATAGTAGGAGGACACAACCTTGCCATCCCTAAAACCATCAACTGGGATAATATTTGTTTGTTTTTAGTCACTATAAACCCTATCCTTGCCCCACAAGCACTAAAACGCTTGGAGAGAGAGTCAATAATTATAATTCTGTCCATAGGAAAAGAGGTGGTAAAAATATTCACCCATTCCCTACCATCGAATAAAAATTCACGATACACTTCATCTAAAATTAAAAAAAGATTATACTTAATACCCAGTTCCACTATTCTATTTATCTCTTCCCGGGAATAAACAGTCCCCGTGGGGTTATTTGGGGAACAGATAATTATAGCTTTAGTTTTTTTGGTAATCAATTTTTCAATCTCCTTTTTCTCTGGCAAATGAAACCCTTCCTCCACTTTTGTCTCTATAGGGACAAGATTTATCTGAGCCATCCTCCCTAATGATATATAATTTGCATAACATGGTTCTGGTATTAAAAACTCATCCCCTACTTCTCCTAATATAAAAAAAATAAATAGTATCCCCTCTGAACCTCCAGTAGTAATAAATATCTCTTCTTCCATTATTTCAATTCCTATTTTATTATAATACTCCCTCACCGCCTTCTTACATTCTCTTAACCCATCCGATGGTCCATATGAAAGTACTTTTTCTTTATATTTTCTTATCCCCTCCCAAAATGCCTCAGGAGTAGGGATATCTGGTTGACCTATGTTTAAATGATAGACCTTAATACCTCTCCTCTTTGCCTCTTCTGCATAAGGAATAAGCCTACGAATAGGGGAAGGGGGGACATTTTTGCTTCTAAAGGAGATCATTTTTTATATCTCAACGCTTTATATATACAAAAAATTAACCCCCCATATAACACACTACACCCAAAAATTAACATCACTAAAGCTGAAAAAGACATCCTTTCTCTCCTTTTCTTATTCTTTCAACGGGTATTTAAATCGTCTAAAATGTTTGAGTTTGTTAAAATAATAATCAAACGATATATAAGTAGAGTCTATCTTTCTAACTATTAACTCAATAAAATAACCCCCATCTATTACTATACTATAACCTTGGTTTTCCGTTATCTCCACTAACCAATTTTTCCATGCTCCTCCTGTTCCTGTAAAAATAGTATCAGCTGGAGCTGGTGGAAAAATAGTAAAAGAATCCACTACCCACTCAACTAAGGAAGGTGGCCAACTTGCTGGAGTAAAATAAGTAGTGTCCCATTTATCCGCCGCAGGAGGACGTTTAGGAATAGGGAACGCATCTACTCCTTCAAACTCAGGTGAAACAAATTTCTTCATTTCTGCAAGTGTCCCCCCCTCTAAAGTGTCAGTAAGATACATGTCCCAATGGTGGGTAGTCTCATAAAAACTATAACCTACAGCAAGCCCAGTTGATGTATCCCATCTAATAGCACAATACTTACCCTCCGCTGGAGCTTCTGCATCCACTTCATAAAGAGTAAATCGGTGAGGGCCTACTACTTGGTCTTTAGTAAAAATTACCCCTACCTCTTCTCCAATATAAGTTTTGTCATAAATAGTCCTTACAGGAGTTATCAAGTACACTCCTACTTCTCTTCTATCTATAGAAGCACTAGCTTGATTAATTATAGGATCACCTGGCAAATCTAAAAAAACAGGGATGGTAGTTTTAGCTAAAATTAAAGTGTCCACCTCACCTTCATACTCTTCAATAAATTTA
>MTML01000133.1 GCA_002011215.1 Archaeoglobus sp. JdFR-24
ATACATCACACTTCATCAAACCAACACGAAGAACAACTGTAGAATGGCCATGGAGAATCTTGCAGACCTTGTTGTAAAGAGAGAGGTGCAAGTAAAATGGCAAGAATGAGAAGAGCAAGGAATGCTCTTTTCATGAGAAACAAAATGAAATGAGGTTTATGAAGTTAATGCATTTTCTTCGTTAATCTGGCACTTTTCCCTTCGGTATTATAACAAATGCTTTCATTGTATCCTCTGCTTCATTCCATTTTTCATCCCATGCAATTACTTCCAAGGTGTAAAATCCATAGTAGCTCCTATATTTGCCATCCCAGTACCATGTGGTGTTTGAATCAGCATATCTTAGCACCTCTTCCTTGTCCCTTTTCACGGCATATGCAACTGTGTAATCAATACCTGATACTCTATCCTCGATATGGGCAACTACCTTCACCCATCCTATTACAACTGTTAGAGGCAGAGACATAATTTTTTTTTCCATTTATGTAAAGGTATCCCTTTTCTGGTTCCAAAATCTCAACTATTGGAGGAATGGTATCCACTTTAAAGGATTGTATGAGCGGAGAATAATCGCAGTTATCTCCTCCCTCTATGCAATATGGTTCATCTCCTATTCCATCTTTATTTTCGTCGCTACCAGCATAATCACTCCAGTAATTGCCTACATTTCCATTATCCCATGAATTCATTCCATTATCATGAGCAGATATGCTGTTGTTTAAAAAATCATTGAAGTAAATGAGATTGTTGAATGAATTTTTAGCATATATGCCGTATCCATTTTCTTCGATGACGCATTCTGTTACCGTAACATTTCTGCATCCTTCAATGTATATTCCAAAGCTGTTGTTATGTATTGTCGAAAGAGTTATTGTTACATTGCTGCAGTTTATAAGAAAGATGCCTGTAGAGCATGAAAAAATATCGCATCTCCTTATCTCTCCATTTCTCACATTTTCAAGCAATATTCCATTGTTATATACATCACAATATTCAATGATGAAATGAGTATCTGTGTTTTTTATCCTTAGCCCATCTGTAAAGTTCCATCCTCTTATGAGATATGGGCTATCCTCTGTTCCATTTCCCTCTATAACTCCATTTTCATGTGTGAATCCATTGTTCCCATCAATAATAATTTTCTCTCTCTTTTCCCTTGTTCCTATTGCGTATAGATAACCCCAGTCTCCCTTCTCACTTCCAAACCATGTTCCTATGTATATTGTTCCATCTTTTCCTATTGCTGGAGGAGAAGGATAGCAGTAATCATATGGTATATCACTTTCAAGTTTTGTCTTCCATTTTATTGTTCCATTCGGGTAAAATGCATATAGGTAACCATCTTCATCTAAATTATATTCTCTTCTACTAGCTCCGGCATATATTGTTCCATCATCCCCTATTGCAATGGATGTTATCCAGTGAGATGGTGAATTGGCGATATATTTACTCCATTTCTTGCTTCCATTTTTATCCACAGCGTATATTTTTCCTTCTCCTGTGCCAAAGTAAATTGTTCCACCCGCACTAGCAGGAGGACGTGGAATGACACCATATACTTCATTATCTGGCTTAAACTCCCATTTCAAAGTTCCGTTTGAATATAAGGCATATAATCTATTATCTCCCCACGGGGAGATAGTGCCAACATAAATGGTGTCATCACCATCGATAGTAGGAGAAGTTGGCATTTCCTTTGCTTTAAACTCCCATTTTATAGTTCCATTTGGATAAATGGCACGTAAATAATTATCGTAGCATCCAACATATATTATCCCATCCTTTCCTATTGCTGGAGCGAAACCTGCTTTCTTTACACTTATATTCCATTTTATTGTTCCATTCGGATAAACTGCAAGAAGTCGTCCATATCCTGCATATATCACTCCATTTTCATCTATTGCAACCGCATCTGCATACATTCCTATATTCGGTAACTTTACTTTCCATTTTTCCTCTCCATCTGGAGTGAAAGCATAGAGATAACCTTCTTGTGTGGCAACATATATTGTTCCGTCTTTGCCTATTGCAGGAGTTGCTTCTATATAAGAAAATCCGTATTCTGTTTTTGGTGAAATGTTCTTAATCCATTTTATTGTTCCATCTGGATTTATGGCATATAAAGTCCCGTTTTTAATTGGGCCCAAACCCCCAACATATATTGTTCCATCCTCTGCTATTACAGGAGAGCCCATTATTGTCATTGTTTTTATTTTCCATTTTATCTTTCCTTCATTCATGCTCGTGTCATACTCACTTCTTCCAGTGTGTTGAGCATCATGACAATATATGGGCCACGGATGATTTGTTTGGTTATCATTGTTTTTCACATTTTCTGCAATGCTTGTGGAAAGTACTAACAGGAGAATGAGCAACGTTGTGACTTTCTCCATCAAAGATAAATAATGAAGAATTTATGAAATTAATGCAGGACAAAGACGCAAGGAGCGGGAACAGGAGGATTCACCAAACAAACAGAAAATTCTCACTGGCCCAACGAGATCCGTCACAACATATCCATCATCATAGTATGCTTTCACATAAAATTGATGCCACTCCTTTTTATTATCAAATGCTTTATATCTGCATTTACATTCATAAGGAGGAGAATAATCTGTGTAATAAAGAACTGGAGGTGTATTGCTGTAACGATCCTCAACATAAAACTCAACCTTTTCCACATGCTCTGGAGATTTTACCTCTGCTTCTATTGTAATTCCTCCTATTATGATGGATGCAACTCCACCAAGTTCAAAATATTTAT
>MTML01000024.1 GCA_002011215.1 Archaeoglobus sp. JdFR-24
TCAGCACCTTCACACAAAATTCTTGACAAGCCCCCCATCCGGCTGCTGAGCAATATACTTTTAAATACTGTGCTACTACTGGTCGAGATACATTTAGGGCTTGAGAAATTTTTCGTTGACTGAATCCTCATTCGTGCAAACGAATAATTTCTCTAATTCTTTTCCATAGCTATCCTCCTTCCTTTTTCTTTTTTCCTTCTCATATGCACCTCTTTGACTATTAAGCCAAAAAGGAGCATAATAAATGTTCAGTAAAAAGTCAAATTAGCTTTAGAATTGATTCAAAAAGTGGCAGGTTTTTTTCAGAATCACCGGCAGGTTTTTCCCAGAATCTCCATTTAAGAGAGAGCAAGATGTGGGGGGCAAGTATTTCAGAAGGAAGAGTGATAGGATTTGTGAGAAAATATAGGAGAAAGAATATAAGAAACGATTTGTATTGGAGAGGAGTTTTTGAGTTACTGGATGAGATTTTTATAAACTTTTTTAAATAAAAATTATTTTTACGAAAGAAAATAACTTTTTTAGAGCTCTCACAGTTAAAACTTGACATCCAGAATTTTTGTTACTAATTAACTATCTTAAATGAAAAATCTTAAAAAAAATATTTCGAACTTTTTTGTGGTATTCAATATCTACCCCCCCCAAGTTATATTAAAAATATTATTTTTGGAGAGTCTTGTTGTAGATAGATGGAAGAGTATTGGTTTTGAACAAAGGTTTTTTATCCAGTTCGAGGATAGATATAAAAACTTGAAGGAAGGAAAGTATCTTTTTTTGTTATGAGAGTCATAAGATGAGGAAGAGAAGCTATAATGTACCTTTTAAGATTTANAGGGCAATAAAGTATATTGAAAAAAACTATAAAAATCCTTCTCTTTCCTTAGAAGAAGTTGCTAATAGTGTAGGAATGTCTAAGAAAGGATTTTCTTATTTATGGAACAAGACGATGGAAATGAGTGTTCCAAATTTTATAAACAATTTAAGAATAGAGGAAGCGAAAAATAGACTTCTTAAGACTCCTCTGTATATTAAACAAGTAAGTTACATAACAGGATTTACCACTGTTCAATATTTTTGCAAAGTTTTCAAAAAGCAAACAGGAATTACCCCAAGTCAATATAGAGATTCTATAGGTTATGAGTAAAAATTAGATGGAAATATTATAAAAAATGTGGATATATTGTAATAAATATAGATATTTTATAACACTTTTTAATTGATTTTTTTCTTTTCCCTTCTAGTCATTTAAAGAAATGATGAATGTAACAAATAAAGTATTTGAGTTGGATGGAAGAAGAAATTTAATAATTAAAAACCAACAACTGATGTGTTTGAATTTTGTTATCTTGAATTTGAAAATTCTTGCCGTAGACAGGTGGGGTGGCACCGACCCAGGACGAAGGTTCTCCATCTTGGTGCAAGATGGATACAAAAATTTAGAAGGGAGGAGATAGATCATGATAAGATGGATAGAAAAACCCCAAGTAGCGAGAATTGCGGCATGTTGTGTTGCTTGTTATGGATGTTATGGATGCTATGGTTGTTTTGGACACTTTGATCCTGTTCATTTTTGGTGAAGGTTTTAATTTAATGGGGAGCTTAAATTTTAAGCTCCCCATTAAAAATTTCCCTTAGAAAATTAAATAAAAACTTAAAAATATTAAATGAAAAAGAGTAAAAAAGTGAGAATACTTAAAATAGGTAATAAATATTTTATTTTTAGTGGACTTACTAACAGCTTATGCGAAGTTTCAAAAGATATAATGAAAATGTTATCTAAACCTTCTACCATAAAAAACGAAAACTTACTTAAAGAATTAAAGAAAGCATTGATAATTGTACCTTCTGATTTTAACGAAAGAAAATATATACACCATTCATTCTATATAAGAAAGTTTTCTCAAAAAAGTTGGAATTTTATAATAGTTCCTACTTATAAGTGTAATCTTCATTGTATCTACTGCTATCAAGGNCCAAATAAATTGAATACTATGATGAATGAAAAAGTTATAACACAAACAATAAATTTTATAACTTTGAAAATAGAAGAAAGTAATCCTGTAGAAGTAATAATAAATTTATATGGTGGTGAACCCCTTCTCCATTTCTCTGCAATTGAGAAAATACTTATTCCAATTAAGAAAATATGTGCTGAAAAAAATATAAATTTTTTGTGTACTCTTATCACTAATGGAATACTAATAAGAGAATATAAAGAAAAAATATATTCATTAGATATTCAACATTGCCAAATTACTATCGATGGGCCTTCTTTTATTCATAACAAAAGACGTGTTTTTAAAAATAAAAAAGGAACTTACAAATGCATTATGGAAAATGTTAAAGAATTGTTAAAAGAAGGTAAAATATGCGTCCATTTACGGATTAATGTTGACTATGAAAATTATAATCTTATATTTCCTTTTGTGAAGGAGGTAATTTTTCCACTAATTTATAGAAAGAGAGCAACTGTTGAGTTATTACCGACTATTCCATATATATGTGGAGGATTTAGTAGAAAAACCTTTACTACTAAAGATTTTGCACTATATTATCTCCATTTTATTAAAAAATTAAAAGAAGAAAAATTACTTACAAAAATTTCTAATCATTTGCCAATATTTTATCCTATTGTGCATAACTGCGGATGGAAAAATTTGTCTTCTTTTATTATAAGCCCTAATGGTGATTTATATATTTGTTGGGGAGATCTTGGAGATAAGCAATTTGTTATAGGAAATATCTTTGATG
>MTML01000003.1 GCA_002011215.1 Archaeoglobus sp. JdFR-24
CCCTGTTAGATATAAAATTATCTAACAGGGTGAATTTGGAATTTAATTTGTAGGATTTGGATTTTCCAATTAGACAAATATCTTATCTCTACCTGTAGTTCTCTGAAGATTTACCTTTTTTTTCTACTTAACCCTAACCCACCCACCATACTGGTTTCTTGACCCTTACCCTAACCTAATCACCGTACTGTTTTCGCTCATTTTTTGCATTCTTCTACTACGCTCTACCTGTAGTTTACTGAGCATATACGAAAGAAGAGTTAAGAGAAAAATTGGGAGAGTGTTACTCAATTTCAACTAAAAATGGGATCTTCCAACAATGGTAATTTTATAATTGTTTGGAGGTCCAGTTTTGATGAACGATACGATGATATCTATGATCAGTTATTTAACGCTACTGGAGTACCAATAGGTAGTAGTAACTTTAATCTTAATGCTTATGACAGTAATTATCTAACTCAATCTGCACCTTCAATAGTAATGAATGATAATGGTAATTTTATAGTTGGTGAAAATGAAGGACCTGAATATAGTTATGAGAGTAGAATATGGGCTCAACGATACAACTCAAGTGGTATACTGGAAGATAGTTTTAGGGTAGATGAACCTCGCTATTATGATCCTACATGGTCTGTATCAATAGCACTGAATGGTAAGTTTGTAGTAGTTTGGTTAGATAATCGGACATCTGGCGGTACTTATTATTACAGGATTAGTGGACAACGTTATAATACTGACGGCACTCCACAAGGCAGTAGTTTTGCAGTAAATCCTGTTATTGTAGCACCAACTTTAACTGTAGAATCTAATGAAACTACTTTTACTGATACTACCTGAAATTTTCCAATTTTCTTACTATGTTTTGAAAAGAAGGATGTGTAGTGCTTTTAATGTTCTATTTCCACATATATACTCTTATCCCTACATTGTTCTACTTGATAATTCATAGTAATAATCTTACTATGAATCAGAATACCTGTCAGGTATTTTTTTCTTGTTTTGTGGAACCTAGTTACCAAAAATTGAAAATTTTAGGTCAGAAATAATTTCAAAGGATAATTTCTTATCCCGACAATTAGTTTTGTAAGGTCAGAAGTTTATTCGTCCTGTACTTCTTTTAAAGCATTCTTGGCCCACTTATTATTTGGATTAAGTGCCAATGCTTTTTTAAATTCCTTGACTGCAAAATCTTTTTTCCCTTGAAGTTTGTATATTATTCCCAAACGCCAGTGTGCCATATCTATAGAAGGACTGCCTTTTTCAGGATTAGTTTCAATATATTTTTCAATATATTTCTTAAAACACTCTTCTGCTCTATCCAAATTCTTATGTGAGAAACAACTTGTCCTTCCTATTTGGTAATAAGCATTTATTTCTGTGGAATCTATCATTAATATTTTCTCAAAGGTAGAAACTGCTTTCTCATATTGTTTATTTTCTTGATAGAGATAACCAAGGTAATACATAGGCTTTACATTGGTTGGATTTATCTCAATAGCTTTCAAGTATTCATTCTCTGCCTGTTTATAATTCTTTTCATGTGCAAATATCATTGCAAGAGCGCAATGTCCCGCAGCAGTATTTTGCTTTTTTATTGCCTCTGCCTCTTCTATAGCTTTTTCTTTTCCTCCGCCCACTGATTCTGGAGAATTAAGATAATAATACATAAGACGAAATATTGTACCAAGGTTCGTAGGATCAATTTCTAACTCCTTTTTCATTTGTGCTACTGCTTTATTGAAAGACTGTTTTTGAACAAGATCTTTATCTCCCTCTGTATCCTCTTTGCTTATTGATAAAGACGCTGGAATATCAACAACTTTTCCATTCTCATAGAAAAAACATTGTCCTCTTCTTGTTATCAACAGGGATTTAGTAGATACTTCACACTTTGTTAGCTCATCTATAAAGCACTTATGTTCTTCATACTCACCGTCGGCATGCATTGGTATTGCTACTTTTGGCTTATATTTTCTTACTACCCATAGAGCTCCAGCACATTCAACAGCTTTCAGACGTTTATCCAAGCAACCGGTTGGCATAAATGCAATATCTATTGAGTAGCTTTCAAGTTCTGCAACATACTTCTTAAAATCCTCTTCCAGTTGTTTTCTTTCATCTTCTGGTACATTCTCTTGCCAATCCCACCATGCAAGATCCCCAGCATGGTATATCACTAAACCGTCAACTTTAACTACAAATGCAATACCTAAATCGGTCGAGTTGAGAGCTCGTACTTCTACACTATTGATTTTTCTTGATTGTCCAGGTTCCATTACTATTAAACTATTTTTACTTCCACGAAGCTCAGGAGATAAAAGATTACCTACTCCCTTAGAGACAATATACCTTATATTTTTGATACTATTTTGCCATGAGGCAATAACAGAATTGTAGTGATCAGCATGACTATGTGATACAAATACGAATACATTTTCAGCTTCAATTTCCTCAGGAGATATAACTCCTGTACCTAAACTTCTTTCTACAGAGTACGCAGGCGAATCTATGCAATAATCAAATATCAAGAAATGATTCTGTGTTTTTATTGCAAATCCAGAATGGTGCAAATACCAGACTATTGCTTGTTTCTTTCCAAGTTCCTTTTTTAATAGTTTTTGAGTGGATATATAATTATCTTGCATGATAATGTCTCCTGCAGCCAGTTGTCTAATATCCAAGGATATTGTTATACCAATNAGCGAAATAAGAATAATNTATCTACACATTTTTA
>MTML01000096.1 GCA_002011215.1 Archaeoglobus sp. JdFR-24
GGCTTAAATACCTTGCTAGTAACATATCCCATTTCGTAGGGCATTTTTCCTGTTATAAAGCAGGGCCATATTATTCTTGTATTCGGCTCTTCTCCAGAATAGATAGGTAAAATAGTTTTCCCGTATTCTTCTTGTTTCAAGTTCTTCAAATTCCATTGTTCAACTAAATCATATTCTAACGCATCTATGGCCAAGATAAGCACTTTATTTACTTTCATTGTTCAATTTTTTTATTTTTTTAGCAATTTCTTCTAATTTTTTATCTTCCTTCTCCATTTTTCTTTTTTTCTCCAAAATTTCTACTAGTTTCCTTTTTAATTTAAGCGCTATTTCTGGTTCTTCTTGGTATATATTTTTCTTTTCTTTAGGGTCTTTCATTACATTGTACAACTCCCATCCATTAGTTCCCCTAAACAATTTCCATTCTTTTGTTCTTACACCATATAAAACATTCCATTTTTTGTCATATCCAGCAAAAAATACAGGTTTTTCCTTATAAGTCTCCAGCAACGTATTTCCCATGAAACCCTGTATTTCAATGTTCGCCAAGTGGGCAATAGTAGGTGCTACATCTATTAAACTAACTAAATTATCTTTCTTTTCTTTTCCACAATTTAAGATTATTAAAGGAATGTGAAGTTGTTCATCATACATGTTCCAGTTCAAATGTCCTATTCCTCCATGTTCCAAAAATTGTTCTCCGTGATCTGCTGTTACTATTGCTATGGTGTTTTCATCCAGTATATTGTCCAAAAACTCGTTTAAAACATCATCAATGTATTTTATATTGTCAATATACAAGCGGTGTAAAATCTCTACATCTTCTTTAGGAAGCCAACCACGGGCAAATCGCAGTCGTCTGTTGACCACATTTATCATATTTTTATCCACAGATCTATATTCCTCTGGGGGAAAATATGGTTCATGAGCGTCCATTAAATGAATCCACATAAAAACAGGCTTTTTAGCTTTTTCAAACCAGTTTTTAGCGTCATTCAACACTTTTTCTGCTCTTGGATAAGGTAACCATATAGAAAATGGCATAAATCCTGCTCCTTTCAATAGAGATTTTCGTATAATTTTCGGGATATATTTTGAGAATAAATTTATCGCATCTTTTAATCCAGTCAATAGTTTATTAAAAGCTCTTCGAGCGTCACCAGATATATCTTCTCTTAAATAATTCTTATAAATATCGAAACCTCTTTCTATTTTTAATTTTCTATATCTTTGATCTAACAATAAAGCATTTGGAGCAAATGCTGCTGTTCTATATCCCTTTTCTTTTAAATAACTTGCAATGGTGGGTTTGGGAGATTCTAACGGAGGATAAAGAGAAGTTAAGAAAGATGGAACAGAAAGGCCTGTATAAGTTGCGTTTGCAAATGCATTTTCAAAAAATATTTTCTCTTTTATTTCCACCAATTTGTGCATATATGTCACATGATCTGCACGAAGACAGTCTATTGTTATTAGAATTATATTTTTGTCATTCATCCTCCATCATCTCCTCCATTAATCTCTCTGTGACTTTTCTCCAGCTTAATTCATTCTCTATTCTTTTCCTTCCTTTCTCCCCCAACGATTTTGCCAAGGAAGAGTCTTTCAATATTTTTATTATTTTTTCTTTTATTTCTTTTTTATTCATTGGGTCAACTAAAAAACCAGTTTCACCATCTACAATTGCATCTTTCACTCCTCCACTTTTTCCACCTATCACTGGCTTACCACAGGCATTTGCTTCTAAAAAAGCTATACCAAAACCCTCCACTTCTCCTTCTTCTTTCATCTCTATACTTGGCATTACAAAAACATCGCACATTGCATAATATTTTGGTAAATCTTCATCAGGTATATATCCAATGAATATGACTTTGTCTTCCACCTCTTTTTCTTCGGCTAATTTTTTCCACTCTTCTTTCATTGGCCCAGTTCCTCCTATAACATAAACTGCGTCAGGTACTTCTTTAAGAATATCTGGCATTACTTCAATAACTGCCCCAAAATTTTTTCTTTTTACCAGTCTAGAAATAGATAATATTATCTTTTTATTCTGTAGATTGTACTTCTTCATAAGCTCTTTGAAATCGATGTTTGGATTAAAACGCTGTGGATCTGTCCCATTTGGAACGATTACGATCTTATCTTCTTCTACTCCTTCATTTATTAAAAGCTGTTTTGTATAACTGCTTACTGCAAAAATTTTTTTTGCATTTTTGAAGCAAAATAGCATCAACTTGTGTAATACAGGATGTCTCTTTGGATATAACAACTCATTTCCATGTGCAGATATAAACAACTTAGAGGAATATAGGCGAGATAAAAAAACACCAATTATTGCTGATGGGAACCATGAAGTAACAAGAATTGCATCATGACGGGTTAAAATACTCAAGAAAGAGGTTTTTTTTCCATTTTTGTACGTTCTAAAAGATGGAGAAAGAAACAATTTTTTTATGCCATCAGAAGATAGAGTAAATACAGTAACATCGTTACCCAACTCCGCAAGATTTCGTGCAATTTGATAACTATATGTTTGAATGCCTCCTTTTGCAGGTGGATAAAAAGTAGTTATTATCAATATCCTCATTTCTTTTTCACCATATTTTCTTCCTCAGTAATGCCATCATTATCCCATAGGCATATGAAATGTGTATTAATGGGAATAAAATTAGTGCATATAAAAATA
>MTML01000113.1 GCA_002011215.1 Archaeoglobus sp. JdFR-24
GCCGGTAGAGGTGAGGGTGGGTGTTGCTTCAAAGCTTTTCGATGAGGTGTTGGGGGAATGAGTAGGGTTTATAAGGTCAAAAATTTCAGGACTATACAGATTTAAAGGTTTTTCAAAGTTTGATAATCTCTATCAACCTACATTTACTTAGCAATTCATTTCTGTTTTTAACCTTCTCGAAATGCTCTTCTCACCCCAGAAGTTTGTTTCCTAATTCATAATATTTATCATTTCTTATATAGAAGCTACAATAATTAGATATTTTCGTAGCTTGTGTACTGAACTAACATGCATTTAGCTTGTCCCTTTCTAAGCACTTCAATATGAAATGCCTTCGTTTTTTTAGCTTTCTGTATATGGTGTTGTGAGGATATGGATTCCATAATCTCTTTCTATCAGCCTTTCAAGTAGTACTGGGCTGAGTTTGTATTTTTGATAGGCTTGTAATACGATTTGCTCTATATATCTGGATCTATTGGCTTTGGCTTTCTTCCAGGTTGTTTAAGTTCTGGCATCTTGCCTGTTTCTTCGTACTGCTTCTTCAGCTGGTAGATTCTTCTTATCGTAACTCTCATCACTACTGCTATTTCTCTTATGGAGTTGCCTTGTCGTGTTGTCTGAATTATCCATCTGATCTTCTTGTTCGTTAGTTTCTACAAGTTGGATGCTGGGTTGTGAAATAATTTTGACAACATGTTGGAACCCTTTTCAGCAGACCAAGCCAAAAGCCTGTAGTTAGATGTACCCCTGCGCCCTAGAACGCGGAGTTTTGACTTAACAGGCGAAAAGGATGGTGGTATTGTGTCAGGAACACGAATAGGTGAGTACCCGGTCTGCATTGGAATTGATGTGCACAAAAGTTATTCGTATGCAGCCGTAGTTGACGAATTAGGAGAAATAAAGGAAGAGGTAAGAATAGAAAACACAAAGAATCTCTAAAAAAATTCGCATCAAAATACAAGGGGGCTAAGGTAGTGATAGAGGCGACTGGCAACTACAGGTTCATCTACGATATCCTGGAAAAAATACATGGACGTCAAGCTGGCTCACCCTTACAAAACCAAGGCTATAACTGAAGCGAGGATAAAGAATGATAAGCTGGATGCCAAGATGGTTGCTAATCTGCTCAGAGCAAACCTTATAGCAGAATCTTACGTACCTCCTAAGGAAGTGAGAGAATTAAGAGACCTTACGAAAACAAGAAAATCCCTGATAGAGGACAGAAGCAGACTGAAGAACAGAGTGCATGCTATTCTAACCAGAAATGGGATAATAACTACCCCAATCCCTTCGCAAAAAAGGGCAGAGAGTATTTAGAAAAACTTGACTTGCCAGAAATCGATAGAAAACTTCTGGAAATAAACCTCTCCATCATAGAAAGAATAAACGAGGAAATAAAGAAAATAGACAGAATAATCCAGGAAAAAGCCAAAGAGGATAACGATGCCATCCTTCTAACAACCATCCCAGGAGTAAGCTACTACTCAGCCCTATTAATCAAAGCTGAGATTGAGGACGTCAACAAATTCCCGAACAAGTTCAAACTCGTTAGTTATGCTGGTCTATGTCCTTCCATAAAACAATCCGGAACAAAGAAATCAAGGGGCATATAACCAAACAGGGTTCCAGAAAGTTAAGATGGATTCTAATTCAATGTGCTAATGTCGCAATTAGGCATGATGAGTACATCCGTAATTTTTATTTAAGAAGCAGAAGAAGGAGAGGGCATAACATAGCTATTGTTGCCACAGCTAGGAAAATGTTAGTTTGCATCTATTACATGTTAAAAAGAAAGGAGATGTACAAACCGAGGTAAGCTTTATCAACCCAACTAAATACCCATCCTAAGGGTTCCAACATTGGTGATACTAGACAAATACGCAGAGAGAGCTAAAGTTATACAGAAACGGTAACTGGTTAGCGGTGAGAGCCGATAAGCTTAGGAATTTCATAAAGTTAGAGTGTGATGAATACGTAGCAAACTTAGCAGATGTAGATGGAGTTAAAAGTGATTATTATAAGGTTTAGCTAAATCAGTTCTTCACTCAGTTAGGACTTATTTTTAATCTGTCTTTGGCAAAGCCGATCTGGCATCTTTTCGAACAGAAGTTTTAGAGCATCTTTTACTCTATTATGCGAAGTGGTGTCAAAAGTGACACGTTAAATTATGAATATTACGCAAACGCAATCTATTTTAGGTTACTCTTTAGGACTACTAATTCCTGAAAAGCCTGTTTTGAGATCTGTCGTCTTTCATAAATACAGTATAGAATTTCCAAAGGATTGGGATTACGGCATAATTGTTCGGAGACTCTATTTTTGCTGTCAGGAACTTTTGAACAAAGGTATTCTATCTACATATTTGGTGAGAGAAGAAGAGAAGCTCCCTAGTTGCTACCCTAAAAAGACCCCATCTACTTACCAATTAAATCGAGCTTTCCTGAAGATTTTACTCACTTTAGCCGAGTAGATGAGATGTAGAAAAATTTAAATAGTAAGATATCTTACAACAATCAGATAATAAATCAGAACGATCCGTTCCAAAAAAGAACTGATCAGAACAGAGGGTTTTGGAAATTGAGATCACATAGCCCCGCGGGGATTCGAACCCCGGTCGCCGGCTCCAAAGGCCGGCATGATTGACCGCTACACCACGGGGCTTCAATGTTGCTTCAATGTTATTTCT
>MTML01000001.1 GCA_002011215.1 Archaeoglobus sp. JdFR-24
GGTGTATATGGAGCATTTGCAGTTATTATGAATGCTCGTTATGGCTGGGGTGCGGCTTATTCTACAGATGGCCCCTCCCATCGTTACAATAGAGAGTTTTGGGATGCGGTATTTAATGAAAGTAAAACAGAGTTGGGAAAAGCAAATCATGATTCAAAGGAAGACAATCTTCATAGGATAAATGAATACTGTATGAGATGGTGCTACTATGAAACAAATCTGTTTGGAGACCCCGCATTAAGAATAAAGATGCAGCCAAAAGTTACAACAAATGATGCAACAAATATTAGAAGCCATTCTGTCATCTTAAATGGAATTTTGAATGATCTAGGAGGAATGAATACTTGCAATGTATGGTTTGTATGGGATACTGTAAGTCATAATAATTATCAAGATTATGCATATAATACCTCACCAACTGCCATGAATTCACCTGGCTTATTTAGTGAAGGTATAAGTGGCTTGATACCAAATACAACATACTATTATAGAGCTATAGCATCAAATACTATTGGAATTGTTGTGGGTGAAGAAAAGACATTTACAACCAAGACAAACAATCCTCCTGTAGCTTCTAACCCGTCGCCACCAAATGGAGCAACAAATGTTTCAATAACGCTATCACAATTAAGTGTAGAAATAACAGATCCAGATGGAGATACTTTTGATTGGACAATTGAAACATCTCCAAACATTGGCTCAGCTTCAGGAAGTAACGAAGCGAACGGAACTAAAACGTGCAACATATCTGGCTTACAATATGGAACAACATATACATGGTGGGTGAATGTAACAGATCCAGCAGGAAGTGGACAAGCTGTATCGTATATATATGCATTTATAGTAAACACACCCCCTCATAAGCCATTCTCGCCTTCTCCAGCAAATGGAAGCGTTAACATTAGCATTGATCCAACGCTAAGTGTGAATGTATACGATCCAGATGGAGACGATTTAGATGTTTACTTCTATAATGCCTCTGATAATTCTATTATTGGAATAGCCAATAATGTGCCCAGTGGAGGAGTGGCATCTGTGGTATGGAATGGCTTAGAATATAACACAACTTATTACTGGTATGCTGTGGCTAATGATGGTGTATATACTAATGTTTCCGATACATGGCATTTTACTACAACAGTTATGGCTAATTTACCACCTGTAACGTCATGCACTCTTTCTGGCATTAAAGGAGACCATGGATGGTATATAAGCGATGTTACCATCATTCTGAATGCAACAGATGATTCAGGAGTAAATGCAACATATTATAAGCTGGATAGTGGAGTATGGCAGAAATATGATAATCCATTCACTATTTCAGACAGTGGAGAGCACATCCTTTCATTCTATAGTGTCGATAATCTCGGAAAGGCAGAGAAAATTAAAATCAAGAGAATTAAAATAGACAAAACTTTACCATCAACAGAAATAATGGCAATAGGAAATGAAAGCAATGGATGGTATACTGAGGATGTTATAATCGGTTTCATTGCTAGTGATTCGTATTCAGGCGTAGATAAAACAATATACAGAATAGATGGGGGAGAATGGCATGAGTATAAAACAGCCATGCTTATATGGCAGGAAGGAAAACATGTTATTGAATATTACAGTATAGATAGAGCAGGAAATGCTGAACCAGTTAAATCATTTGAATTAAAAATAGATAAATATGCTCCAGATGTAACAGTAATTTATCCAAATGGTGGAGAAATTGTAAATGATACAGTAAATATTCAATGGAACGCAGAAGATATGAGCAATGTAACAATCAGCATTTACTACAGTAGTGATAATGGAACAACATGGCATTTAATTGCTACAAATGAAGAAAACGATGGTCTGTATGAATGGAATACTGATAGTGCAGAAGATGGCACAAAATATAAGATAAAAATTATTGCAGAGGATGGAGTAGGACATGTTAGCATGGATACATCAGATAAAACTTTCATCGTGTACAATACTTTTATTGAAACAAAAATTGAACAGCCAAAGATGGGGTATCTTTACATAAATAACAGAGAAGTTATGCCATTGCTGGGCAACATGACAGTCATAATAGGTAAGATAAATATAATTGCGGAAATAAATTGCGGGTTGCCAATAGAAAAAGTGGAATTCTATATTGATAATGAGTTGAAGTATACTGCATATACAGAGCCATATACATGGGAATGGGATGAAAGAGCATTTTTAATGCATGAAATAGAAGTTGTGGCATATGATTGCATTGGATACACAGCTACAAATAGAGTCATAGTACAAGTATTTAACCTCTAATAGGAAAAGACGAGGATAATAGATGGCTATTTAATAAAAAATAAGGGAGAAAGGAGTTATTTAACTAGGGCATAAAAGCATCTTTTCGGAGATGTTATTTTTCCTTCTTCTTTCAGTTTCTTTATTATTTTCGACACTTCCTTTTTATCAATACCTGTCATCTCTGCTACATCCCCTGGTCGTAAAGGCTTGCCTGCTTTCTTAAATGCTTCCAATACCTTTTTTTCTTTCTCTTCCATTTTTCACCTCCTAAAATTTCCTGAATTTCTCTTTTGCTGCTCCACATACAGGACATTTTTCTGGTGGCGTGCCAACATTAGTATAGCCACATACAGGGCAAATATATATCTCTTCAAATTCAACATCTTTTCCATTTTTGACAGCTTCTTTTGCT
>MTML01000044.1 GCA_002011215.1 Archaeoglobus sp. JdFR-24
GCCTGCCGCGTACCGCCCGGTACTACGGTGCGCGAGCCCGTGGGAAAGGCGGTATGCTGTCAAGCCACTTCCTTTCCTTTTCATGTTTTTATTACTTTTTTTACGCAAGCAGGAGGCAGGCATTGTTTTTGAAGAACAATTTTGGTGAGGGAATGAAAGGAAAGGTGTTGTTGGTGTTGGCAATTGTAGGAATGTTTATAATGCCGGTTACGATGGTAAAAGCGGCTGCACCTAATATACCAAAACCCACAAAAAATGGCGACCTTATATTTGCAGAAGCCGAAGGATGGAAAGATTTGTTAAGTGGACCCGACCATGTCTCCATATGGGATGCAGGAAATAACAAAATAATTGAAGCTGATCCATACTATGATGTATGGGGAGATTTCACAGCTCCATGGGGTGGAAAATTGAAAAATTATTATCCTTGGTATACACCGTGCTTAAAATATTTAACTTATAAAAGCTATAATAATCCAGGTACAACATGGGGTTGGGTCGAACAACAAACACTTCAATACGATACAATTGAAAATCCAGATAGACCTTATGAAAAACTCTGGTATTATCATGTTAATGGCGGAGACCCATATAAAGCAGTAAATATATTTGCTCGCTCCAAAATTGGTCACCCATTCGATTATTATTCTCCATGGCCAGCTGGTGCAGATTCCAAGCAGATAGATGAGAGTGAAGGAGAGTACATGTACTACAATGGAAATAGATACAATTTAGGAAGAGGTTACTATTGCTCAGAATTGGTATGGGCAGCATGGAAAAAAGGAGGGGTAGATCTTGATCCAGATGATGATAGTGTTATGCCGCAAGAAATAATAGATGAGAATAGCGGTAACAAGATAACACACTATCTAACAGTAACAATCCCGCCACCGTGAGATCCTTTCCTCCTCCATTATTTTTAAAAGCACATTATAGTTATGAATGAGAAAATGAAAAAAATTGTTGTTGCAATTTGCATGGTTGCGATAATTTCGCTTTCATTGTCAATAGCCAATGATAATAAGAATATAGATAAAGAGTGGAATAAAGAGTATGAAGGAATGGGAATAGATCATTTCTTTGATATAAAACCTACAAATGATGAGTATATAATTGTGGGAACAACTTGGGAGCCATATGAAGGACAGTTAGATACTGGAAATGGCTGGTTTGTTAAGGTAGACAAAGATGGAAATATGGTTTGGCAAAGACATTATGGGGGGAGAGATGAGGATGGACTATGGTGTGTTTTAGAAACAGAAGATGGATATATTGCAGGGGGATATACCTTTTCTTATGGAGGACTGTATAACGAAGATTTTTGGCTTATAAAAATAGATAAGGATGGAAACGAAATATGGAATAAAACATATGGAACAAAAGATGGAGTACTTGGAAAAGTAATAAAAGCAAAAGATGAAGGATACCTAATAATAGGTAGTGTGCCTGGATTTAAAAATGATACGAGTATAATAGATGATATTCTACTTTTAAAAATAGATGAGGAAGGCAATATGAAGTGGTATAGAGCTTTTGGAGGAACTGAAGCTGAAGCAGGAGATTCTATAATTGAAACCGAAGATGGGTATCTACTATCTGGTGTTACAGTGTCTTTCGCAACTCATGGGATATGTGATGCATGGCTTATTAAAATTGATGAGAATGGGACAGAAATATGGAATAAAACATATGGATGGAAAGGCTACGGATGGAAAGGATATGTATGGAATACATATGTTAAAGAAGATGAAGATGGATATGTAATAGCAGGCTACGTTTTGTTAGGGAAAGGAGAAGTACCATATGCATATTTAATAAAAACAGATAAAGAAGGAAATGAAATTTGGAAGAAGGTATATGGTGGGGGAGAATACGATTATATAAAAGATTTTGAAGTTATTGATGATGGTTACATTCTAGCAGGATTTACAGAAAGCTATAATGTTGGAAATTTTGATGCATGGCTTTTGAAAGTTGATAAGAATGGAAAAGAAGTATGGAATAAAAGCTTTGGAGGAAGATGGGAAGATAAGTTTGAAGGAATAATTGTTTTGGAAGATGGTTATTTATTATGTGGAAAAACAGAACATGAATGGGGATATAGCAACGGATGGCTTGTAAAATGCAATGATGAATCTCCACCTAAGATAAAAATTGTTAAACCAAAAGAAAACTATCTTTATATCTTTGATAGGGAGATAATGCCATATGAGAGAACTTTGATTATAGGTGGAATAACTGTAGTTGTTGAAGCAGATGAGCCAGAAAAAATAGATAGAGTTGAATTTTATTATGGTAGCCATTATGTTTTTGATGAAAAGCCAAGAGAAGTAGATTATTCTCCACCTTATGAATGGAAATGCAGAGTATTTGGATTAAATTCATGGGGAAGAATAACAGTAGCAGCATACTATGGAAATGCTGGAGCTGTGGCGGTGGATAAAATAGAAGTATTTATAATAAATCCATTTCCTGTTCCTTCCTCCGCCTCCATGCAAAAATAAGGTAATGCTGTCAAGCCACTTCCTTTTCATTTTTACTGCAGCAAAAGATGGTAGAGAAAGCACTTTTGCAAAAGTATTTTATTTTCCTTGAACTATAGAAGAATATGGTAGAAGGAAAACATAAACTCCTCTTTATTCTAACGATAGCCGCAATTGCAATACCCATGGT
>MTML01000050.1 GCA_002011215.1 Archaeoglobus sp. JdFR-24
ATTCTTCTTTATAATAGTAAAATTCGAAAAATATTAATGCATTACAAAAATCTATCACAGAGAGTTGTAAAATATGTTTTAGAATATACGATTTTCTTTATAAGAGATATATTGTGCGCGCAGATAATTTATATTTTTTCTATCAGGATTGTCTAGCGTCAAATATTATTTCTCTCTGACGACAATTATAATTACTGATTTATTATTCTCTACCTCCCCGAGGGGAGGTAGAGAAATCCAACCCAACTAATCCCCCTCCATTTTTCATTTATCTATCCTTTTATTACCTTTTTTCTTTGCATTTTCTAAACGATAACTGGGTATGTTCAATTCCAAAATCACACTGTGGTGAACAAGCCTATCTATTGCTGCTGCAGTCGTCATAGGGTCTTTGAATATCCTCTCCCATTCCGAAAATGCTAAATTACTTGTCAGCATCACGCTCTTCCTCTCATACCTGTATGCCAGTAGAGTAAATAATACCTCCATCTCCTCCCGACTCTGCTGTACATACCCAATGTCATCTATAATCAAAGCATCAAACCGTGCCAGTTGTTTTAGCATCTGCGGAAGCTTCAACTCCCGTTTGGCAGCTAAAAGCTCCTGTACCAATAGCTCACAGGGCCTGAATAATACCCGATACCCAAGGTATATCATCTCCTGCCCAATAGCACATAGCAGGTGGGATTTACCACTTCCAGGATTCCCGAATGCCAAAACATTTTCAGTTCGCTTCAAAAATGATCCATCAAGGAGTACACCTACCATTGCATCTACTCTTGGAGGTAACCTCCCACGATCAAATGATTCAAGATTCTTTTCAAGAGGTAGATGAGATGCTCGAAGCATACGTTCTACCCGACGCTGCCTCCGTTCCTCCACCTCCCTCTCTAAAAGCTCTTCAAGGTATTGTTCATAAGTTAATCTTTCTCCACGGGCCATCTCCGAAACTTCTTTATAACATCCCCGAATACCAGGAAGCCGAAGCTCCTTTAAACATTCTTTTAATTTGCCTCCAGTCCCTCCCATCGTATTAGCTCCTAGCACTTAACAGTTCGTCATAGCTCCCTAAGTCAACTTCGGCAACCCGTACCCCACTCTGGGATGGTGGAACCTCCTTCCATGAGCTTACAATCATCTCTACATCAGAAACCACTATCGGAATCGATAGCTCGAGAATACTCCTCAACGCCTCATCCACCAGCCCTTCACCCTCTTTCGCTGCTATATACAAAATCTTTAAATATTCTTTCCCAGCTTTGCTCTCCGTATGCTGTTCCTTTAATCTGTCGTATGCCATCCTAAAGTGACTGGTAGGAAATAAATCATCACGATACCTGTAGTTAGCAAATGCTCCCGGCTTGCGCACCAGCCAGTCAATAATATGCCGATACTGTATGCGGTGCTTCCCTTCACCCCGGAGCCTTGGAATACTCTCAACACATTTCTGAGCATACCATATTTCAAGCCTCTCTGCATAAACTCTTACCGTTACCATCTCCCCAATTAATCTGCTTGAGACTGAATACAGGTTATGGTTTACCCGAATAGTAGAACCCGAAGAAACCCGTACCTGTAGGCGTTTACATGTAGGCAGCTTACATCCGGGAAGCCTGCGCAGTACCTTAAGCTCCTCCCCTGACCGAGCCCTTCTGCCTGCATTCAACTGATGCAATAATCTTTCAATAAATCCTTTATACTCATCCCGACTACAAAAATCACGACTTCCTCTGAGCATAAGTGCCTGATCCACCGCCTTCTTAAACCGATAATGCCGCTGCTCGATATCCCCATTCTCATTTGGTTTTCCCACCTGGATTTTCTTCCCCTCAAGACCATAGTGTTTCAAAAGTGCCTTATACCTGCGGGTAAACTCTTCAGGATTCTCCGGTTTCTGTACCGCAGCACTCAATTGATCAGTCCTGTGGGCTCGGGGCACCCCACCAAGCTTCCATAATGCATCCTGTAGTCCACAACTTAAACTTTCAAAACTTTCCGAAAAACATATGCTGGCCCACTCCCAATCTGAATAGGTAAGTACAAAATGATATATCATATGCTCAAAAGGTACCCCTCCGATCGTAACTCCAAGATCATTCATATCGGTGAAATCAGATTGACTTAATTCCCCTGCACGATGCTCCTGTTCGAAAAATACCTCCTTCGGTGGACCCTCCAGGGCACGCCACCTCTTCACCTTCCTTTGCAACGTCCTTAACTGTCCATCAGTAAACCTCCCAGGGTATTTCCTCTGAAGCCACATAAAAAGTGTTTTCGCCTCAAGCCCCGGATTTACTTCAAGTTTTAACTTAACTTCTGCCCATACATCAGCAAATGGATCTTCCCTGGTTCGCCAGCTGTGCTGCTCTTTTATCTCACTCGGAAGTTTCCCTAGCCTTACATACTTTCGGGCCGTCTTCTCATCCATACCCGCCTTTGCCGCAGCTGTAGCTTTCGTTCTCTCTTTCTGCATTAACTTCATTAACCTCCTTACCTGTTGATCTTTAACCATCCAAAATACCTCCTCGCTCGGGTACCTTGAATGGTATTTCCCTTTGTGAAAAACGGGAATTTTAATTGTCGTCAGGCGGGAATTTTAAATGTCGCCAATCACAGTTGTGATCATTTTCAGGCCCTATATTACTGTGAAGGGTAGAAGAATTTGGG
>MTML01000076.1 GCA_002011215.1 Archaeoglobus sp. JdFR-24
CCTTAGCTCAGTCTGGCCAGAGCGCGCGACTGTAGTTTGTCACTGCTCGGACGAGCAGTAATCGCGTGGTCCCCGGTTCAAATCCGGGAGGCGGGATTTTTGATTTTTTTAAAATTTTAACTGAAAGTTGGGACAGAAATTGCAAATCCTAAGAATAATGTAGATGTTAGTTCTAAGCCGAAAGTAATGCTTCCAAGGTTGAGATTTTAAGTGCTAAATCGATATTTATGATTTTTATTTTTTAATTATTTTTAATCAATTTGCTTATTGTATGGTTGAAACATAAATCTATAGCCCCTTTATAAAGTCTATCAAGCACTGATATCAGCCACCCAATAAGCTCCATGAAACTCCTTTTTATGTCTCTCGTTTTTTATCATCTGTTACAAATTACTAATCCTGCTACAAATTGAGAACGCAATCAAAGTTAAGAGAAAAGGATTTTCTGAGTATGGAGTCCCAGGGTAAAATCTTCACTGACCACAAAGAAGTTTGTTATTTTAGGAGTGAAATTATTTTTGTTTTTACAACACACCACGATCTTAAACAACAACTATACTTCCTATGTTGAATATACAACATGCACCTTATACCAAAATTACCTAAAAGAAATACAAAAATAAAGAAATTTAAAAGTAATTTAAATTCCAAAATCGAAAAAATTATAATTATCTGTAAACGATAGTGGTGCAAAAATTGAGGTAGATACAATGACAATAGACAATTTTGACGATTTTAGAGATGGTATTTACAGAGACCTTCTTGGAAACGACATCCCAAGAAAAGCGCTGTTTGCGATATTTGATTTTATAGATGAGTACGATAGCAAACTGAGAAAAAGAGAGGCCATAACGCTGAAAGAATTAGGCGAGAGAGTATACGGAAACGATCCAACTGCATCTGTAAAGCTCCACGCCTCAGGACCCATTAAAAAATTAGAAAGACATCGAATACTATTAAGATTTCCAAAACCTTCCTGCGTAAAAAAGAAAGTAGATACAATATATATCCCAACACCGATAGCAAGATGGTTAAAGGAGAGCAAAATAAAGATAGAACCTCCTTTCCCCAACTCAAAGTATTATGATTACATAGAAGCTGCATGCAGATATCCTGATTTTGACAACATGAAACTTCTATTATTTGTCATGCTAAAGAAGCACACTAATGTCATAGATCCAAAAATAGATGTTGAAATCGATTTTCCATCGATAAAATTTGGCAAAAATAGACCCGGGGGAAGGCTAAAAGGCAAGGTTTGTGAAGAAGGTTTAGATGTATCAAACAAGATTGATCTGGAAAAGGATCTGAGAGCTTTGGTAAGTTTTTGGTTCACTGAAAGCCTTTCCCAAGTAAGAGCATATGAGGATATCGATATAAAAAACCACATCGCTAAAAATATGAAGCTAAGGAGATTTAGACTTATAGAGGATTGTTTGGAGTTTGAATTTACTGTTAAACCTCATGGTGTCTTGGAAAGTGGTGGGGGAGGAGATGAGATTGTGAACCAAGAGGAAGGCTGAGAGGTTGTGAAAAAAGAGGAGGTTTAGGAGAGGTGTGGAAAAAATGATCTTGGAAAAAATACCACTAGATGTCGCAGAGAGATGGATTAAAATTTTGATAGAAGAGGGCTTAGATCAAGAGATTGCAGAGAACATCGTAGCTATTGTTAGAGGAGATCCAGAGCTAATTTTTGGGAATCCTGATGAGAACACGGTTGAGGTGGTTAGAGAGATACTTGATGGAATAGACTTGGAAAAACTTGGAGTCGTGGATGGATATCTTGTCAAGGAGGAGATGTTGAGGGAGTTAGAGACAAGAATACAAGAAATTACAAGAGTTTCTTATGAAAAAGAGACACTTATCCCTGTGATAGCTGTGAGGGGAGAAATAGACCCAATGCTCAAATTAAAGCATAGCATAGTAAAGGAGATGTTTGAGAAAGCAAAGGACAGAATCCAGGAAGATCTTGGTAATGTAAGCTTGGATGAAATTGAAGATGTGCTTACAAGGATTGCAATGAGTGCATTAACTATGCACGAAGAGAGGTACGAAGAAGTTCTTAAATTAGCACTTTACGGAGATGATCCAGAGAGGGATAAGAAGTTTGAGAGCTTGAAGGAGAAGATTAGGGAGCTGATGACAGATAAGTGAATTTCTGAGATACATAAAGAACGTAGAGAGGTTGTAACGAAAACTTACAGGTAGGAGGTTAATCATACTTATGCCTAAGACAGAATTAATAGAATTCATCTACGATCTGATGGAGATGGAGCAAGTTGGAATAGAAGCAGAATTTGATGCCTTGCTATACATTGACTCGAAAATAGCAGAGTTGAAAATAACCGCTAATGATTTTGAGAGGGATAGGTTTGAGATTGGGTTATGGTTGCTAAAGAAAGGCTTACATGGGTTGAGAAATTTTCTAATGCTTTCTATTGATTGTTTTATTGAATTCAGGAGAATTGCTGATGAGGTTGCTTATGCTTGGGCTTTGGTGGGTGAAGGTAATGCAAGAGTAAGTCTTGCTGAACTTGGTGTAGATTCAATAGAGAACTTGAAGAAGGCTATTAAGCTGTATGAAGAGGCTAGGAAGATATTTGGAGAGGGGACCTTTGGTTATGCTAAGGCTT
>MTML01000036.1 GCA_002011215.1 Archaeoglobus sp. JdFR-24
ACTGGTTTGGAGAATTAGAATTTTGAAAATTAGATATTGTTTAGAATTTAGGATTTTGAATTTAGGATTTTTTATTCTCTATTTTCTAGGGAAATTTTTACTCCCTGATTTTAGAATTTTAGAAACACCAACCTATTACGATATCTTAATTCATTTCCCCCATCTCTAAAGGGATGAGCTAATTACAATTCCCTCTTTCCTATACGTTTTTATTGAACATTTACTTAATTTCTACTATTTATTTTTTGAATATTTTATGTTATATCTTTCTATTTTTTTATCTAACCCAAAACGTGAAAGTCCTAATGCTTTTGCAGCATCTTTTTTATATTTATATTTGCGCAATGCTCTGGTAATGATTTCCTGCTCCAGTGCTTCTATAGAATCTTTTAAAGGTACTTCCTTGATTTGAAAACCAGAAACCTCTTTTTCTCCTATGGAAAAAAGTTCTTCGGTAATTAATTCTCTTGAACTTAATGTCACAGCTCTTTCAACTTGATGTTCTAATTCTCGAACATTTCCAGGCCACTCATAGTCTAAAAGTAATCTCATCGCAGAGCTAGTAAACCCTTTACATTTCTTTTTCAGTTCCTTAGAATATTTATCTAAAAAGTAGTTTGCTAATAGAATAATATCTTCTTTTCTTTCTCGTAAAGGAGGAAGTTTTATAGTTATTACATTAAGGCGATAATATAAATCAGCTCTAAAATTTCCTTTTTCTACTTCTTTTTTTAGTTCTTTATTAGTAGCGGCTATTATTCTGACATCTATTTTTCTATATTTTTCTTCACCTAGTGGTCTAATTTCTCCTTCTTGAATTACTCTTAATAATTTTGCTTGAGCTTCTAAACTCATATTTGTTATTTCATCTAAGAAGAGAGTTCCTCCATCTGCAGACACAAATAATCCTTTTTTATCTCTTATTGCTCCTGTAAAAGCTCCTTTTTTATGTCCAAAGAATTCACTCTCAAATAAACTAACAGGTATAGCAGCACAATCCACAGCAACAAATTTCTTGTCTCGTCTTGGACTATTAAAATGTATAGTTCGGGCAACAATTTCTTTTCCTGTTCCAGTTTCTCCCTCAATTAACACATTTGTAGAAGTTTCTATAACTTTTTCCATCAACTGATAAACTTTTTTCATTTGAGTACTTTTGCCAATTATATTCCCAAATTTATACCTTTCTTTTACTTCTTGTTTTAAATATAAATTTTCCTCTTTAAGTTTCTCATGAAGTCTAACATTTTCAATTGCAATAGCTGCAAAGTTGGCAAAAGCGGTTAAAAAAGAAAGATCAGAAGAATCAAATAATTCACTAACATTACGATGGTCAAGATATATAGCACCTATAGTTTCTTTTTTTATTTTTAAAGGAACACAAAGAACCGAAGTTATATGATAATTAATAACACTTTTTCTGTCTCGAAACCTCTTGTCTGTTCCAGCATCAGCAGTTAGTAAAGACCTTTGTTTAAAAACTACATCCCTAATAATAGAATCGCTAATTAAAGTTGTATCTTCTATATTCCTTTTCTCCAATCCTCTAGCTACTTCTATTTTTAATTCATTGGTTTCTTTATCTTTTAGAATAAGTAGTCCTCTTTCTGCTTCCAAAGTTTCAATAGCTACATCCATTATTTTATTTAAAAGTTCTCTAAGGTCTAATATAGAATTAATAATACTACTTATATGATAAACACCAATAAGGTCTTTACTAATACGAGCTCTCAATATATCTTTAACTTCTTTTAATTCTTTTTCCAATCCATTTTTTTCAAATATTTTTTTTGCTTCTTTCAAGTATAATAACTTGTTTTTGAGGTCCCCAATTTCTCTTTTCCATTTCCCTATCTCAAGATAACTTCTTGCAAGCTCAATTTCAGCTTTTGTCTTTTTTAAAACTTCAATACTTTGTAAAAGATATTCCTCAGTTTTCTTATTATCTTTTTTAAATTTAAATACTTTAGATAAATTCCGTAAAATTATTCCTTCCTTTACTTTATCATTAAGTTTAACTGCTAATTTTAATGCATCTGAATAAGAGTTAAATGCTTCTTTTATCTCTTTTTTATTTAAATAAAGTTCACCTAATACTTGAAAAGTCTCTATCAATATTCTATTACTTCCAATCTTTTTACCAATTTTTTTTGCTCTTTCAAGATAAAGAAGAGCAGATTCATTCTGTCCTTGATTTATATAAATAGCACCTAAATTTATTAAAGAGTTCGCTACTCCTGGAGAGTCACCTAATTTTTCCTTGATTTCAAGGCTTTTTTTGTAGTATTCCAATGCTTTATTCCAATCTTCTTTAGAACTATAAACTAAGCCCAGATTATTATAACATCCTGCTATACCTCGTAAATCTTTAATTTCTTTTTTAATCTCCACACTCCTGGTAAAATAATCTATTGCAGTATCCCATTTTTGTTGTTTATTATACACGAGTGCTATATTATTATAAGAAGTTGAAATACCAGCCTTATCTCCTATCCTTTGTTGAATTTCAAGTGCTTTATTATAATACTCTTTTGCTTTTTCTAAATCCTCCTGTCTGTAGCATATAGTGCCTAAATTTTTATATCCTGAAGCAACTCCTGAAAGATTTTTTA
>MTML01000125.1 GCA_002011215.1 Archaeoglobus sp. JdFR-24
GCCAGAATCCCTCCGACAAGCAACAGTATAAACGAAATAGCCCAAAACAATCCCATTGCTATTAATCCCAATATCGCACTCACAAGCATCGTTACTCCAGCCAATTTATTATTTTTGTTAACAGTAGCTCCTCCTATTATTCCCAATGTTCCCAAGAGTAGCCCTACTCCTGCGCGAGCATATATATTTTCTACCCCAAAAGCTCCAAGTGCTTCTGCTATCCCAGCTAATCCAGCAACAACCACTGCTGCTAAAATACCAAATATACCCCCTATTATTCCCAAAACTAATTCAGCAGTTCTACCCATATTGCCACCTCATTCGGGTTTGATTCTGACACCAAAATCCTGTTTAGCCTCTATGACTCTATTATCAGGCAAATGTACCTTCACGTAAATAATTCCAAATTCATTATCAGCCTCTGTTGTCTTCATATCTTCGAATGGTATTCTTATACCTCCACTAAGGAATAAATTTCCATCTTTCCAACTGGTTAATGATGCTGCACCTTTGTAGACAAGTCTTCCCTCAGTTGGTTTGAAATCTTTATACTCTTGAGTATAAATTTCAATTTCTACTGGTAGGTTTACTTTCTCAAACTTCACGGTGTCATCTTTTTCATCTTTGAGAGTCACATAAACTGCTATTCCATCGTCTTCTGCATCTTCATCCCAATTTTTAGTAATTACGTGAACTTCCGCATGTGTTACTGTTTTAAGCAACTCTGACTGTTGTTCACTAATTGTTACCTCCTGAATAGTTTGAGAAGGTTCTGCATATTTAGGTGCTTCCTTCTTCGCGCAACCTGCCCAAACTACAACCAATACGACAAAAAGGGTGAGTAAGATCATCTTCCTCCCCCTCATTGTAACTCCCTCACTAATAATTTAGATATATCTGATTTTTCTGTTATATAGTTTTTACGAAACATACTACTCTCACCATTCAATGTCTATCATCAGCAAAACTAAACTCTCGATTCTCATGGAATTGTCAAAAAATCCTCTTCATGGTTATGCTCTTGCCAAAAAGCTTAACATCACTATTTCATCTGTCTATGCTCATTTATCCGAACTTGAACGGTATGGTTTTGTAACTCACACTATCTCTGAACGCCGTAAAGTCTATTCTCTTACTGAAAAAGGAAAAATGCTCTTGAGTCTACTTTCAAAGTGATCTAAATTTTACTTTTCACTTACTCAAACACAACTCCATATTTTCCCCTCTTCTTCACCCTCACTTTGCGTATCATGTATGGCTCTTGCGCATACAACATATGCATATTTTCCACAGGTTGCTGAATGTGAGTCGATCAACCCTATCATCAACCCTCTTTGCCCCACAATAACACCCGTAATCATCGGTCATTGAAAGTCTCAAGAGTTGGCAAGTTTTCTGAACAATCCTCAGTTACTCCATGGCCCGTATCGTTCAATAATAGCTGTCTGCGATGTTCCTGTAGATTTCAGTGCTTTTCTCAAGTTCCATTCTTACTCTCTTTTTGTCTTCCTATATCCTTCTCATCTTTCCTTCGCTTATCTCCTTCCCACCCTTCTTTCCGATCAGATTGTAAACAAGCCAGCCAGAAATACCTCCAAGTGTCATCCTAGGGATAGCTACTGATCCATATGCAAGAGCTGGAATGGCCACAGTCATACCTGTGTTCTTGTAAATCTCATATCCTGCTCTTAAACCTAATTTGAGGGTGTCTGTCTGTGCAAGTAGAGCAGTAGTCGTTACTCCAACAAAAATCAAGGTGCCAAATGCGAGGGGGTGCGGCCAGCACTTCCATAGTGTCACGCCGCAACTTGGTTTCCCACTTCGGGTCTAAAGAAAGGATTTTGTACTTCTCAAATAGCGGGTCATCGGTGTGCCCAACAAGCTCGCTCCACCTACCCCAACTCAGTATAACTTCCTCCCTGTAGACCGGATTTTTAAGCATTCCGTGAGCACATACGAGGTATAGGTCCTTGGGAGAAGTTTCTTTTTTATCTCTTGCTTCGCACCCCACACGTCCTGAAATTGTGAATGTGCTCTTCCGCCCAGATAATAGGGAGCATTCCACGCAACTTCTCTGGATCTGTGTTTTTCACCTTCTGTCTGTACTTCCGGATCGCTCATACTATCTTTACCGAAAACTCGCAGGAGGATATTTTCATGTCCGAAGACCCTGGCAGTACTCATCGGACTGATGTATGATACACCCGGTTTCTCTCGTTCCTTAGGAACGAATTTCTCGATAAGATGATTAACGTAATACTCCACTATCTCGTCATCGTCCCATCGCGCAGCAGCAAGTCTTGCTGCTGGAACTTCAGTAGGTAGTGAATAGGCCTTATCATCAACAACGAACCACCCCATTTTACGGTAAGATTCAGCTTTTGTTTCATCTTCGACATCCTCATGGCTGATTATATACTCAGGCAATTTTTCTATCCTAAACTTAAATTTAAAAATTGCTTACCGAACTAATCTGAGCCAGTCGGTTTGGTTTAACCCGTTCTGCTGAAAGATTCTCCAAAAGGCTCCAAAGCATACGTCCTCACAGAGTTTGGTCGCTTCGTCCTGCGGAAGCTTGAGGAGATTGAAGAATACTCCGAGAAGT
>MTML01000021.1 GCA_002011215.1 Archaeoglobus sp. JdFR-24
AGAGTTAAAAGAGTTGTTGAGGAATATGTAAAGAAAAACGCTGACTTTGATATAGAAGAAGTAAAAAAGGGCTTAATGGAGATAAGAAACAGGTTGGGAGCCCAAAAATATAAAAATCTAGCAGCGCTGTTAGAAAAAGGGGAGTTTGAGCAGGTAATAGAGGTATTGTTAAAGGACTATTATGACCCGAGGTACAGACATTCAAGCAAGAGCTACAAGTTTGATATAGAGATCGATGCTTCAAATTTACAGAAGGGAGTTAGTGCGGTGAAAAACTATCTTAAAGAAAATTTTGATAAAATTTTCTGGAATTGAGGAGTGGTTGGATGGAAGATTTTATGGAAGATTTTAAAGAGCTGGGTGAAAAGCTCAGAAAGGAACGGGAGAAAAAAAGAATATCACTGGATACCCTTAGTCAGGAGACAAAAATAAAAACCGAGTATCTGAAAGCCATAGAAGAAGGGGAGTTTAGCAGGCTTCCTACAGGAGAGGTATACCGGGAGGGGTTTGTAAAGAGTTATGCTAAAGCAATTGGATTGAATACGGATGGAATTTTGAAAAGATACAAAGAGATAAAGGGAAATATGGAAAATAAAGAAAGGGTGGAAGAAAAACAGGAACAAAAGCAAACATATGATTATGAAGGGAGCTCTAGATTTTCCAGAGTAAGCTATAAGCCTGTAATTATAATAATTTTGCTGATGTTTTCCTTTTTTGTTGTGAAGCAAATTCTTTTATCACCCACTGAAGAAAGTGGACAGTTAAAAACTGATGCCAACAACAATCAGACAGAAAGTATTGGTTTGGAGCTTCAGCAGGGTGCTAATAATAAAGAAAATATTCAGAAAGGAAACTCCATGGCACCAGAAGTTAGTATACCAGATGAAAGGGAAGATGTTGTTACATTAATTAAAGATGATAAGCTTGAGACAAAGTATATGGTTAAAGCACCGCAAATAGCTTTAGAGCTAAGGGTTATATCAAGTAGATGCTGGATTAAAGTAATAGTGGATGGTGAAGATTTTTATGAAGGTACACTGATAGAAGGTGAGAGTAAAGCAGTTAGTGGTAAGAGTAAAATATGGATAAGGATCGGGAATCCATTGGTTGTTGACATAACTGTGAATGGAAAACATTTGGGTGTACCAGAAGGTAATACAAGAAACTTTGTATTTATAAAGCAGCAGTAGTAATAGGAGGTAATGTTCCATTGGAGTACAAAATTAAGGTTATTTCTTTAGGCTGTGACAAAAATCTAGTTGACTCGGAAAACATGATGGGTATTTTGAAGAAAGACTCTTTTACTTTTACTCCTAATATAGTGGATGCAGATATCGTAATAATAAACACCTGTGGTTTTATAGAATCTGCGAAAGAGGAGTCCATTGAAAAAATATTCGAAGTTGTTTCCCAAAGGAAAAAAGGACAGGTTATAATAGTTGCGGGTTGTTTGGCACAAAGATACTATAAAGAGTTAATGGAAGAAATACCGGAAATAGATGGAGTAGTTGGAACAGGTAGTTTTCATAAAATAACCAAAGCTATTAACCAGTGTATTGAGGGGGAAAAAACACTATTGGTTGATACACCCGATAAATATGAGTTTTATGACTTACCTAGAATTTATACCACATCCAAACCCACGGCATATATAAAAATAGCTGAAGGCTGCAGCAACAGGTGTAGTTACTGTATAATTCCAGAGTTAAGAGGTTCTTACAGAAGCAGACCAAAAGAGTTTGTATTGAAGGAAATAGCGGCATTACGGCAAAAGGGTATAAAAGAGGCGATTCTGGTTGCTCAAGATACGACATCATACGGTTATGACCTTTATAATAATTACAGGTTAAAAGATCTGCTCCTAGATATATGTAACACTACAGACATAGAGTGGGTAAGACTGCTGTATTGTTATCCCACCAGAATAGAAGAGGATCTTTTGAAAGTGATTGCAGCAAACAAACAGATTTGTAATTATCTTGATATTCCGCTGCAGCATTGTAGTGACAAAATCTTAAAAAAAATGGGAAGACCCTTTGATAAGAGTTACATCAATTTGTTGATTGATAACATTCGGTGTGAAATTCCAGAAATAAGCATACGCTCAACTTTTATTGTTGGTTTCCCCGGTGAAACGGATATAGATTTTGAAGAATTGCTGTGTTTCCTGGAAGAGAAAAAAATTGATAAGGTAGGATTTTTTATGTATTCTGAAGAGGAAGGGACTCCTGCCTCCCGGATTCCTAACAAAGTTCCGGAGGAAGTTAAAAGAAAGCGTTTTAGCAAGGTGTACGAACTTCAAATGGATATCTCTTTAAAGATAAACCAAAAGTTAAAAAACAGGATATTGAAAGTTTTGATAGAAGGTTATGATGAAGAAAAACGGATGTATTATGGTAGAAGCTATCGAGAAGCTCCTGATGTAGATGGCTTAATATATGTAAAAGGAAAGCAGCTAAAACTTCATGAGTTTTATAACGTCCAGATCAAGCAATGTTATGAATATGATTTGAGGTAGCGTCAGATAGGATATGAGGATTCCCTAGAAATTGGAAGCATAAGGCAGTAGTTGGTAATTATGAATAAAGTTTTAAAGTA
>MTML01000059.1 GCA_002011215.1 Archaeoglobus sp. JdFR-24
GCGCGATTACCGCTGAGACCCAAACGCGCTGCAAGTCGCTTAACCCACTGGCCGTCCGGTAGTTGACTTGCGGCACCTCCGCTATGGGGCTCAGATACTGACTCTGGCCGTCCGCTCGGTGATCGGCATCGGCGTCGGTCTATCCTTGTGACAAGCACAACGCAACCTATGGGCTATATGGCAGGTCAACATCTCGCCTGAAGTCACTCGCCCGCCAGTGGTTGCTCGCCGTTGCTGTCCAGCTGGCGCCCCTGCTCAACAGTATCCCGCTGCCACTCTCTGGCTGCGTCGCCATCTTGGCAGGCGTTCTTCTCTTACCTGGCCAGGCTGTAATCCAAAAAAGTTACCAAGGTGCATACATCGCCTAGAGAGGCGGTTGGGGTTTTCTGTGCCCCGAAACCTATGCCGCTCCACTAGCGTCCCCTCTTGCACTTCGTAACTGGGTAGGCTACAATCAAGATTAACCTACCTTTACTGTCATCTACCACTTTTTGGGTGTTTCTCATTTTTCACCGGATGCTACACATTGAAGCCAAGTACCCTAGGCAGCCACAGTACTGAGTCTGGGAAGAGAACAATTATAATTGTTATGATAATATACATGAGTATGAATGGGACAAGCTCCTTGCTAACCTTCTCTATTTTCTCATTTAAGACGAATGATGAAGTGAACAGTGCTACTCCGACGGGAGGTGTTATTATCCCTATTAGGTTTCCTATTAGGAATAGGGCGTTTATGTGGTAGGGGTTAATGCCTAGTGGAGCAAGTGCGGCTACGGCTGTGGGAGCAAGTATAATACATAATACTATTAAATCTATAAAGCACCCCATGATTAGTAGAATTACTACAAGGAAGAGTAGGCCAATATATCCGCTCTTTCCACTTAAGCCTGTGAGGAAGTTTATAAACCATTGGGTAATCCCTGTAAAGCTCATAACATAACTAACTACATACGATGCAGCTATTAGAAGTAGAACCATACCCGTTGTAGCAGCGGAGTCAATGACAGTCTCATAGAAGGAGCGAGGTGTAAGCTTTCTATAAACTACTGCAAGTATAAGTGAGACTAGGGAACCTATTGCTCCAGCCTCAGTTGGGGTAAATACGCCACCGTACATTCCACCAAGGACTATCAACGGCACACCAGCTAAAGGCAAAGCTTTTGTAATTCTTTCGATAGCTTCCTTTCGCGTGAACTTTTCTGTTGTACTCCCATAATTCCTTTTCCTGGCAATTATTAAAATAAGAGTTGTCATAAAAATTAAAGTTAGAATGCCTATAGCCAAGTCCACCGTGAAGAGTGCCGCAATTGAAGTGCCTGTTGCCACTCCCAAAACAATACAAGTTAAGCTTGGTGGAATTAGCTGCCCCAAGGGTGACGCACTGGCTATTACTGCTGTTGTCCAAGGTCTCGGATATCCTCTTTTAACCATCTCTGGACCCATAAGCTTAGCAAAAGTTGCACAAGTAGCATTGGCAGAGCCAGTAAGGGCCCCAAAAAATGCACTACCATAAGTCGTTACTAAAGCCAATCCTCCGCGGAAACGACCAACTATAGGCATGAGTGCATCAGTTAGGAGAGACGCCATTCCAGTCTTTTGGAAAATAACCCCCATAAACGTGAACAAATAAATTGCCAAAAGGGTAAATGATTCAAAGGGTGAAAACATACTTCTAACAAGTAGTGTTAGCTGTTGCCCTGACAATAAAAGCGATAGTGTCCCACTTGCTCCCAAGGAAAACGTAATAGGAACTCCCATTAATAAAAAAACGAAAAATGCTATGAAGAAGATTATCACTAACAGAACCCCCTGCACTACTCCTCCCCCTTCCATATTTTAGCAATTTGTAGGAAACAGCGAATCGTCATGAAGAACATTCCCAAGATTCCCCCGCCATATACAAACGCGTATGATATGCCAAGATAAATTGTTTTCTGCTTAATATATAGAGGCATTAATTTTACTCCATAAATAAGCGCCGGATATATAAACAAAAGCATGATCACATACATACAAGTGAGGTAGATTCTTTTTCCTATAATATTGGAACTTTTTTTAATCTTTGATTTGAATATCTCTACCCCTGGATGCCCTTCCCTTCCAACTAACCAGCTTGCTCCAGCAAAAACCATCCAGATGTGGAGAAGTTTGGCAAGCTCACCCTCATAAGGAGTTGAAAGGTGGAAGAAGTATCTGGCAAATACAACAAAAACTAAAAGGAAAAGTAAAGGGATACCTGCCACCACCATAATTGTCTTTTCAACATACTCCAGACCCTTATCTACCTTCGCTATAACGCTGGTCATTTAGCTTCCCCCCTTATTTGCCTTCAATTCCGTCCAGTGAATGAGATACAGATTTTTGATTAACGTGACTTAGCTCTCGATTTCGCCTTCTTGCTCTGGTATAGAAGGAAATGGGAGCTCCCTCCCCAAAAAGTGGTAGGTAACGAGCCAAACCACGAAAGGAGGAGATAGCTCCCGATGTATCGTTTGACACATCTCTTCTCCTGGATTTTTATCAGCCTGACGCAGGTGTTACGGTGGATTGAGCTTTCGTCTGA
>MTML01000079.1 GCA_002011215.1 Archaeoglobus sp. JdFR-24
TTATTCGTCTTAGAAAGAATAATTGCTTCTCTTAAGTGTTTAATTAATAATTTTTCATCTTTTTTTTCATAATAAAGTCTTGCTAAAGCAATATGAGTGAGCATAACTTCAAGCTTATTTTTCGCTTTTCCAAGTTTTTTAAGTGCTAATTTAAGAATTTTTTCTGCTTCGCCAAAACTTCCACTCCTAATGAGTACTTCTCCTTTTGTAATTAAATATTCAGGCAAAATTTCTTCTAATTTATTTTGGGAAAATAGTTTATTAATATATTCTTCGGCTTCTATAATTCTTTCCTCAAATAAATAACTTCTTGAAATATTATATAATAAACTCTGATTTAGAGCCCTATCTTTTATTTTAGTATTAAGAGTCAATGCTTTTTTAAAATATAATCTCGCTAATTCATAATTTTCGGTTGCAAGATTTAAAAATCCAAGTGTGGAGAGTGTAAAATTTATTTCTCTTTTATCGTTATACATTTTATTAAACCGAAGAGCTTTTTTAAGAATATTTCTTGCAAGAGTAAATTCTCCTTTTATTATGTAAGCATCACCAAGAATTACACAAAGTGCTCCTATATAATAACTATGCTGTATTTTCCTAAAAAGCTCTTCTCCTATTTGGATAAGTGCATCGTATTCACCAAGTGCTGCAAGATGTAATAGCTGATTAATTAATAATTTGATTTCCTCTCTAGGAGCATTAATTTTTTTACATATTCTTAAAGCTTCTTGTAGTAAAGAGGCTGATTTATGATAATTGCTTAGGAAAAAATATACACTACTTAGTGAATTCAATAGAGAAACTTTAAATAAATTTTCTTTTTTGTTAAACAATTCAAGGACTTCATTTCCTAATTTAATCACTTTTTTATATTTCCCTTGGATAGATAAAATTTTTAATATCACCGAGATAGGTTTAATTGTTTCTTCTTTTTTTCCTAATTTTACGAATTTTCTTTTTGCCTTTTCGCAAGCTTCCATTGCTTCCTCATATCTACCTTGCCAGTAAAATATTTCTCCCTCGTACCATAGTAAAGTAGGATTATTTTGGATTAATTGCTTAGGTAGTAATGTAAACCATTGTTCAAGGAGGTTAAATTTTCTCATCTCAATTAATTTTTGTCCATCCTTTTCTACAATCCTTAATGCTTTATCAATATTATTTCCTAAAATATAATGTCTAATACTATAAGTATATTCTTTGATTGACTTGAAGTAATCTCCTGCTCTTAAATGGAGAGAACAAAGGTATTTTTTTCCTAATTTTAATGCCCTATTAAGTAAAAAATTGTGGAAAAGAGGGTGATAGATAAAAATCTCCTTTTCTTCATCTATACAAGAGATAAATAAATTCTTGTTTATTAAAGTTCTTAAAATTTCTTTGGAATTATTTTTTTGGAAAATGATATCGCAAGAAGTAGGAGACATTTGTTCCAATATGCTTGAATTTAAGAGAAATAATTGTATCTCCTTAGGCTGTTGATTAAAAACTTCATTCTGAAAATAATCTAAACTTTCTTTACCTTCTTTTAATCGTTTTAAGACATTTTTTTGATTTTTTTTAATTATATATGAAGTAAGTTGTAACGCTGTGATCCATCCTTGAGAGAACTTATATATTTCATTAAGCAGAGAACTTGAAAGGTCTAATTTATATATTTCTTTAAATAACATTTGAATCTCGTCAATCCTAAATTTAAAATCTTCCTTTGCAATTTCTATAAGATTGTCTTTTGCTATTAGTTTACTTAAAGAGAGAGAAGGAGCTTCTCTGGTAGAAATTATTATGTGAACATTAGGGGGTATATATTCTAACAAATAATTTAATGTTTTGTTTATTATTTCTGTTTTATCTATTAAATGATAGTCATCTAATATTATGAATAATTCTTTATCTATGGTATCTACTATTTCATTTACAAAAGTACCTATTACTTTTTCTATATTGAGATTAATATTTTCTATCTCTTCTATTATGTGTGTTGTACGAGTTCCAAAATCTTTATATATGTTTCTAATTCCTGCAATTAAATAAGAAATAAATGTAACTAAATTAGTGTGACTTTTATTGATAGTATAAAAAACAAAAGGATGGTTAAGTTTATCTATAAGTTGTGTAAGTAGAGTTGTTTTACCGTATCCTGCACCACTTACAAGCAAAATAAGTTTTTTCTCCAAATTTTTGTATAAGAATTCTATTAGCCTTTTACGGGGTAAAATATTTTTTTTAAGAATTGGAGGAATAAGAAGTGTTTTTATTATAAAATCTCTCATCTAAAAAAATACAGTAATTTTCCCAAAAATCAAGTTTTTTTCATTTTTTTTCTTATGTTCGTCAAAAAAAGTCATTTTCATTCTTATACCCAACTTCGCACCTTTTAATTAAAGTTCTTTGATCCGAAACTCCTCAAATTCATAGAGAATAAGTTAATCTGAATCTTCTCTCTTCAACAAATTTTTATCTCAAATACTCCCTCTCCTTTGCCTTTATCAAGAAATAGAGCACCATAAAAAATTAACTCTTAACAAAAAATCTTTTTATGATAAATCCCCTA
>MTML01000014.1 GCA_002011215.1 Archaeoglobus sp. JdFR-24
AAATAAGCAATCCTTAACCATTACATTCCAGTCTGTTCCCACTTCCTCCAATTAGAAATCCTCGGAATATAGGGAATATAAAACTCTTCATCGTCAATCCAAATTCCTCCCCCCCAGTCAGTTTGAAAATACACTTAATGTGAAGCATGCGATTTTTGGCTCTCGTTTATATAACTCTAAGTAAGCCAAGTTTTTCATATCCCTCCTCCTTTCCATGAAAGTTGTAGAAAACCTTCATAAATTTTTTTCAGTTGCATTATAGAATAAAATCCATCCAATTGCAAGATATTTTTTAACACTTTAAACATTTTAGCCCGGTCAATATGTGTTGGATAATCTACAAAAAAGAACTTGACTTCTTTGGTTTTCTTTGCTATATATTATGTAATATCCACCAATGCCAAACCTTGGTGGACACAAAAGGAGTTAAAACTATGGTAGAAGGGATAACCCAAAAGGTATGTACAAAATATTTTTCAAAGCTTCAAAACATTTTTGGTAAAAATATTTTTATAACCCATTACTCAACCTCTACATTGAACACCCGAATTAAAAGTGCATTTGACGGATTAGATTTAAAGGAAGAGGAGTGATGACAAGGGAAAGGGGAAATTTAACGGAAAGACGGTTCAACCAGAGGGTGGTATATGTGAATCTTGTTCGTATATCTTCCAAATATGGTAGTATATCCGAATTTGATTCGCACATAACAGAGTTATACGCAATCGGCTTCGAGACGCCTAAGAAACAAAACTTTAATAAAGAAACGGAGTTATTAAAATTATGATGGTAAAAAAAATTCTAAGTTTATTAAAGAACGAAATAAAAACATTACGATCGCTTATTTTTCATAGAATTTATACTGCCACTGGATTAGAGAAAGAGATTGTAGACCAATTTCATAAACTCTATTATGATTCTCACATCTTTGGTAAAACTTGGGGTGCCACATTTTGGCTTGGCATCCCGACATTGAAGTGCCCATTGGATCTTTGGATTTATCAAGAGATCATTTTCGAAGTGAAACCAAATGTGATAATCGAATGTGGAACAGCAAGTGGAGGGAGTGCTTTATTTTTGGCTTCTATATGCGATTTGGTAGATAATGGAAGAGTTATATCTATTGACATCGAAGGCAGAGAAGGGAGACCAAAACACAAGAGAATAAAATACTTACTTGGCTCATCTACCTCCAAAGAAATTGTAGGAAAAGTTAGCAATTTAATAAAAGGTGGAGATAAAGTAATGGTTATCTTGGATTCAGACCATCATAAAGAGCATGTTCTTAATGAATTGAGAATTTATAGCAAATTTGTTACTAAAGGAAATTATTTGATAGTGGAGGATACTAATTTGAATGGTCATCCTGTAAACCCAAACTTTGGTCCTGGTCCAATGGAAGCAGTTGAAGACTTTTTGAAAGAAAACAAAGACTTTATTGTGGATAGAAAAAGGGAGAAATTTTATTTGACGTTTAATCAAAAAGGTTATTTACGAAAGATAAAATGAATGGGGCGTCCTTTCGCCGACTACGCTCACTTCGTTCACTGCGTATAACAGCGGATAAAAGGCTTCGCTACGCTTTGCCCAAATTGCCTGCAGCAACTTCTTTTATCCGCAAAACGTTATCTGCCATTGTAGGTGAAAAGGAGGAAAAATGGAGCCTATTGTAATAAAACCTGAAAAAGAGCTGAAGACCCTATGGTTTAATAAGTTGGAGCATCCCGTTTGTTATTGGTTTGGTGACAGGTATATTTTTGATGTTCATTCTTGACTATCCCGGTAACCTTATCTCGGGTCTTAGCATAGTCGGGTGGTTAATGCTCATGTTGCCTATTTTGTTTTGGATTCCGGCGTTTCACAGATCCCTGGAATATGTCATTGATAGCGATTCTATCAAAGGGAAAAAGGGAGTATTTTGGAGAAAGCGAATTACTGTTCCATACACCAAGATTACTAACATAGATGTAATTCAAGGACCAGGTCAAAGGATGTTTAATATTGGAGCGGTTCACGTTCAAACAGCAGGTGCTGGTGGCACACAAGGTGCACAAGCCGAACTACAATTGATAGGTGTCAGGGACTTTAATGAGTTGAAAGATACCATTATGGAGAGAGTCAGAGGTTATGCTGTTTCAAGACCTGAGGAGGTTAAAAAGGAAGTTGTGGGAGAAAGCGATTCGGAAATCTTCAGACGTATGTTAGAAGAACTTACGGCTATTCGTGAGGTGCTGGAGAAGAAACAGGGTTAACGGGATATAGAGTATCGCATCGCCCACAACGGTAGATAACACGGTGTTTATGGCTCACTTTGTTTGTCCAAATTGGCTGACACCAACTTCACAAACACCGAGAACGTTATACTGAAATACTAAAAGAAGCCCGCATTTTCATAAATACTAAAAAGTTTCCAGCCCCAAAACTTTCTGCTTTTTATAAAATTCAAGATATGCTCTTTCTGGGATCCAAGAGAACTATAATCTTTTTCAGCCTGATTCTCCGTTGATACTCTTGTATA
>MTML01000132.1 GCA_002011215.1 Archaeoglobus sp. JdFR-24
GTCTTTCCAATTTCTTTAGCTGCAGATTTGATGTAAGCTAGATTAATTGAACCGTTCTCGTTTGATGGAGTTGCAACACAGATGAAGGTAATATCAGATTTGTCTATGGCCTCACTATAGTCATCTGTTGCATAATATTTGTCTCTGTTTTTTATCATTAATTCTTCAAGGCCTTTCTCGTAAATGGGTGGTTCTTGGTTGTTTATTGCGTTGATTTTGGCTTTATCGATATCGATGAAGATTACTTCATTGCCAAGTTCTGTAAATCCAATACCAGTGACTATACCGACGTAACCAGACCCTATAATTGAGATTTTCATTTCTTATTACCTCAACTTCATTTACTATTTTTGTCTAAAAATTTTAGCTATTTATGGGGGGGATAAAACCAGTCCCATGGTTTACCACACCTTGAATCGTCCTCCCTCCCGTTTATCTTTCGTGGCACCACCGTCGGATCATCCCACGGCCTCCTGACTTCATCCGGATTTTCGTAATCATACAGCCTGTTAACAAAATAGACCAGCATGGCTGGCTCATTCCCAACAACCCTGAACCCATGCCAGTAATGCCCTGGCACTCTTACAACCTGCAAGCTCTCTCCTGTCGATACAATCTCGTTTAACTCCTGCGTTTCATCATCATATGCACATATCTTGATTGCTCCCTTCACACAAACGAAATAATCAACCTGTCCTCTCTCATGTTTGTGCCAGGCCCTTACGATCCCTGGGTAGGTGATGGACAGGTTAGCCTGAACAATTTCATCCTCAAACACATCCCAGTCCTCACGCATTATCTCAGTGAAGAATCCCCTCTCATCTGCAAACCTCTTTAAAGGTTTGATGATAATACCAGGAAGCATCATTTAACCTCCTCCTTTAATATTTCCAAAGCTCTACTGAGAGTATATGGTTTCTCATTCAAATATTTTGTAGCCTTTGAAACATCAAGCGAGGAATCTTTTGGTCTTTTAGCGATCCAGTTTATCTCATCCATCTTCGAGGGAGTGATCAGGTTCTCATCCAGTCCAAACGTCCTGGCGATCTCCTGAGCGAACTCAAACCTCGAAACTCTCGTGGATCCAGCTAAATGAAACACTCCTCTAACCTCTTTTTCAGCAACCTCAAGCACCATTTTAGCAAGATTGGTGTTCAGAGTTGGTGTGATATACTGATCCGTGACTATTCTAACATTCTCTCCTTTCTCAAGCTTCTCAATCAACCACAGAGCGAAGTTAACCTTACCACTCGCTGGCTTAGCTCCATATATCACACATGCTCTTGCAATGCAGAAATCCTGGCAGTATTTCTCGCCCATCAGTTTTGTGTAGCCGTAGTAGTTCACAGGATTCGCTTCGTCATCCTCTTTATACATACCTCTGCTGCCATCAAAAACATAGTCTGTTGAGACGTAAACCATGAATGAGTTAAGCTTTCTGGCAGTTTCAGCAATAACCTTTGTACCTTCAACATTGATCCTGTAAGCCAGCTCCCCCTCCTTCTCACATCTATCCACATCTGTTAAGGCTGCTGAATGAATGATCACATCAGGCTTTACACTCTCGATTGCTTCAATAATACTCCCGGGATTGACCAGATCAATTTTGACAGGTTCTCCTGAAGCTGGGACATGGCTGTTGTATCCAGAATAAACCTCAAAACCCCTCTCCAGAGCAATCTCAGCCACTTTACTTCCCAGCAGCCCGCTACCGCCGGTAATGAAAACTCTCATATCACTCTACAACCCTCTTTACTTTCAATCGGTCAAAATCACTGTCAAATGAGTAAATCTCCTCAACCTCTTCATCCATCAAAACATATGCTATTGCGTCGCTCAACCCAACATTTTTGTCACTGGCAATTTTAAGAGCTTTCATACAGTCCTTTTTGGTCACATCATACACTTTCACATTTCCGGCAAGCAGTAAGAATTCCTCAACCTTAAGGGCATCCTCCAGTGGTAGATAGCTTTCCAGTATGTTTGCAATCTCCGCCACCTGCACAACTGTGATTCCAACTTCTTCACCCTCATTTATCCTCTTCACTATCTTTTTAGCAGACTCCTTTATCTCGATTTCGTGGGGTTTCAGCTCTCTTCTGGGTTTTATGAACGCATGTACGAAAACACTTGCGTCAACGAACCTCAAGCAGTTCCCTCCTTACAGACTTCCAGTCAGCGAGATCAGATTTGATGTCCACTTCAACACAATCGAAGAATTCTGTCAGGTCTGCAAGCCTGTATGGTTTTATTATGATTTTATCACCTTCAATTTTCAAAATGATCTTTCGCCGCTTTGCGTATTTATCTCTCCAGTCTTTTGGTAGTACTAGTCTACCCTGTTTATCCACTTCTTTAATAACTTCCACATCAGAACTCATGGAATAGATTAGATGATGGTATTATTTAACAATTACCACTTCAGCTTCCATGGTGTTGGGTGCAAAACCCTCTCGTCAGCCAGAGACTTCCACCACCATTCGTTTTCAAGATACCACTCCACAGTCTTCCTTAT